>QHTZ01000073.1 GCA_003221005.1 Gemmatimonadota bacterium
CCGGTTTTCAAGACCGGTGCCTTAGCCGTTCGGCCAGCCCTCCAAAACCAACGACCGCAGGAACTTCCGCCGTCGGCGCGCCCGTGCTCGGGGCCGTTTGCCCACAGTCCTGCCCACATGGCGCGCCCCGAACCGCGATCAGCCGACAGGTGCTGGAGGGAAAGTAGTTGCATCCCCCTCGCGCCCGCCACCCGGCGTAGAGGGGGCAAGCCGCGGCGACTCGCCGCCTGACAGGCAGCGACGCCCGCGTTGACCCTGTTTCTGTCTCTGTTGGGTTCTAGCGCGCGGCTCTACCACGGCCAAGGAGCGTCGCGGAGAGTCCCAGCGAAAAGACCAGATCGTTCTGGAACCCTCCTCCCGAGATCTTGTAATGGTGGTCCTCGAGGTCCGCCCGAATCGCAAGGGAGGGGGCGAGCATGAAACGAGTAACCACCCCGAGCACCGGCCCCCAGCCGGTAGTACTCCCAATGAGGACGTCGTAGGCGAGTCGGGATGCGTTCAGGGCGGCGTACGCGTCACCGCCGTGAGCGACGAACGAGGCGCCAGCCGCGACGTAGAACGACGTGCGTACCATGCGCGGCGTGAGGTTGACCAAGACCCGGGCGCTCCCTGCGACGATGCTTGCAGACGTGTCGCGCAGGGAGGTACTGGGCACTCTTGCTCGACTGCCTGAATAGCCCACCGACAGGTCAATTCCGGTCCGGTTGTTTAACCATGCGGTGATCCGCCCTCCTACGGCAGGGCTCGTCTCCTGTCTCATTGTCCCGTCGCAGAAGTTCGGGACGCCACTAACGACTTGAAGAGTGCAGTTAGTGCCGGGTGCGGGCCAAAGGCGCGCTGACGTCGGCACGTAGGCGCCCGCAAACGGCGTGAACTCTACCCTTACCTGTGAGGAGCACGGCCGCGCGGTGGCGAGCGTTGCCGCGACGACGATGTTGAGCGCCCTCAGCGCCACGCTGTGCTTGAAGGTTGCATAGTCCATGGTCCCCTCCTTCGTCAGATCCATCATCGCGGGGCTACCTCTCAGTTACCACCCCAACGGAGGCGGCCTCACCTGAGAATCCAGCCCCTTGTGAATCGAACCAGCGGACCGTCCGCGGCATTGCGAGCGCCACGCGGAACCGTAAGAGCAAGTCCACAAGAGCGGCCCAAGCGTCGTCCCTGCACGTTCGCGTGCGCGGGCGTCACCCGATCCACCCGCAGATCGCCTAGCTCGTTCACGAAATAGGCGCGAATTGCTTTGAGGGAATCGGCGTAGCTAGCGATCGTGCCGGCGGCCTTGGCGGGCATCTCGTCGCGCTCGAACTGCGTCAGTAGCTCGCTCACGCGCACCGCGGTCGGCCGCCCTGGGCCGTGGCGGTCGGCTTGGCGCGCTAGCTCGGCCTCCTTCTGTTTGGCCCACGTCTGCGCCTCCCGCACGTCCTCGCAGCGGAGCGTGAAACTGTGGCGCGTGCCGGCGACGCACAATCGGACTTCAAAGCCGCGACCGTGGCGGCGGACGTTCCCGGAATGACGGGGCATGGGGGCTACTCCTTCTGCCGCAGCAGGTCCCGCAGAGCCTGCTCGACGAGGCGTTGAATAGGGATGCGGCCCCGCACCGCGCGCAACTTCAACCGCTGGTGCAGGTCGGCGGGCACTCGGACCGAGAGCAGCACTAGGGGCTTGGCGTCCGATATGGGCTTCCGCTGTTGTGGAGTCATGCCAGAAAGCTGGCATGATGGCTTAGGACGCGCAAGGCCCCAGCACGCTGCCCACATTCTGCCCACAGACCGGGATAAACAGGTGCAATCAGACGCGACGAGACGCAACGGGAGGAACGGCGAAGCGGGTGTTGGGACAACGGGATGCAACGGAACGCCACGGGACGCAAAACGCTGGTTAGGCTTTCAAGACCGGTGCCTTAGCCGTTCGGCCAGCCCTCCCGGACACAACATAGACGGGTAGAGGGGTAGGCGGGTAGACGGGTAGGTACGACGAAGCCACCAACCCGCCAAACCTATCGCTCGGCGTAGCTGGTGTTGTTGAACACCGAATCCGCGAGCGCGAGCGCCCGGCTTGAGAGCTGGGGATCTCTCGACTTGAGCGCCTGTCCCATCGCCTGGTAAATCAACCCATACAGCGCCGGGATGCCTTCCGACGGCCGATCGAGCCACCCACGGGGCCGGGATCGGGCGGCGGTGTGGGCGTGATACACGTCGAACAGCAGGGCATTGGTGCGGCGCACGTTGACGAAGCCGAGCTGCCCCACCACCAGCATGCTGTCGGACGGCGCGATCGGCGCGTAGTGGAGCTTGCGCGCGAAGCCCTGTCCCTCGAGGTACCCCGTGAGCCCCATCTGGTCGGCGTAGAGTCCCACGGTACGCGAGAAATAGAATGGCCGTTTCCCTTCCTGGTCCTTGATCGCCTGGAGCACGACGATGTCGGCCCGCTCGAGGTACTGGCGGCCGAGCAGCTGGGGGTCGAGTGACGTCGCGATCGTCCCCAGCTTGACGACCGTCTTCTGCTCGAGCACGTAGTACGGTTGCAGCGCGGCGAGCTGGTCGTCGGAGAAGCTGAGCACGCGGCCGGTGGGCCGGGGCCACGACCGGCCGCGGTACACCGCGGGCGCCGTAGCTGAGTCGAACGAGAACACCGACCGGCGCTGCATCTGACGCAGGTACCAGTCGGTGTTGCCGAGCGAAAGATTCAGCACCACGACATCCTTGCGGATGCCCTCCACCTCCTGGGCGAGGCAGTGAGGCGGTTTCCGGCGAGCGGCACGATGGCCAGGAGCAGCATGGGCGTCATGAATAGCCAGCGCCGTTCGTCGCTCGGCTCCCGCTCTGCGAGCCACTCCCGTCCCCACTCCATCAACGTCGCCAAACCGATCCCCACCCACACGCCCCACAGCGCGAACGACGCGATGTAGAAGTAATCGCGCTCGCGTACCTCACGCGCGAGCTGCGGCCGGTCGGGGTACTGCGAGAAGCCGTATTTGAAATTGAGGTAGAAGATCAGGATGAACGTCAGCGTTACCATGAGCGCGGTCATGGCGAGTGCCGCGCGCTTGTCGGCCTTCCACTGGCGCCAGGCGCCCAGCAGTCCGATGCAGCCGAAGATCACCGCCAGGCCCCGCTGGATCGATGGGCTCCAATCGCGGCCCCACTGCCAGCTGAAGTACTGGAGCCACATGCCGATCTGAGCGAATAACGTTGCCTGCCGCTCGGTCAGCGGTGGCTTCCCGTACTGCTCGCGGTTCAGCACCGCCTTGAGCGCGTCCCAGGTGGTCGGCTCGCCTTCGTTGATGGGGGGGTAGAAGTGCGCCCGGATCGGCAGGTAGGCCCACACACTCACCCCGACGACCGCCACCCCGAGCGCGAGTCCCGCGAACCGCAGGTGCCCGGTTCGATTCGCGACCCAACCCGCCAGGGTCAGGATCGCGATTGCCCCGACCCGAAGCGCGGTTCCGTGAGGATCGCTATACGCCCAGAACACGGCGTACGCTCCGCCTAGAACGAATCCCGTCACCAGCAAGCGAACGACGTGCTCCTGTACCGGCTCCTCGGTCACCATGTAGGCCAGCACCGCGGGCGCTACGAGCAGGCCCATCAAGTGGTTCGTCGCGGTCAGGGCGAGCAGGTAGACGATCGCGAGGATGTAATGATCGCGCCGGTCCGCGGTCGGCTGATCACCCCAGCGCACCACGAGCCACAGCACGACCGCGATCGAGCAGAGGCTCACCGTGTACACCTTCTCGTTCACGACCGACTGGTTCCACACCGTGAACGCGGCCGCCGAGCAGATCGCGGCCGCGAGCGCGGCGAGCCGGCGGGGCCAGACCATCGGGACGATGGGCCGGAGCCAGCGCTCGCCGATCAGGAACCAGCACCCCGCCGCGACGGCGCTCGTGAACGCGGCGAACAGATTGACCCGCTCGGCGTAGGCCGTCACCCAAGGGATCAGCCCCCACGTGTGCGCCAGCAACACGAACAGCGGGTTCCCGGGCGGGTGCGGGATACCGAGGACGTACGACGCCGCGATGTACTCGGAGGTGTCCCAGAATTGCGTCGTCGGCGCGAGCGTGGCGACATACAGCAACAGCGCGCCCAGCGCGACCACGCCGGCCATCACGTACGGCGGCTTCTGCTCCAGGGTCTCGTCCATGGGTCCCGGGTATTTAGTGACGGAACTGGCGCAGGCCGGTCAGCACCATCGCCAGGCCATGCCGGTCGGCGGCCTCAATGACCGGGGCGTCGTTCACCGAGCCGCCCGGCTGGATGATCGCCCGCACACCCGCCTGGGCCGCTTCCTCTACCCCGTCGGGGAACGGAAAGAACGCGTCAGAAGCTAACACGGCGCCCGCTGGATCGTGGCCCTCCCGGCGCGCCTTGTGGACGGCGAGGAACGATGCGTCCACCCGGCTCATCTGACCTGCGCCGATCCCGATCGCGGCCTCGTCGCGCGCCAGCAGGATGGCGTTCGACTTGACCGACCCGACCGCCGCCCATGCGAAGCGCAGGTCGCGCCACTCGGCCTCGGCCGGCGCGCGCCGCGTCGCGACGTTCCACTGTCGTTCGTCCATCGCAGCCTCGGGCCGGGCCCGCTCCTGCACCAGGAAGCCGCCCCGAATTCGCTTCAAGTCCCACCCCGCCGGCGCGGCGAAGGGGAGCGTCACGACTCGCAGGTTCTTCTTCTCTTTGAACCGGGCGAGGGCGTCCTCCCGGAACCGCGGCGCGACGACCACCTCGACGAACAGCTCGTGCATCGCGTCGGCCGTCGCGCGGTCCACTTCCGTGTTGAAGGCGATCACCGAGCCGAACGCGGAAGTGCGATCGGTCGCGAGCGCGCGGGTGTACGCCTCCGCGGGCGTGCGTCCGAGCGCGATGCCGCACGGCGTCGTGTGCTTGATGATCGCGCAGGCCACCCGGTCCTTCCCCATACCCGACCAGGGCGCCACCGCGGTCACCGCGGCGTCCAGATCGAGCAGGTTGTTGAAGGAGAGGTCCTTGCCGTGGAGCTGGCGCAGCTCGCGGATCCCGGGCTCGGCGGTCGCGTACAGCGCGGCGCGCTGGTGCGGGTTTTCGCCATAGCGCAGCGCCTGCTGGCGTGCGAGCACGAGCGTGAGCGAGGGCGGCAGCGCGTCGCCGTCCCGCGCCAGGTAGTCCAGGATCGCGGCGTCGTACGCCGCGGTGTGGGCGAACACCTTCGTGGCGAGGGTCCGGCGCAGCTCCGGGGTCACGCCCCCGGCGCGGAGCTCGGCGATCACTCGGGCGTAATCGTCCGGATCCACCACGACGATCACGTCGGCGTGGTTCTTCGCCGCCGAGCGGAGCATTGACGGGCCGCCGATGTCGATCTGCTCGATCCCCTGCTCGAACGTTGTGCCGGGACGCGCGACCGTCTCACGGAACGGGTAGAGGTTGACGGCGACGAGATCGATCGGCGTGATGGCGTGCTGCGCCAGCGCCGCGCGGTCTCCCGCGTGGCCCCGTCGGGCCAGCAGTCCGCCGTGCACCTTGGGGTGGAGCGTCTTCACGCGCCCGTCCATGATCTCGGGGAATCCCGTGACCTGCTCGATCGGGATCACGGCGATGCCGGCCTGGCGTAGCGCGTCGGCCGTTCCTCCCGTCGAGACGATCTCCCAGCCCAGCTCCGCGAGCGCACGCGCGAAGTCCGCGATGCCGCGCTTATCCGAGACCGACAACAGCGCTCTCACCACTCCTCCGCCACCGCCCGCACGACGTCGGCGAGGCTTGCGACGTCGCGCAGGTCCACCAGCTCGGCGGGGGAGTGCGAGTAGCGCAGCGGCCACCCGATCGCCACGTCCACGGCGCCGTAGGGGGTGAACATCGAGCCGTCGTTGCCGCCATTCGTCGTCCCGACCTGGAGCTTCACGCCGCGCGCGCGCGCGAGCGCGACAAGCGAGTCCACCTCGGCGGGGGGCGTGATCGAGGAGTTGTCGAGGGCGCGGGCGACGGCTCCGGCGCCAAGCGGAGCGACGGCGAAGTTCTCGAGCTCGAGCGGTGAGTCGGCGGAGACGAAGGTGTCGACCGCGTGCACGCGCTTCACGGTCGTCCCGAGCGCCGCGGCGGTGGCGGCCGCACCCTCGAGGCCGATCTCCTCGCGCACGCTGAACACGAACACTACCTGATGCCGCAACTTCGCGCGGTCGAGGTGGCGAAGCGCGAGCAACAGGGCGGTGCAGCCCACGCGGTCGTCGAACGAGCGGCCGGTGGCGCGCGACCCCGCGAGCCGCGCGAACTGCTTCGGCATTGTCACGGTGCTCCCCACCCGCACCCCCAGGGCGCGCACGGCCTCGGGCGATCCCACGCCGACGCTGACCAGGAGGGCGGGAGGCTGATGGCGCGCGAAGCCGCTGTCGCGCGGGAGGAAGACCCCCGGCACATCCCCGCGGTCGCCGTGCACCAGGGCGGGTTGCGCCTCGTACAGCGATGTGAAGAATCCTCCCTGAGCCTTGAGCTCGAGGGCGCCGTCCGCGCGCACGTTCGTGACCAGAAAGCCGATCTCGTCGAGATGCGCGATGACGACGACGACAGGATCGCCGCGGCCGACCCGCACCCACAGGTTGCCGGCGGTGTCGGTCTCGCTCTGCGCCCAGGCCGGAAGCAGCCGCCGCACGGCCTCCCGCACCGGCCCTTCGGCGCTGGAGACGCCGTAGGCTTCCGTCAGCGGGGAAAGAACGGATTGCACCTCGGAGATGCGGGAGGAGTCTTGGGCGGAAAGACGGAAGGACGGTAGGACGGAAAGAAGGGACGTCATGAGCATCAGCACGAACCTTCCGTCCTTCCGTCCTTCCATCGTTCCGAACTTCATCTCCCCTCCATCCACGCCACCAGCTGCCGCGCGAGTGCTGCCGCGTCCGTGAGCGCGACGGTCTCGATCGCCGTGTCGGGATAGCGAGTCGGGAGGCTGGGCTGCTTGATTTCGGCGAACGGTCCCTGCAGCGCCTTCACGGCGCCGAGCCCCGCGTTGCTCGTGTAAAGGCTCTGCACGGTGAAGGCGACCACGACCGTGCCCCGCACGTGGGGCTGCGCGGTGGCGGCCGCCGCGAGCGCGGCGCAGGTTGCGCGCCGGCCGGCCGCCGGGGCCGCGAGCAGACGGTCTCCGTAGACCACGGGCCGCTTCGCGAGAGACAAGGGAGCGAGCAGCGCGATGCCCAGGGCTTCGGCCTCGGCGCGCGTGGTCGCGCCCACGTCAACGTAGGCGTTGTCGACGGTGAAGGGAGCTTCCGGCGCCCCCCCGCGTCCGCGCGTGAGATGCACGGACCTGACGGCGACGACGCCGGGTAGGGCTCCCCTCGCGCCGAACACGGTCACGCGCTGGCCCTCGAGCTGCTGGTCGAACAGCGGATAGGCGACGCGTGCGCCGACGCGCCGCAGCGTGAGGTACCCGGCGTCGGTGATCCCCCCGACCACGTACCCCACTTCGTCGAGCGCGCAGGCGACCAGCCGCCGCGGCGCGCCGTGCCCGAGGACGAGCGTCACGTCGCCCTGTCGGTCGCGCGTGCTGCCGGGCAGGAGGGCGAGGAGCGAGTCGCCCATCGCCTGCTCGTAACCCGTGACGGCGGTCATGGAGGCGAAGCGGAACGCCAACCCCTCCACCCCGCTTCCCTGGGCGGGTAGGCGGGCAGGCGGGTAGGCGGTTAGAAAGACTGCCGCGGCCGTTCCAACCGCCAAACCGCCCAACCGCCTAACCGCCGAATTCGATCCCAACGCTGTCTCCCGCGACGAATGCCGACCCTACTGCGGAAAGGCGCACGGGCACCTGCGGCACTCCCCTCCGCGCGAGCTCCGTGACCACCAGCGGCAACAGGCGATGCTCGACCTCGCGTACGCGCGCGGCGAGCGTCTCGGGCGTGTCGCCCGCGAGGACCGGGACCGGCCACTGCGCGATGATCGGTCCGTGATCGTACTCCTCGTCTACGTAGTGCACCGTGGCGCCCGAGATGGTGGCACCAGTGGCGAGCACCTGCTCGTGGACGCGGCGGCCGTACATGCCCGCGCCTCCGAACCCGGGGAGCAACGCCGGGTGGATATTAATCATGCGCAGGCGAAACCGGGCGACGACGGCAGGCGGCACGCGCTTCATGTAACCCGCGAGCACCACGAGGTCCGCGCCGGCGAGGGCGCGGAGCAGCTCGTCCGCGTCGCCGGGGTCGGCGAGGACGGTCGTCGGCACGCCGGCGCGGCGGGCGCGCTCCAGGGCGCCGGCGTCGGGGCGGCTCGAGACGACGTGTGCCACGCGAGCGGAGGGAACACCGCGCGGCAGCTCGTCCAGCAGCGCCTGGAGATTGGTGCCGCCGCCCGAGACGAGGACGGCGACCGCAGCGACGGGACGGGGCGGAGAGGGAGTCAGCGGTTGCGGCGACAGCGCGACAGCGACTTGGGCCTGGCGCCGCTCGCCACGCTGAGCGTGAACGGTCCCGCCTGACGCTTCTCGGTGCTCGTCACGGCGATGTGGTACGCTCCGCTCCGCGGGAATCGCAGGGTGAGGCGCGCGTTGCAGTTCCCCCCCGAATCGTCATCCTGCACGTCGCGCGGCAGCCCCGGCCCGTAGACGATCAGGTAGGCGTCCAGGCTGTCCGACGCGAGATCGATGGTGACGACCTGACCCTCAGTGGCGTCGATCACCCACTCCTTGGCGTAGGTGCTGTCCCGGGGCAATAGCAGGTCGCTCTTCTTGAGCCGGCTCTGGATCGTTTGGCCCGCGGCGATCGTGCCCGCCGGCGGTCGCTGCGCGCACAGCACCGGGGTCAGCGCACAGCCGGTCATAACGAGCAGCAAATCTCGCCGCCTCATGGCGCGCGCACAATCTGCTCGACGGCGGCCGCGAGGTCGGGCACGACGGGGACGCCGAGTACGCACGCCTGCGCGCGGTGTTCCGCGCCGCGTCCAGTCTCGACCAGCACGCCGCGCCCGCCGACGGCCCGGGCCGGCTCGACGTCGCTCAAGCGGTCGCCCACGAAGAACGAGCGCGCGAAGTCGATCCCGAGAGCGGTCTGCGCTTCGCGGAACAGCTTGAGTCCGGGTTTGCGGCACTCGCAGGGGCCGCTCACCTCGGGGTAATGGGGACAGAAGTACGACGCGTCGAGATGCGCGCCGCGTGCCGCGAGCAGCTCGGCGAGCCGGCGCTGCACCGCGGCGTACGCTGCCTCGTCGAACATCCCGCGCGCGATCCCGGACTGGTTGCTCACCGTCACCACCAGGAAGCCCGCCTCGTTGAGGCGACGGATCGCCTCGGCGGCACCGGGGAAGAGCCGCGCGCGCCCCGGCTCGTGGAGGTAGCCTGGATCGACCAGGATCGTGCCGTCGCGGTCGAGAAACACCGCGCGGGCGTCACCCATCGACGGCGCGGCGCACCGCCCGAATCACGACGTCTTCCTGCGAAGGAAGAATGGTGCGCGCGTCGAGCACGACCCGGTCGGCCTCGATGCGGGCAACGACCGGGGGATCGCCTTCCCGCAGCCGCGCTTCCAAGGTGTCAGGTGTCAGGTGTTGGGTGTCAGGGACGAGCCGGACGAGCCACGTAGGGAGCTTGGCGCCGGGGAAAGAGCCGCCCCCTACCTCGGACTCACCCTCCACGACCTCCGCGACCTCCCCAACGCCTCTTCTCAACGCCTCTGCTCTTCGACGTATTTCCTCGACGTCTTCGGTTAGCATCTTGAGGACTGGTATCTCTCGCCTCGCCGTCTCCGGGTCCCGGTACAGGGCGAGCGTCGCTTCCAGGGCGGCTAGCGTGAACTTGTCGGCACGCACCGCGCGGGCGATCGGGTCGCCCCGACAGGCCGCCACCACGGCCGCGCTGCCGAGCAGGATGCCGGCCTGGGGGCCGCCGAGCAGCTTGTCGCCGCTGCACACTACGGCGTCCACGCCGCTCGCCACCGCGTCACGGATGCCGGGCTCCCCGGACAGTCCCCAAGGACTGAGATCGAGGAGCAGCCCGCTCCCGAGGTCGTACAGCGTCGGCACGTGGCGCGCGCGCCCGACCGCGGCGACCTCTACCGCGCCGACTTCGGCGGTGAACCCCGTCACCTGGAAGTTGGAGCGATGCACCTTCACGAGCAGGCGCGTGGCGGGGCCGATGGCGGCAACGTAGTCGTCCCGGTGGGTGCGATTCGTGGTTCCGACCTCGATCAGGGTCGCGCCCGAGCGGGCGAGGATGTCGGGGATGCGGAACTGGCCGCCGATCTCGATCAGCTCGCCGCGGGAGACGATCGCTTCGCCCCGGCGCGCCAGCGCGGAGAGTGCGAGCAGCAGCGCAGCGGCTGCGTTGTTCACCACGAGGGCGTCCTCCGCACCCGTCAGCTCGACGAGGAGGTCGCGGCACAGCCGGTGACGTGAGCCCCGAGTGCCCCGCTCCAGGTCGTACTCGAGCGCGACGTATCCCGCGGCCACGCGGGCGAGTGCGTCGGCGGCGGCGCGGGCGAGGACGGCGCGGCCAAGGTTCGTGTGCAGCACCACGCCCGTGGCATTCACGACGCCCGCGAGCGACGGCGCCGCGAGGCGCGCCGCCCGCGCGGCGATCGCCCGGGGCCACCCTGCGCGCGGCACGGCGCCGCCATCCGCCCGCGCCGCCTCGAGCGTGTCGCGGACCGCCCGCACGACGAGCGCCCGCGGGTGTGTCGCCAGCAGCGCTGCGACATCGGGCTCGGCGAGGAGGGCGTCCACCGCCGGGAGCGTGCGGCGGGGATCGCTCATGGCGGCTTCGCGCCGGGGCGGGCCCGGGTTGTGTCGCGCGCTGGGGGGGAGGGCGCGGGTTTGGGGACCTGGAGCACCGCCTGGCCGTCCGCCGCGGCGCCCGTGAGGTTCGTCGCGCCGCGGACGCGCACCAGGTACTTGGCACCGGGCGTAAGCTGGGGGACTGCGCGCGCGACGAAGCGGTCGCTCGGGGCAGGGCGCTGGCGCAGCAGCTGGCGGATGCGACTAGTGTCGGGGCGAGCGCGCGTGGTATCCGGCGGCGCTGGCGCCTTGGCACGCGCCGTCGTGTCGCTCGCCCGTCGCAGGGAGTCTGCGACAGAGCGTGCGCGCGCCTGAATCGAATCGTACCCGGCCCCGGTCCACACCCCTTCGAGTCTTACGATCGTCGTGTCGGGGAGCGCGAACAGGTGCACGCGCGCGGTGTCGAGGGTCCGGTAGGGATCGAGCGGCTGGGCGAACGTGAGTCGGAACGCAAACGAGTCCACCGGCTCCGCGCTCCGGAGCCTCGGTCCCGCGGTATCGTGCGGAAAGGCCCACAGCACCACCCGCGCGCTCGAATCCACGGTCACCGTCGCCGAATCGAACGCCTCGCGCGGGTCCAGCTGGCGATTGCTGTTCTGATCCTGGATCGCGAGCACGCGGTAGCGGCCCGACGGCACGTCCCTGAGCGCGAACCCGCCCGCCGAGTCCGCGAGGGTGACATATGCCACGGTGTCCGGCAGCCGCGCGGCCCGGACCACCGCACGCCCGAGCGCGCGCTGCTCCACCCACTGGAGCGCAGTGCCTGAGATCGCGGCGTGGGGCAGGGCGGGGCCGGTCGAGAAGACGACCAGTGCACCCTGCTTCGTGGCGTTGCGGCTCAGGTCCACGATCCCGGGGAGCACTTCGAGATGGTAGACGCGGCCCGGCTTCCACCCTTCGGATGGCTTCACGTGAATGGACTTCCGGTGCCACGAGACATCGACGTCTCCCGCGACCGGCGACAGAATGACTTGCCGCCCGATCCCCCCAACCGTCCCCGCGCCAGCGGCGGCGCTCCCGGCCATCTCGTCGATGACCTCGTCGAATTGGATGACCGCGGCGCCGCTCAGGTCCCGCACGACCGCCCCCGACTCCGGGTGGACGACGAGGATGCGCGGCGGCAGCGAGTCCGGCGGGCCGCCGGGGGGCGCCGCCATGTTCGCGCACGCGCCCAGCGCCACGGCTAGGAGCAGCCCAGGGACTTGAGCTTGCCGTCCAGCACGTCGCGCTGGAACCGCCACTCGCGCTCCTTTTCCCGCTCCCGGGCGACCACCGCGGCGGGCGCCCGGGCGACGAAGTTTTCGTTCGACAGTTTGGCCGCGAGGCCCGACAGCTGTCGGTGCAGGCGCTCCCGCTCAGTGGAGAGGCGCCGGCACTCCTGGCCGACGTCGATCGCCCCCTCGAGCGCGACGAACACCTCGCTGCCGTCGCCGAAGGCGGCGTGCGCCCCGACGCCAGTCGGCTGTCCGTCGAACGACAGCCGTTCGAGCTGCGCCAGCCGCATGATCGTCTCGCGTTCGCTCCGGAACGCCTCCGGCTCGTCCGTGCCGCGGGCCACGAGCGTGGCGCTGAGCCGCGTCTTCGGCGCCACCCGGTAATCGGCGCGGATGGCGCGGATCTTCTCGATCACCTGCATCACCCGCTCGAATTGCGCCTCGGCCTTGGGCTCGTCGAGCTGCGGGCGGGGCTCAGGCCAGGGGGCGACCGCGAGCAATTCACCCGCTGCTCGCCCCGGCAGCTTCTGCCACAGTTCCTCGCTGATAAACGGCACCACGGGGTGGAGGAGTCGCACGGCGGTGTCGAAGCAGTAGGCGAGCACGGCGTGGGCCGTCGCGCGGCTGGAGCTGGAAGCGGGGCCCCCCAGAGCAGCGGGTGCCCGCTGGGCTGCTGCGGAGGGGGGCCCCGCTTCCAGGCCAGCCGCTAGGCGCGGTTTCACCGCCTCCACATACCAGTCGGCCAGCTCCCTCCACACGAACTCGAAACACCGCTTCGCACCCTCGTCGAGCCGGAACTGCTCGATCGAGGCGGTGGCCTCACGGATCGTCGCCTGAAGCCGCGAGAGAATCCAGCGGTCCGCGAGGGTCAGCGTCCCCCGATCGATCCGCTCGATCGGAGCCACGGTCGCGGGCAGCTGCCCCAGCACGAACCGGCCGATGTTCCACAGCTTGTTCGCAAAGTTCCGTCCCGGGGCGAACGCGCCTTCCAGGTCGTTCGGATCGAGCATCACGTCCGCGCCCAGCGCGCTCCCTGCAATCAGGGTCCAGCGCAGGGCGTCCGCGCCGAACAGGCGCACTACATCGAGCGGGTCGATGCCGTTGCCGAGCGACTTGGACATCTTGCGATGCTGGGTGTCCCGCACCGTGCCGTGCAGGTACACGGTCGTGAACGGCTTTCGCTTCATGAAGTGGAAGCCAGCCATGATCATCCGCGCCACCCAGAAGAACAGGATCTCGGGCGCCGTGACGAGCGTGTCGCCGGGGTAGAAGCGGCGCAGGTCTGGCGTCTCGTCGGGCCAACCGAACGTCGCGAACGGCCAGAGCCACGACGAGAACCACGTGTCGAGCACGTCGGGATCCTGCTCCACCGGGCCGCCGCACTTGCGGCACGCCGTCGGATCCTGGCGATCGGCCCATTGCTCACCGCACTTGACGCAGGTGAACACCGGGATGCGGTGACCCCACCACAGCTGCCGCGAGATGTTCCAATCGCGGATGTGCTCCATCCAGTGCTCGTAGGTCGCGCCCCACCGCTCGGGGACGAGGCGCACCTCCCCCGTCCGGAATGCCCGCAGCGCGGGCTCGGCCAGGGGCTTCATCTTGACGAACCATTGGTCGGAGAGCCGGGGCTCGACCACCGTGTCGCAGCGGTAGCAGTGGCGCACGGCGTGCTGGTGCGGCTCCGCCTTCTCGAGCAGGCCTTGGTCCTGCAGCATTTGCACGATCTTCTTGCGGGCGTCGAAGCGATCGAGCCCGCGGAGCTCCGCCGGTACGCGGTCCCCGTCCCTCGTCCCCCGTCCCTCGTCCCCCATGCGACCATCCTCGCTCATGATGAGCGGCATGGGCAAGCCGTGCCGGACCCCGATCTCGAAGTCGTTCGCGTCGTGCGCCGGCGTCACCTTGACGAAGCCCGTGCCGAATTTGGGGTCAACGGCCTCGTCCGCGATGATCGGGATCTCCGCCTCGACGATTGGAAGGCGCGCGGTCTTCCCGATGAATCCGGCGTGGCGGCGGTCCGTGGGGTTCACGGCCACGGCGGTGTCGCCGAGCATCGTCTCCGGACGTGTGGTCGCCACTGTAAGGAAGGGCTGTGGCCCGCCCTTCACCGGGTACCGGATGTAGTAGAGCGTGCCGGTCTCCTCGGCGAACTCGGCCTCTTCATCGGAGAGCGACGTGAGGCAGTGGGGGCACCAGTGGATCACGCGGTGCCCGCGATAGATCAGCCCCTCTTCCCACAGGCGGACGAACACTTCGCGCACGGAGCGCGAGTATGCCGCGTCGAACGTGAACCGCGTGCGGCTCCAGTCGCACGAGCAGCCGATGACCTTGAGCTGCTCCAGGATGGCGTTTCCGGTCTCGCGCACGAACGCCCACACCCGCGCCACGAACGCGTCGCGCCCGATGTCGAGGCGGGACGTCCCCTCGTCCGCGAGCACCCGCTCGACCACGTTCTGGGTGGCAATCCCGGCGTGATCGGTGCCGGGGAGCCATTCCGCCTCGCGTCCCCGCATCCGCTCAAAGCGAATCAACACGTCCTGGATGACGTTGTTGAGTCCGTGCCCCACGTGCAGGATTGCGGTGACGTTGGGGGGCGGGATGACGATGACATAGGGCCGCTTCGGCGAGTCGGCGCGCGCGGTGAACACCGCGGCGTCGAGCCAGCGCTGGTACAGAGGGCGCTCGACGTCGCGCGGGTCGTACTGCGGCGGAAGCTCGAAGGGCTGCGTGACCATTCCTTAATATAGAAGCGCCGTATGGGCGGACAGCCGGAGGGCGGACGGTCCGACCGTCCGACTGTCCGACCGTCCGACGCATCGCTAGAATTCCCTCCGATGCCCGAGATAACTGACGCTCTGCCCCCGAGCCGCATTGTCCGGTGGCTCGCCATCGCGGTGCTGATCGGTTTCGCCGTCACGCTGTATTTCCGCGAGGGCACCCGTCTCGCGCCGCTCACCGGGACGACGCCCAGCGCGGCCGCCGATTCGGCCAACTGACCCGATGTCGCCCTCCGAAGTCCGCGTCACGCTCCCCGACGGGAGCGCGCGGGCGCTACCCGCCGGCGCCACGGGCGCGGACCTGGCCCGGGCGATCGGCGCGGGCCTGGCGAAAGCTGCGCTCGCCGTGCGCGTGGACGGCCAAGTCTGGGATCTGTCCCGTCCGCTCGCCGACGGGATGCGGGTCACCATCCTCACCGACAAGGACTCGCAGGCGCTCGACGTGCTGCGGCACTCCTCGGCGCACGTCCTCGCCACGGCGGTGCGACAGCTGTTCCCGCACGCCAAGATCGGCTTCGGGCCGCCGATAGAAGACGGGTTTTACTACGACTTCGAGGTGGAAAGGCCCTTCGGGCCGGAGGATCTGGAGGCGATTGAAAAGAAGATGGTGGAGGTTGTGAAGGCGGATTACCCCTTTGTCCGGGAGGAAGTCTCGCGCGCGGAAGCCAAGCAGCGCTTCAAGGACGACCCGCTCAAGCTCGAGCGCATCGCGGATCTCGCCGACGGCGAAGTGATCTCCGTCTACACCGACGGGCCGTTTGTGGACCTGTGCCGCGGTCCGCACGTGCCGAGCACCGGTCGGATCACGCACTTCAAGCTGCTGCACGCCGCCGGCGCCTACTGGCGGGGGGACGAGCGCCGCCAGATGCTGCAGCGCATCTACGGGACGGCGTGGTTCACGAAAGACGACCTCGACGCGTACCTGCGCCGCCTCGAGGAGGCCCGCAAGCGCGACCACCGCATCCTGGGGAAGCAGCTCGACCTCTTCTCGATTCAGGAGGACGTCGGGCCGGGGCTGGTGTTCTGGCACCCGAAGGGGGCGATGCTGCAGTTCCAGCTGCGCCGCTTCATCGAGGACACGATCCTCGAGCGCGGCTATCAGCTGGTGTACACGCCCCACGTGACGCGCGAGCAGCTGTTCCTGCGGTCCGGTCACCTGCCGCTCTACGCCGAGAACCAGTTTCCGGCGATGGGGGCGGGGGAGGGCGAGGCGGAGAACGTGCGGTACCGGGTGAAGCCGATGAACTGCCCGATGCACATCCTGGTGTACGCGTCGCAGCAGCGCAGCTATCGCGATCTCCCCGTGCGCCTCGCCGAGATCGCGAACGTGTACCGCAACGAGCGCTCCGGCACGCTGCACGGGATGCTGCGGGTGCGCGGTCTGACGATGGACGACGCGCACGTCTTCCTGCGCCCCGACCAGATCGAGGACGAGATCTTCCAGCTGCTGGACATCGTGGAGCTGGTGCTGGGGCGGACGTTCGGCCTGGCGTACCGGCTCGACCTCGCGACCCGGCCGGCGAAAAAGCTCGGCGACGACGCGACGTGGGGCCAGGCGGAGCGCGCGCTCGAGGAGGCGCTGAAGCGCCGCGGCGTCACCTACCGGATCGACCAGGGAGGGGGCGCGTTCTACGGACCGAAGATCGACGTGAAGTTCAACGACGCCATCGGCCGCGAGTGGCAGGGCGCCACGATCCAGCTCGACTACGAGCTCCCCGAGCGCTTCCAGCTCGAGTACACGGGCGACGACAACCGCGCGCACCGCCCGGTGATGATCCACCGCGCGATCTACGGCACGCTGGAGCGGTTCTGCGGCTTCCTGATCGAGCACTTCGCCGGCGCCTTCCCGCTGTGGCTCTCACCAGAGCAGGTGCGCGTCCTGCCCATCGCCGACGTGCAGGCGCCGGCGGCGCGCGCGGTGCACGAGCGGCTCCGGGGCGCCGGCATCCGCTCGTCGGTGGATGAGCGGAGCGAGACCCTGAACTACAAGATTCGCGACGGCGAGACCCATAAGGTCCCCTACATGGCCGTCGTGGGCGAGCGCGAGGCGCAGGCGGGCACCGTGGCCGTACGCGCGCGGGGGGCGGGGAAGAAGCAAGTCGTGCTGCCATTGGAGGAGTTTGTGCAGCAGCTACAGGAGGAGGTTCGCACGCGGAGTTTGAGCCCGTTAGTTTGAATGCATATGGTTGCGGAGTTTGACGTCGTGTTTCCCTGGGCTGAAGCCCGGGCTCGGCGTCAGGGCGCGTCCTTAAGGACGCCGCGGTCCAGGCCGAGCCGGCCCTTCAGGGCACGGATACAGCGATGAGCCGCGACGACACCACCCCCGTCATCCTGAGCGCCGTGCGGACGCCCATCGGGCGCTTCCTCGGCGGCCTCGCCCCGCTCCCCGCGCCGCGGCTCGGCGCCCTCGTGATCCGCGAAGCCGTGCGCCGGGCCCAGGTCGAGCCCGGGAGCGTGGATGAGGTCATCATGGGCAACGTGCTGCAGGGCGGCGTCGGCCAGGCCCCGGCGCGCCAGGCCGCCATCCACGCCGGCCTCCCGGGCACGGTGCCGTCGCTCACGGTCAACAAGGTGTGCGGCTCGGGACTCAAGGCCGTCATGCTCGCCGCCCAGGCGATCCGGGCCGGTGACGAGCAGTGCGTCGTGGCGGGTGGGATGGAGTCGATGTCCAACGCGCCCCACTACGTGTACGGCCTGCGCACCGGGATCAAGGCAGGGGACACGGAGCTCGTCGACGGGATGATCCGGGACGGCCTGTGGGACTCGTTCAGCGATTCCCACATGGGCAACCTCGCCGAGTACACGGCTCGCAAGGCCGCGGTGACCCGCGCCGACCAGGACCAGTTCGCGTTGGAGAGCCACCGCAAGGCCGTGGCGGCGCAGGAGGCGTGCCGCTTCAAGGCGGAGACGCTGGCCGTCGAGATCCCGGGGAAGAGGGGTCCGACGGTCGTGGACAAGGACGAAGGGCCGCGCAACGACACGACACTCGAAGCCCTCGCCGCCTTGAAGCCCGCCTTCGAGGAGGGCGGCAGTGTGACGCCGGGAAACTCGCCCGGGCTGAACGACGGAGCGAGCGCGCTCGTCGTCGCGTCGCTTGCGTTCGCGAAGGCCCACGGGCTCGCGCCCCTCGCGCGCATCACCGCGTACGCGACCGGTGGCGGCGAGCCGAAGGATCTCTTCTTCGCGCCGATCGTCGCGGTGCGGAACCTGCTCGCGAAGGCCGGCACGAAGATCGCCGACTACGACCTGATCGAAGCCAACGAGGCGTTCGCCGTGCAGGCGCTCGCCGACGGGCGGGCGCTCGGCTGGGATTGGGACCGCGTCAACGTCAACGGCGGCGCGATCGCGCTTGGACACCCCATCGGCGCCTCGGGCGCCCGCGTGCTGACGACGCTGCTCTACGCGCTCAAGGACCGGAAGCAGCGCAGCGGGCTCGCGACCTTGTGCCTCGGGGGCGGCAATGCCGTGGCCCTGAGCGTGGAGATGATGTGATGCCTACCGAGACCGCTGCCCTCGTCGCACCCCTCACGCTGCGCCGCGGCGTCGCGGTGCTGCTCGGCACCGCGCTGGTCGCAGCGGCCGCGCAGATCGCCGTGCCTCTCCCCGGCACGCCGGTGCCGGTCACGCTGCAGCCGCTCGCGGTGCTCCTGGTCGGCGGGCTGCTCGGGCCGGGACTTGGCACGGCGAGCCTGATCCTCTATCTCGTGCTGGGGGCTCTAGGCCTCCCGGTATTCACGCCCTATGGCGCGCCCGGGATTGCTCGCCTCGTCGGGCCGACGGGCGGCTATCTGCTCGCCTACCCTGTGGCCGCGTTCGCCGTCGGCAACTTGGCGGGCGACGGGCGGCGCTACGGCCGCCTGTTTGCCGCCACACTCGCCGGTCTCGCGCTCATCCATCTTGGCGGCCTCGCCCAGCTGTTGATCCTGACCGGCAGCGCGCGCGGAGCGGTGCGGCTCGGTACCGCGCCCTTCTTGTTGAGCGACGCGGGCAAGCTCGCGATCGCTGTGCTGGTGCTGCGGCACACGATGAACCCTCTGCGCGCGCGCCTATGACGGCGCGCGTTTCGTTTGTAGCGGGCTGGAAGAGTCTGGGGATCGCCCTTGCCTGGCTCGCGGCGTTCCTGGCGGTGGGGGTGGGCGTGATCGTCCTCCTCGCCTGGATCGTGCCCGACGCTCCCGACACCTGGTGGCTCGCGCGCGGCGCTGCCATCCAGGCCCTCGGGTTCGGCGTTGCCACCTGGGTGGTGGGCCGTCGGCTGAATCGTCGGAGCTGGGCCGAGCTGGGCTGGCGGAGCGCCGCAAGTCCGCCGCGGGCGTTCGGGCGCGGCGCCGGGCTCGGCCTCGCCATGGCGGTGCTCGCGATCGGCGTGTCGGTGGTCGCCGGGGGCGCGCACCTGCGCTTCGTCGCGCTGCGGGGTTCGAGCCTCGGCGCGGCGGGGGCGGTCCTCCTGGGATTACTCTGCGCGGCGCTGTCGGAAGAGCTGCTGTTCCGGGGCTATCCGCTCCGCCGGCTGTCAGAGGCGGTTGGGCCGGCGGGCGCGACGCTGCTCCTCTCCGGTGGCTTCGCGGCCTCGCACCTCGGTAACCCCAACGCGACCGCGCTGGGCGTCGTGAACATCGCGCTCGCGGGGTTCTGGCTCTCGGTCGCGTTCTTCTCGCCCGGCGGCATGACGCTCGCATGGGGGGCGCACTTCGGGTGGAATGCCGCGCTCGGCGAGCTGTTCGACGCGCCCGTGAGCGGGTATTCCCTCGCCGCGCCCGTGGTGCACTACGCTCCCGGAGGGCACGCGTGGCTCGACGGCGGGCGATTCGGGCCGGAGGGCGGCGTGGTCGCGACGATCGCGTTCCTCGCCGGAGCAGCGGCGTTGCTCGGGTCCCGCCTGACGCAGCCCAGACGGTGGGCGGCACCGTGAGCCGCGTGGCCGTCGTGGGGGCGGGAACGATGGGTGGTGGCATCGCCCACGTCTTCGCGCTGCACGGCTGGGACACAACGCTCGCGGACGTGACCCCCGAGCTCGTCGAGCGGGGCCTCGCGTCGGTGAGAAAAAACCTGGAGCGGCAGGTGACGAAAGGTGCGCTCCGCGCCGTGGAGCGCGACGCCGCGCTGGGGTGCATCCGGCCCGGCACGGGGGCCGAGGCCGCAGCGGGCGCCGACCTGGTGGTCGAAGCCGCGACCGAGAACCCCGAGATCAAGCTCAAGCTGTTTCGCGAGCTCGACGCACGCGCGCCGGCGGGCGCCATTCTTGCGAGCAATACGTCCTCGATCTCGATCACGGCGCTCGCCGCCGCGACCCGGCGGCCGGCCCAGGTGATCGGCATGCACTTCATGAATCCCGTGCCGGTGATGCAGCTGGTGGAGGTGATCCGGGGGCTCGAGACCTCGGATGAGACCGCGCGGCGCGTGCTCGAGATCGCGACCGCGCTGGGCAAGACGCCGGTCGAGGTGCACGACGCTCCGGGCTTCGTCTCCAACCGCGTGCTGATGCCGATGATCAACGAGGCGATCTTCTGCGTGATGGAGGGAGTCGCAAGCCCCGAAGCGGTGGACACGGTGATGAAGCTCGGCATGAACCACCCGGTCGGGCCGCTCGCGCTCGCGGACCTGATCGGCCTCGACGTCTGCCTCGCGATCCTCGAGGTGCTGCACCGGGACCTCGGGGACGACAAGTACCGTCCGGCGCCGCTGCTCCGGAAGCTCGTGGCCGCGGGCCGCCTGGGCCGAAAGAGCGGGCGCGGCTTCTATGTCTACCGGGATTGAGGCGGCCGGCCTCTCCGAGACGCAGCGCCAGATCGTGGATCTCGTGCGCGAGTTCGCGCGCACCCACATCGAGCCGCATGCCGCCGAATGGGACCGCGTCCGCTACTTCCCCCGCGACGTGATCGCCGAGCTGGGGAAGCTCGGCTTCCTCGGCATGGTCGCCCCGGAAGCGCACGACGGCATGGGACTGGACACCGTCACCTATGCGCTCGCGCTCGAGGAGCTCGCGGCCGCGGACGCGGGGGTCGCCGCGGCGGTCAACAGCCACAGCGCCCTCCCCACCACGCTGCTCGCGCGCCACGGGACGCCGCGCCAGCAGGAGCGCTGGCTCAAGCCGATGGCCCGCGGCACCGTGCTCGCGGGAGTTGCGTTGGCGGAGCCGGAGGCGGGGTCCGACATCGCGGCGCTCGCCGCGCGCGCGGCGCAGCGGGACGACGGGTGGGCGCTCGACGGCATCAAGGCGTGGGTCACCAACGGGACTACCGCCGATTTGGTCATAGTGTTCGCGCGCACCGCTGCCGGGATCTCGGCCTTTCTCGTCCCCACCGACGCGGCGGGGTACCGGCCGGAGGCGCCCGCGGATACGATGGGTATGCGGACGGCGAGCACCGGAGTGGTGGTGCTCCGGGATCTGCGCATCCCCGCCGACCATCTGCTGGGCGACGACGGACAGGGGCTCGTGTACGCGGTCGAGGGAACCGACGCGGGCCGTCTCGGCGTCGCGGCGCTCGCCGTGGGCATTGCACGGCGCGCGCTCGAGCACGCCGTGGCGTACTGCAGCGAGCGCCGCCAGTTCGGGCGCGCGCTGCGCGAGTTCGAAGCCGTGCAGTTCAAACTGGCGGACATGGCGACGCGCGTGGACGCGGCGCGCGCGCTCGCCCACGCCGCGGCTGCCCGCCACGACCGGGGCGAGGACGGCGCCGCGGCGGCGAGCATGGCAAAACTGTTCGCGTCGGAAGCGGCGATGTGGGTCACCACCCAGGCGATTCAGCTGTTTGGCGGCTACGGCTACATGCGCGACTTTCCCGTCGAGAAGCTGTTTCGGGACGCGAAGGCGATGGAGCTCTATGAGGGCACGAGTGAAATCCAGCGGCTCAACGTTGCGCGCGGGCTCACCGCCGGCCGCTAGCGCGCCGGAGCGCGCGGAGGACCTGTTTGCCTTGCTCGCCGAGCACGCGCACGAGCAGGTGAGCCTGTGCTACGAGCCGTCCACCGGCTACCGCGGGATCATCGCGATCCACAGCACCGTGCTGGGGCCGGCGCTCGGCGGCACGCGCTTCTGGAGCTACGGCAGCGACCGCGAGGCGTTGATCGACGCGCTGCGCCTCTCGCGCGGCATGACGTACAAGGCCGCCGTGGCCGGTCTCAACCTAGGCGGCGGGAAGAGCGTGATCATCGGGGACAACACGACCGCGCGCCGGGAGCCCCTGTTCCGGGCCCACGGGCGCCACATCGAGGCGCTCAAGGGTCGCTACATCACCGCCGAAGACGTCGGGACGTCGACCCAGGACATGGAGTACATCAAGGCGGAGACGAACCACGTGACGGGGCTGATCGGCACGTCGGGGGACCCCTCGCCCGTCACGGCCTACGGCGTGTACCGCGGGATCAAGGCCTGCGCCCGCGTCCGCTACGGCTCCGATGAGCTGGCCGGCAAGACCGTGGCTTTGCAGGGATGCGGTCATGTAGGCTATCATCTGGCCAAGCTGTTGCACGCCGAGGGCGCGCACCTCGTGGTCGCGGACGTGGACCCGTTCCGGGTGGCCCGGGTGGTGGACGAGTGCCAGGCGCAGAGCGTGGCGCCCGACGAGATCTATCGCGTCCAGGCGAACGTGTTCGCGCCCTGCGCGCTGGGCGCGGTGATCAACGACGCCACGCTCAAGCTGCTGCGGGTGGAGATCGTGGCGGGCGCGGCGAACAATCAGCTCGCGGACGAGCGGCACGGCGATGCGCTCGAGGCGCGGAGCATCATCTATGCGCCGGACTACGTGATCAACGGCGGCGGGCTGATCAACGTGAACGCGGAGCTGCAGGGCTGGTCGCTGGAGCGCGCCCGCGCCAAGGCGGGGGAGATCTACGACGCGCTGCTGCGCGTGTTCGAGATCGCGCGCGACGAGCGGATCCCGACGTACCGGGCCGCGGACCGACTCGCGGAGGAGCGCATCGCCGCGGTGGCGAAAGTGAGGCAGAACCTTGTCTGAGCAGATATACGTGGGCGCCGATCACGCGGGCTACGCGTTGAAGCAGAAGCTCGTGGAGGAGCTGAGGCGGCTGGGGTACGACCCGGTGGACGTGGGCCCCAAGACCCTGGACCCGCAGGACGACTTTCCCGACTACGCCAAGCCCGTCGCCGAAGCCGTAAGCGCCGGCAAGGCGCCGCGCGGCGTGCTGACCTGCGGCACGGGGCTCGGGATGTCCTACACGGCGAACCGGTTCCCGAAGGTCCGCGCGGCCGTGGCCTGGAGCCCCGAGGTCGCCGAGCTGGCGCGCAAGCACAACGACGCGAACATCCTGGTGCTGCCGTCGCGGTTCGTGAGCGAGCAAGAAGGGCTCGAGATCCTGCACAAGTGGCTCGACACGGCGTTCGAAGGCGGCCGTCACTCCCGCCGCGTCGCCAAGATCGACGAATGAGCGACCGGCTCGCGCCCCTCGCCGCCGCCGACCCCACGGTGTTCCAGCTGATCCGCCGCGAGGTGGAGCGCCAGGAGCACGGACTCGAGCTGATCGCGAGCGAGAACTTCGTCTCGGTCGCCGTGCTCGAAGCGATGGGGACGGCGCTGACGAACAAGTACGCCGAAGGCCTTCCCCGCAAGCGCTACTACGGCGGCTGCGAGGTGGTGGACGAGGTGGAGCAGCTCGCCATCGATCGTGCGACACAGCTGTTCGGCGCCGACCACGTCAACGTGCAGCCGCATTCGGGAGCGCAGGCCAACATGGCCGCCTATCTCGCGGTCGCGAAGCCCGGCGACAAGCTCATGGGGCTCGCGCTGCCGCACGGCGGGCACCTCACCCACGGCTCGCCGGTGAACTTCTCCGGCACGCTGTTCCAGGCGACGTCGTACGGGGTGCGCGAGGACACGGGGCGCATCGACTACGACCAGCTCCGCGAGCTCGCGCGGCGCGAGCGCCCCCGTCTCCTCATCGGCGGCGGCAGCGCCTACGCCCGCATCATCGACTTCCCAGCGCTGCGGAGCATCGCCGACGAGGTGGGCGCCATCCTGATCGTGGACATGGCGCACTTCGCGGGGCTCGTCGCCGCCGGGCTGCACCCGTCGCCCGTGCCCCACGCCCAGATCGTCACGACGACCACCCACAAGACGCTGCGCGGCCCGCGGGGTGGGTTGATCCTGTGTCAGGAAGCGTACGCCAAGGACGTGGACAAGCAGGTCTTCCCCGGGACACAAGGGGGACCGCTCGAGCACGTGATCGCCGCCAAAGCCGTGGCGCTAGGCGAGGCGCTTACCCCCGAGTTCAAAACGTACTCGGCGCAGGTGATCAAGAACGCCCAAACCCTCGCGGCTGCGCTCATCGCGCGCGGCTATGCGATCGTGTCGGGAGGCACCGACACCCACCTCATGCTCGTGGATCTGCGACCCAAGCAGGTCACCGGCAAGGAGGCGCAGGAGCTGCTCGACCGGGCCGGCATCACTGTCAACAAGAACACGATCCCTGGCGATCCACAGAAGGCGTTTGTGACGAGCGGGATCCGGCTCGGGTCGCCCGCGGTGACGACGCGCGGCTTCAAGGAAGCCGAGATGGAGCGGGTGGCGGAGTTGATTGACATGGTCCTGGTTGCCCGCGACGAGGCGACCGCGCTGCGGGTGAAGCAGGAGGTGCGGGAGCTGACGGAGGAGTTTCCGTTGTATCTCGGGAAGGCGACGAAGGTGGGGGTGGGGTAGCGGGGGAGGCCTCTCGTGGAGGGGGAGCTATGCACCGACAGACATGGGGCCGAGTCGCGCTCGCTGGCGCGGTCATGCTGGCTGCGGGGGCGTGCAGCAAGAAGGAGCAGAAGGGCTCGGCCGAAGCTCAAAGGAGCGGCGCCGCGATGCCCAAGGGGCCGGCCGAGTATACGGTGGTCCTGAAGAGCACGTGGACGTCGAAGACCCATCCGTTCCAGTATCCCAAGGGGGCGCACTTCTCCGGCTTGATCGGCGCGTCGCACAACGCGTCGTACTCGATCTTCGCGTTGGGACGGCGTCCCACGCCGGGACTCGAGCGCCTCTCCGAAGAGGGTAAGCACAGCCCGCTCGACGACGAGATCAACGCGGCAATTGCCGCCGGGCGCGCCGGCATGATGTTCGAGACCGGACAACTGAAGAATTTCAAGGACTCGCTCGTCACGACGGTGCGTGTGGATCCGGCGCATCCGCTGGTCTCGCTGGTCGCGATGATCGCCCCCAGCCCGGACTGGTTCACCGGGGCGGCCGACGTGAACCTGGTTGAGAACGGGGGCTGGGCACGGTCTCGCACGCTCAGGCTGATCGCGTACGACGCGGGGGGCGACAACGGTACGACCTACCTGGCTCCGGACAAGGACGCCAATCCGAAGCGGCCGACGTCGCGAGCGATGACCCGGCACTTCGTGATCAAGGGCGTGGTCGTGCCGGTCGCGACACTCAAGTTGATAAGGCGGTAATCGCATGTCTGACGCAAGCTCCACTGGCGGCAACCGGCCGTCCCGGGGCTCGGGCTCGTTCACCGTGCACCTCGCCGACGAGCTCGAGGTCTACTTCAACGAGGTCGCCCACGGGCGGCCCGTCGGCTTCGTCGCGTCTCCCAAGTGGAAACCCCCGACCGACGTCTACGAGACCGCGGACGCGCTCGTCGTACACATGGACATCGCGGGGATGCACTCGGAAGACTTCAGGGTGGAGCTCGCCGATGGCATCCTCACCATCTCGGGCGAGCGCGTGCCGCGTCGCGAGGGAAAGCGGCACTACCATGCGATGGAAGTGCAGATCGGCCCGTTTGAGCGCCGCCTCCGGCTCCCCGTGCCGGTTGATCCGGAGAGCATTCGCGCGAGCTACGAAGCCGGCTTCCTCGAAGTGCGGTTGCACAAGCTCCCGCCCCGCCTCTCTGGCCCGCAGTCGGTAAAGGTCGAATGACCACCTCCGATCGCCTGCCCGTCCTGCCGCTCGGACAGCTGGTCGTCTACCCACACGTGGTGCTTCCGCTCTCGCTCGAAGACGCGAAGGCGGTGCAGCTCATCGACGAAGTGGTGCAGGGGAACAAGCGCCTGCTGCTGGGCGTGGTGAAGCCGGTTGGCGGGGCGGAGCCGGTCGAGGGGACAGTCATGCAGGCGCGTGCCGACGAGCTGTACGAGGTCGGCACGTTGGGGGTCCTCGTCCGCATGCTGAAGCTGGGCGACGGCTCCGCGCGGGTCATGGTGCAGGGCCTCGAGCGCGCCCGCATGCTCGAGATCGAGCCCGCCGAGCACTGGCTCGTCGCTCGCTACGAGACGATGCCCGAGGCGATGGTCGAGGACGCCCGCACCGAGGCCCTCAAGCGCACTGTCCACGCGCAGTTTTCCCGTGTCATCGACATCGCTCCGTATCTCGGCGAGGAGCTGCACGAGGTGCTCGGCGGGATCACGGACGCCGGCAAGCTGGCGGACTTCATCGCGGCGAACCTGGACCTCGCCCTCCCGGCGAAGGCCGAGCTGCTCGCCCTCAGCGACGTGAACGTCCGGCTCGAGCGCCTCGCCGAGCTGCTGGGGCAGGAGCTCCAGGTGCTCGAGGTGGGGACCCAGATCCAGGAAAAGGTCAAGTCGCGCCTCGACGCGAACCAGCGCGAGTACGTGCTGCGCGAGCAGCTGCGCGTGATCCGCCAGGAGCTGGGCGAGGATAAGGAGGAGGACGAGCTGGACGAGCTGGGGCGGCGCCTCGACGACGCCGGGCTGTCGGTGGAGGCGCGCAAGGTCGCCGACCGCGAGCTTCGGCGGCTGCGCCAGATGTCGCCGCAGTCGGCCGAATATCACGTGGCGCGCACGTACCTCGACGTGATGGCGTCGCTGCCGTGGAACCGCGTCTCGCAGGACCGCCTCGACCTCAAGGTCGGACGCGAGATCCTGGACCGCGACCATTACGATCTGAAGACCGTGAAGGAACGCATCCTCGAATATCTCGCCGTGCGCACGCTCAATCCGCAGGCGAAGGGGAGCATCCTGTGCTTCGTCGGCCCGCCCGGGGTCGGGAAAACGTCTCTCGGGCAGAGCATCGCCGAGGCGCTGGGGCGGCGGTTCACGCGGGTGTCGCTCGGCGGCGTGCGCGACGAGGCGGAGATCCGCGGTCACCGGCGCACCTACGTGGGGGCCCTGCCCGGGCGCATCGTCCACGCGCTCCAGCGCTGCGAGACTCGCAACCCCCTGCTGATGCTCGACGAAGTGGACAAGATGGGCGCGGACGTGCGCGGCGATCCCACGGCCGCGCTGCTCGAAGTGCTCGATCCGGCGCAGAACGGCGCCTTCGTCGACCACTACATCGACGTGCCCTTCGATCTCTCGGGCGTGATGTTCATCGCCACCGCCAACAGCCTCGCGCCGATCCCCGACCCCTTGCTCGACCGGATGGAAGTTCTCACCTTACCCGGATACACGCCGGGTGAGAAGCTGGCGATCGCGAAGCGCTACCTGCTCCCGCGCCAGCTCGCGGAGACGGGACTCGTGCCGCAGCGGGCCAGCGTCGCCGACGGCGCCCTGGAGCGGCTGATCGCCGAGTACACGCGGGAGGCGGGCGTGCGCCAGCTCGAGCGCGAGATCCAGGGCGTGCTGCGCAAGGCCGCGTTGGACGTGGTGGAGGGACGGGCGGAGACGGTGAAGATCTCCGCCAAGAACCTGGAGAAGTACGCCAGCTTGCCGAAGGTGCAGAGCGAGGTGGCGGGGCGGAGCCCGGAGGTAGGCGTGGCGACCGGGCTGGCGTGGACGCCGGTGGGCGGCGACATCATGTTCGTCGAAGCGATCCAGATGCCCGGCAAGGGACAGATCACCCTCACGGGCCAGCTCGGCGACGTGATGAAGGAGTCGGCGCAGGCCGCGTGGAGCCTGCTGCGCGCCCGGGCGGCGACGCTCGGGATCCCGCTCGAGGCCTTCACGCAGACCGACGTGCACCTCCACGTGCCGGCGGGCGCGGTGCCGAAAGACGGACCCTCGGCCGGCATCACGATCGCCACCGCCCTCGCCTCGCTGTTGTGCCGCCGCCCGGCGCGCCACGACGTGGCGATGACCGGCGAGCTGACGCTGCGGGGCCGCGTGCTCCCGATCGGCGGGCTCAAGGAGAAGCTGACGGCGGCAGCGCGGGCCGGCGTGAAGACCGTGCTCGTGCCCGCGCGCAATCAGAACGACCTCGTGGAGGTTCCGGACGAAGTGACGAAGCTTTTGGAGATCAAGGTCGTGGACACACTCGATCAGGTGCTCGAGCTGGCGCTGCTCGAGCCGCGCCCGTCGCGGCCCGTGGCGGTGCGCGTGAGCGCCGACGGGCTGCCGCGCGAGGCCAACCCGTGAGCGACTTTGCCACGCTCGACGCGGCGTTTGCCCAGATCCGGGAGCGCGATGGGCGCTACCACGAGCGCGGCTACCTGTTCGTGCTCGCCGCACTCGAGTTCGCGCAGCACCGGCTCCCCGCCCGCCGGCACCTCTCCGGCCGCGAGCTCGCGTGGGCGTGCCGGGACTTTGCGCTCGAGCAGTTCGGGTTGCTCGCGCCGACGGTGCTCGACCACTGGGGCATCACCCGCACGGAGGATCTCGGCCGCATCGTGTTCATGCTGATCGACGTCGGGCTCCTCGCTCGGCAGGAGAGTGACCGGATCGAGGACTTCGACGCTGTGTACGACTTCGCGGAGGTGTTCCGGGCCGGGTACCGCTGGCCCGGCGTCGCGTAGTCGCGCTGGATCGGGGAAGGGGGGTGCCGCATGGACGCCGGCATGGAATGGCCCGCCTGCAAGAAGTGCCAGCAAGGTCTCCTGATTCCGTTATCGGATTACGGCCGCGATGGCGCGCCGATCACCTACAAGGCCTGGGTGTGCACGAATCCGGACTGCGGGTTCAACATCCGCATCGATAACGGGGAGATCTCCTTCGGCCGCACGATCGGCCAGAGCCTCAAATAGGCTCGGGTGCGGTGCGCGCGCCCGCCGTCGGCGGGCGCTTCTACCCGGGAAGCCGCTCCGAGCTGGAGCGGACCGTGCGCGAGCTGCTCGCGCGGGTGCCGCCCGGCGCGCCGCCGGCGCCCGCCCGGGGCGCCGTCGCGCCGCACGCTGGATACGTTTACTCGGGCTTTACCGCCGCTTGCGTCTTCGCTCGCCTCGCGGTCCCGCCGCTCGTGGTCGTCCTCGCCCCGAACCACACGGGGGTGTGCCACGCGCCGGGCGGGGCGTCGCTGTGGGAAGCGGGCGCGTTCCGCACACCGCTCGGCGACGTCGCCGTGGACGAGGGCTTCGCGACGGCGCTGCTCGCCGCGAGCCCGCTCGTTGGGGCCGACCATGAGGCGCACCGCGCCGAGCATGCGGTCGAGGTGGAGCTGCCGTTTCTTCAGGTGCTCCGGCCCGACGTGCGCATCGTGCCACTGGTGCTCGCCTGGGACGCGTGGCCCGGGTGCCGCGACCTCGGGCTCGCGCTCGCCGGCCTCGTCGCCCGCTCGCCCGAGCCCGTGCTGCTGCTCGCCTCGAGCGACCTGAACCACTACGAGCCCG
This sequence comes from Gemmatimonadota bacterium, assembly GCA_003221005.1. Taxonomy (GTDB): domain Bacteria; phylum Gemmatimonadota; class Gemmatimonadetes; order Gemmatimonadales; family GWC2-71-9; genus AG25. The sequence goes on from QHTZ01000073.1 coordinate 29,152, forward strand.
CCCGCGTCTCCGAGGTGAAGGACCGGGAGGCGCTCGCCGCGCTCGAGGCGCTCGACGGCGAGGAGCTGCTCGCGCGCTGCCGCCGCGGGCGCATCTCGATGTGCGGGCGCGCGCCCGCCGCCTGCGTCGCCGCGGCCGCCCGTGCCCTCGGCGCGACCGCCGCCACGGTCGTGGACTACCGGCATTCGGGGCTGGTGTCGGGGGACGACGATGCGGTGGTCGGCTACGGAGGCGTGATCATTCCATGAATCCGATCCCGGTGCTGTCGGCGACCGAGGCCACGGCCTGGGACACGATGGCGCGCACGCAGTACCGCATCCCCAGCCGGGTCCTGATGGAAGCGGCGGGCCGCGCCGTGGCGCAGCTGATCGTGCGCGAGTTCCCAGAAGTGGTGGCGCGCGGCGCGCTCGTGGTCGCCGGGGCGGGGAACAACGGCGGCGACGGCTGGGTGATCGCCCGCGCGCTGCACGCGGCCGGTGCCGCCGCGTGGGTGGCGGCGCTCGACCCCAAGACCGACGATGCGATCGACAACCGCGCGCTGGCGCGCGTGGACGGCGTGCGCGAGCTGGGGCGCGAGGAGCCGTGGCCCGCCGCGGCGCTCGTGGTGGACGCGCTGCTCGGGACCGGGGCGGCGGGCCCAGCGCGCGGCGACGTGCTGGCGCTGGCGCAGCGGATCGTCACGTATGGCGCGCCCATCCTAGCGGTGGACGGCCCCACGGGGCTCGACCTGTCGAGCGGCGAGCCACATGGCCCCGTGCGGGCGCGCTTAAGCGTCACGTTCGGCGGCGTGCGGCGCGGGCATCTCCTGGCGCGCGACTGGTGCGGGCGGATCGTCGTGGTGGACATCGGTCTCCCGCCTCCCGATCCCGTGTGGCCGCTGCTCGTCACCGATGCCTGGGCAGGCGCGCGCCTGCCGCGCCTCACCCCAACGATGCACAAGGGCGACCGCGGGCGCGTCGCCGTGGTGGGCGGCGCGGCCGGAATGACCGGTGCCGCGCTGCACGCCGCTCGGGCCGCGCTCGCCGCGGGGGCAGGGCTCGTCAAGCTCGTGGCCGCGCCCGAGACGATCGCCGCTGCGCGCGCGACCCTCCCCGACGTGTTGACGGTCGAATCGGGGCTCGGCGGCGAGCTCGAGCCGGACGTCGCTCAGGCGCTCGACTGGGCCGACGCACTCGTCGCCGGGCCGGGCCTCGGCCGCGAGCCGGCCCGGGGCGACTTCCTCAAGGCGGTGCTCGCGCGGCGCGCAGTGCCGACGGTCTTGGACGCCGACGCGCTCGGCCTGTTTCGCGGCCCGGCCGAGCGACCGACGGTGTTCACTCCGCACCTGGGCGAGTTCCGCGCGCTGGCGGGCGACCAGCTCGCGGACGAGGCGGCGAATGACCGCTGGGCGGCGGCGGTCAAAGCCGCCCAGAAGCTGCGCGGCACCGTGCTGCTCAAGGGCGTCCCCACCGTCATCGCCGACCTGCGCGGGCCGGTGCACGTCGTGGCGAGCGGCAACCCGGGCCTCGCCACCGGCGGGTCGGGGGACCTGCTCGCCGGGTTCATCGGCGCCTTTCTCGCGCGCGGCAGCGCGCCCCCCGAGGCTGCCGCGCTCGGCGCGCACGCGCTGGGGCGCGCCGCCGAGCACGGCGCGCGCCTGTGGACGGCGCGCAGTCTCCGGCCTGCCGACGTGCTCGCGGCCCTGCCGGAGATTTGGCGCGCGTGGGCCGACACGAAGCCGGCGGGCCCCCCGGTGCTCGCGGTCCTCGAGTCGCCGGAGACGGAGTGACCGAGCTCGGTGCCGGCGCGGAGTTCGACCGGCTGCGCGCGATCTTCGCGCGGCTGCGCGAGCAGAAGGCCGACGGCGAGCTCGGAGACGACTGCGCGCTCGTGCGACTGGGAGGTACGACGCTCGCTGCGAGCGTGGACCTGAGCCTCGAGGGCGTGCATTTCCGTACCGACTGGCTCTCCTTCCAGGAGATCGGCTGGCGCGCGGCAGCGGCGGCCCTGTCCGATCTCGCGGCGGCGGGAGCGACGCCGGTCGGCGTGCTCGTCAGCCTGGGGCTGCCTGCGGGAACCGGGAACCGGGAAACGGGAAACGTGGATCCCGGTACGGAGATCATGGAGGGTGTGGGGGCGGCGGCGCGGAGCGTGGGGGCGAAGGTGCTCGGTGGTGACTTGGTGCGCTCAGAGCGTTACCTCGTGGACGTCTGTGTCCTCGGGACGGCGAACCGGCCGGTGCGGCGCCGCGGCGCGCGGCGCGGCGACGGCGTGTGGGTGACGGGCACGCTCGGCGGCGCGGGCCTCGCGCTCGCGCGGCTCCAGTCCGGAAGCCGGCCCGACCGTGACCTGTGGCTGCGCTTCGCGCACCCCGAGCCGCGCATCGCGGCCGGTCGCTGGCTGGCGCGCCGCGGCGCGCATGCGATGATCGACCTCTCCGACGGACTCGCCGCGGATGCCGGCCACGTCGCCGCCGCCTCTCGAGTGGCGATCGAAATCGAGCTCGGACAGTTGCCTTGCTGGCCCGGCGTCGTGGCGCGCGACGCCGCCGCGAGCGGCGAAGAGTTCGAGCTGCTCGTGGCGCTCCCCGCTCGCTTCGGCGACCGGAACGCCCGGGCGTTCACGCGCGCGACTGGCCTCCCGCTCACGCGGATCGGCCGCTGCATGCAGGGGGCGGGAGTGCGCGTCACGGAAGCGGGACGGTCCGTGCCCGTCCCCCCCGGGTTCGACCACTTCGCCCCGCCAGCCCGATGATCCGGCTGCTGTGGGCCGCCATCTGGGTCATACCGTCCACGGTGTTCCACTCCCTCGTGGCGATCGTCGCAGCGCTGCTCGGCGTCAAGCGGCGCCCCGGCGGAGGGGGCGTGTACGACTGGGCGACGGTCGACTGGGCGCGGAGCGTGCTGTGGGTCGCGGGAACTCCGGTCGAAGCGGTGGGCCTCGAGCGCATCCCCCGTGGCCAGCCCGTGGTGTACGCGTCCAATCACACTTCGATGTTCGACATTTGGTCCCTGTCGGCGACGCTCCCGGGCTCGACCCGCTTCGTCGCGAAGCAGGAGCTCGGACGCGTCCCGATCCTCGGGCTCGCGATGCGTCGGGCCGGCCACGTCCTGATCGATCGCTTCAACCGGGCGCGGGCATTCGAGGCCTACGAGCAAGCAGCCGCGACGATCCACAGCGGCATCTCGGCGATCGTGTTCCCGGAGGGCACCCGCAGCCGCACCGGGGAGCTGCTCCCGTTCAGGAACGCGCCGTTCGCGCTGGCCATCGCCGCTCAGGTGCCGATCGTGCCGGTGTACGTGGACGGCACCTACCGCATCCTGCCCAAGGGCTCCTGGCGGCTGCGGCCGCGGCCGATTCACATCGAGATCGGGGACCCCATTTCCACTACCGGATTGTCGCTGGACGACCGCGAGGCGCTGCGCGAGCGCGTGCGGGCGGCCATCGTCGGACTCAAGGCGCGCGTTGACGCCGCCAGGCCATCCCCTTAGGGTAGGGCCACGATGAGCACGATCATTTCGATTCACGCGCGCGAGATCCTGGACAGCCGGGGGAATCCGACGATCGAGACCGACGTCTCGCTGGCGAGCGGCGCTGCCGGGCGCGCCGCGGTGCCGAGCGGCGCTTCCACCGGCGAGCACGAGGCGGTGGAGCTGCGGGACGGCGACCAGAAGCGCTTCGGGGGCAAGGGCGTACTCGAGGCGGTGAAGAACGTCAACGAGGTGATCGGCCCACGCCTCGAGGGGATGACGGCCGAAGACCAGCTCGCGGTGGACTTCGCGATGCTCGAGCTCGACGGTACGCCCAACAAGGGGCACCTCGGCGCGAACGCCATCCTGTCGGTGTCGCTCGCGGTGGCGCGCGCCGCCGCCCAGGACGCCGGGCTGCCGCTGTACCGCTATCTCGGCGGTCCCGTCAGCCACGTGCTCCCCGTGCCGATGATGAACATCCTGAACGGCGGCGCGCACGCGACCAACAACCTCGACTGTCAGGAGTTCATGGTCGTGCCGATCGGCGCCGACTCGTTCCCTGAGGGCCTGCGGATCGGCGTCGAGGTGTTCCACGCCCTGAAGAAGGTGTTGACCAAGCGCGGCCTCTCGGCGGCGGTAGGGGACGAGGGCGGGTTCGCGCCCAACCTGCCGAACGACGAAGCGGCGCTGGAAGCGATCATGGCGGCGGTCGAGGCGGCGGGTTTCGAAGCGGGGAAGGACGTGGCGATCGCCCTCGATCCGGCGGCGTCCGAGCTGTATGAAAATGACTGTTACGTCTTCAAGAAGAGCGGCGGCGGACGGAAGTCGTCGGACGAGATGATCGCGCTCTACAAGAGCTGGATCGACCGTTATCCGATCGTCTCGATCGAAGACGGCCTCGCGGAGAACGACTGGCCCGGGTGGGCGAGGCTGACCGAGGCACTGGGCGCGCGGGTCCAGCTCGTGGGGGACGACATCTTCTGCACCAACCTGGATCTCCTGGGGCGAGGCATCGAGGAGGGCGTCGCTAACGCGATTCTCATCAAGGTGAACCAGATCGGCTCGCTCACGGAGACGCTCGAGTGCATCGAGCGCGCCCGCTCGAACGGCTACGGGGCTGTGATCTCACACCGTTCGGGTGAGACGGAAGACACCTTCATCGCCGATCTCGCGGTGGCGAGCGGGGTCGGGCAGATCAAGACGGGGAGTGCATCGCGCACCGACCGGGTCGCGAAGTACAACCAGCTGCTGCGCATCGCCGAGGAGCTGGGGGACGTGGCGTACTATCCGGGCCGCGACCTGTACGGTCTATGAAGCCCGCGCGGTTGGCCGCCCTCGCCGGCGCGGTGCTCGTCGCCTGGGTCGTCGTGTTCGCCGGCGAATACAGCACGTTCGACTGGCTCACGATGCGCCGCCAGCTCGCGGAGGAGCATGCAGCGGTGCAGGAGCTGCGCGTGGTGCTCGATTCGCTGAACCGACTGGCGCACGACCTCGAGACGAACCCGGCGGCCCAGGAGCGCGCCGCGCGGGAGCGGTTTGGGGTTATTCGCAACGGAGAGATTCTCTATCGGTTGGTCCCGCGCAGCGAGGCGACCCGGTCTTCCAGGCCCTGAGAGGCGGGCGTGGGCTGCCCCAACCTCTCAACTCTTGTCGGTGCGGCCGGCCGCGAGACGCAATGCGCTTTCGATTTGCGGCTTGATGGCAGCCAGCTTCCCTTCACACTGACTCACGAGCTGCTCGAGCTCCGGCACAAACGCTGACACGGCCGGGGGTGCGGGATCCACGGTCAGCAGCCGCTTTTGGATCGAAACGAGGGCGAGGTAGAGGGCGCTGGAGTGTGCCGTTTCGGGATGGCGTTGGGTCTGGAGCGCGTCCAGCGTCGCCTTGGCCTGGTCTCTCGCTTTGCGAACGGCGGCTGCAAGGCTCTGGTGGGTGAGACTCACACCCGACCCCAATTCAGCGCCCCGCGACCTTGCGGTCCCGCGCCCGCAGCGTCGCGTGGAGCCACTCGGTAATCTGCTGGGGACGGAACGGCTTGCGGAACACGGTGCAGCCGCTGTGGTCGAGCCACGGCCGCACGTCGTCGGCATCGGGGTCCGCGGTGATGAACGCGATGCACCCGGCGAGCGCGGGCCAGCCGTGGCTGATGGCGGTGTAGAGGGCCAGGCCCGACATCGTCGGGAGGCGGACGTCGAGCAGCGCCGCGTCCACGGGCTCCGAGCGGAGCAGGGCGTAGGCCGTGTCGGGGGAGCCAGCCGTGACAACGCGGTAGCCCATTCCCACGAGGACGCTTTCCAGGGCTTGTCGGAGCGAGGCGTCGTCGTCGACGATCAGGACCGTGCGCGAGGCGACTCTCATACGTCCCATGGTGGCAGCGGGAGATGGCAAAACGAAGTGACGAGCGTCACTTCTGACGCCATTCCGACCTCGGGCACGCCTCACTACCTTCAACGCAATCCGGGCAGGGTAGCTCAGCTGGTTAGAGCACGGCACTCATAATGCCGGGGTCGCGGGTTCGAGTCCCGCCCCTGCTACCTCTTCAGTACTTCGGCGCGTCTTGCTTTTTGCCAAAAGCTTGACGCCCTCCCCGGACTCCCCAATCTTGTGGCGGCGCTGCGCCCCGCCAGGACGATTGCTCAACCCGACACCGGAGGCTTGTACCCCATGGCCGAAGCCCGCCTGCGTCTCCGGCTGCTGACCCTCGCCTGCATCCTCGGGGTCGCGCCGCACCCGCTCGCCGCCCAGGGATACCGCTTCGCGAATATCCCCTGGGGCTCAAACGGCGCCGCCATCAAACAACTGCTGGCGGACCAGGGCATGAACTTCGTCGAGGTGGATACCGATGGCGACTACAAGTTCAAGGGAACCCTGAGCGGGTACGAAGCTGTCGTGTGGGGCCTCATGTCCAGCGGCGGCGTCGCGAAGTTCAGCGTCACCCTCTTCACCCCCGACGAAAAAGCGAGACAGGCGTATCGCGACATGAAAGCGATGCTCACCGCGAAGTACGGTGCGCCCGCCGAGCTAGTGGAGACGTTCGACTCCCCGTTCCGGGAGGGCGACGGGCGCGAGGAACAGGCCATTCGGGAGGACAAGGGCCACTTCCTCGTGCTCTGGCGGCAGCGCGTGGGCCCGGATACGAGCTACCTCGGTCTCCAGATCACGGAGAAGCTGAACCTGTTCCTCGCCTACGAGAGTCCCAAGTGGAGCGCCGAGCTCGATCGGCGCAGGGCGAAGCTGGCGAAGCGAAACAGCCCATTCTAACGCCACAGCGTCTTGCATTTTGCCGCCGGGGTCGCGAAATCGGTCCTGACCGGCGGCCTGCCCGCACCCCCGGAAATCCAGTGCAACTCCCTGAGCCGCCGTGCGATACACCGACCCCGCTGCGCCCAGCCCGGGTCTTGCCAACCAAGGAGCGGAACAGGGTCACACAGGTGTGGCCCCGTCATCTCGCACTGAGGGAGGCTTCATGGTTCGGGCCGCAGTCGCCGTCTGGGCAGGCGCCACACTGCTCGGCGCGCCGCACATGGCCGTCGCTCAGACCAGGCAATGGGAGGCGGAAGTTGAGCAGCAGCTCGCGAGCGCGGGGCAGCTGTTTTCCGGGCACGGCTTCGAGCCGACGCACGACACATACACGGGCACGCTGCGCTCCAGTGAATATGAGTATCTCACCGTCACCCTTCACGCGGGCACGCGCTACGCGCTCGTCGGCATGTGCGACAACGATTGCCGCGAACTCGATCTCGAGCTGTACGACGCGGACGGCCGCGAAGTCGACGCTGATCGCGAACCGGACGACGCGCCGACCGTGGTGGCGAGGCCCGACGTGACGCAGCAATACCGGCTCAAGGTGATCATGTCGACCTGTTCCGCCTCGCCCTGTTACTACGGCATCGGCGTGTACAGCCGGTAGTCGAGTCAGCGTTCCAAATTGCGCCGTTCGCGCGACCGCCTCCCACGTCGGGAGGCGGTCTCGCGTTGTGGCAGTCCGGCCCGCACCTTTGGGGCGAACGTCGAACTCGGGAGAGTGAACGCCATGAGGACGATCCACAGATATCTGGCGGCGGGGCTCGGTCTCGCGGCCCTGGTCGCGCTCGGCGCGGAGCGCGTGCAGGCTCAGGCGCAGCCGCCGGCGGCGCCAGCCACGCCCCCTGCGCCAGCGGTGCCGGCCGCACCGGCTGCGCCAGCGATGCCGGCCGCGCGGCCCGCCGCCGGGCCGCCCAAGGTGCGCATCACGTCGCCGCAAAACAGGGCCGTCGTGACGGGCACCAGCGTGCATGTGACGCTCGAGGCGCAAGGGATCGAGATCGCGCCAGCCTCCGAGGAGCGGCCCGGCACGGCGCATCACCACCTGTTCCTCGACACCGATCTCACGTCACCCGAGGTGAAGATTCCCCAGGGCACGACTGGGATCATTCACTTGGGCCGCGGTCAGACGGAGTTCACGTTCGACAAAGTGGCGCCCGGACCGCACCGCCTGATCGCAGAGCTCGCCGACTTCAACCACATTCCGCTGAAGCCGCCCGCGGTGGACACGGTGCGATTCACGGTCAAAGCCCCGTAACCCGGTTCGAGCAACGAAGAGGGACCAGCTGCGAGATCCGCGGCTGGTCCCTTCACTGTATCCTCGTCCGCCGTCCCCCGTCCCCACTCTCAGCTCTTCAACGCTTTCCACACGACCGCTCGGATCGCCCGCGACCGCTCTTCCGCGAACCGTTGCGCGGCGGCGAGGTGGTCCTCGTAGTCCTTGCGCCAGTCCGCCGGCATGTTCGCCCGAAAGTACGCGGCCGTCATGACCGAGCCGCGTGGCGCGCTCGCCTTGCCGTAGCCCACCTCGATCACGTCGCCCAGGAAGCAGGTTGAGCTGCCGGTGTCCATGACGTTCACCACCCGGCACTCGAAGTGCGCGAAGCACTCGTCGAGCACCGGCGCTCCCAGGCGGCCGAGGCGGTGCGGCACGCCGGCCAGCTTGTCGTGGGTGCGGCCGCTCACGAACCCGAGCTGATGGACCAGGTCGAGCTGGTCCTCACGCAGCAGATGGAGCACCAGGCGCCCCGTCTCGAAGATCATGTCGTGGCTCAGGTTGAACTTGTGGACGTACACCGAGAGGCGCGGGATCGTGGGGACGATCGAGGCGCGCACGGCGCTGTCCGAGATCATCCCGTTGCGCTTGCCGGCGCGCTCGCTCGTGATCGCGACAACCGGGGACGTGAGATGGCGCAGCAGCTGATACACCTGGTCCGCGTGCATCTGCCGTCCGGCGCGCTAGGCGCGTCGCCGCGCGACGGCGATCAGGTGGCTGTTGCGGACCGGGATCGCCCACGGGTAGTCGTACGTGGCGCGCAGGCGCTCGCGAAACGTGGTCAGCGCCCGCTCGGACTCCGCGGGCTCGTAGAATCGGAAGGTCGAATAGTGCCGCGCCCGCTGGTCCAGGCTCCGGACGGACTGGTAGCGGCCCGCAATGGCCCGGAAGTGCTCGCGGAAGGATGGAGACCGCATCCCCTAGCTTAGCCCGGGCCGCGAAGGTCAGGCAAGATGCAAGCCGCTAGATTAGTGTCAGTCATGGCCACGCTGCTCGACCGCTTCTCCGCACACGTCGCGCGGCTCGGGCTCTTCGCGGCGCCCGGGACGGCGCTGGTCTGTGTCTCGGGCGGCGCCGACTCGATCGCGTTGCTCGACCTGATGCACGAGTTCGCCGCCTCTGCTGGCCTGTCGCTCGTCGTCGCGCACGCGGACCATCAAATTCGGTCGGACAGTCGGACGGTCGGACAGACGGTCGAGGGACTCGCGGAGCATTACGGACTCCCCTTCGAGCTCGGCGAGCTGGGTCTTGGCCCGGATGCTTCCGAGACGGTCGCACGACGCGCGCGCTACCGCTGGTTGCGTGACGTGCAGCAGCGTCGGGGCGCACGTTATCTCGTGACCGCGCACCACCGTGACGACCAGGTGGAGACGGTGCTGTTGCGCGCGCTCTCGGGCACCGGCCCGGCGGGCCTCGCCGGGATCCCGGTGCGCGGCCGCGGCGGGCTGGTGCGCCCGCTGCTGCCGTTCACGAAACGCGAGCTCGCGGCGCATGTCGCGGCGCGCGGGCTCCCGGTGCACGACGATCCGGCCAATCGCGATCCGCGCCACGCCCGCTCGTGGATTCGCGTCGCGCTGCTGCCGCTGCTCGACGCCCGGCTGGGCGACGCGCTTCCGGCTAACCTCCTGCGCCTCGGGCGGCACGCGGCCCGCGAGCGCCGCGCCTGGGACCGCGTCCTCGACATGCTTCCCGATCTCTCGCTGCGCGTCGTGGCCGGGGGTTTCGACGTTGCTCGCGGCGCACTCGCTCGCTATGATGCCGCCCTGGCCGCCGCCCTGCTCGGCGCCGCGGCCCGGCGTGTGGGCCTGGTGCTCGCGGGGCAGCGGGCGCAGCGGCTCGCCGCGTTCGCGACGAAGCCGTCGGGGCGGCGCCTCGAGTTACCTGGCGGGTGGGTGGCGGAGACCGCGTTCGATCGCTTGCGGGTCTGCCGCGGTTTCGAGCAAGCGCCCGAGCCGGTCGTCGCCGCAGCGGAGTGCGGGCGCGCGGTGTTCGGAGAGTTCGTCGTTCGCTGGGAGCCCGCGCCCGCGCCGCCTGCCCTCGAGCGCAGCGGCTGGACGACTTGGGTCGGCGGCGCGGGGTGGCAGCTCCGCCCGTACCAAGCGGGCGACCGTGTGATGCCGCTCGGCGGCGTGGGCCACCGCCCGGTGCGCCGGCTGCTGATGGAGGCCCAGGTGCCGCGTGGCGAGCGGGGCCGCTACCCCGTAGTCACGCGCGGCGAAACCATTGTGTGGGTTCCCGGGATCTGCCGCGGCGCGGCCGATCTGCCGCAGCCCGGAACCCCAGCGGTGCGGCTGGATGTTACCGGGTACAGCGAGCCTGAAGCAGACCGGCGGGCGTGAGCTGGCGGGTATCGTGTTCGACGCGGACACGATCGCCGCGCGGGTGCGCGCCCTAGGCCGCGAGATCACGGCGGCTTATCCGGACGGCGAGCTGCTAGTGCTGGGATTGCTGAAGGGGAGCTTCATCTTCCTGAGCGATCTGGTGCGGCGCATCGAGCGACCGCTGCAGGTCGACTTCCTCGTGGCCGCAAGTTACGGCGCCGACACGGTTTCGAGCGGCGAGGTGCGGCTCCTGTACGATCCCGAAACCACGCTGCGGGGTAAGCATATCCTGCTGGTCGAGGATATCGTGGATACGGGGAAGACGCTCAACCGCATGGTGACGCTGCTGCGGCGGCGTGACCCAAGGAGTCTCGACATCTGCGCCTTGTTGCATAAGCACGTCGCCGAGCACCTGGAGCTGGAGCCGGTGTTCGTCGGGTTCGACGCCCCGCGCAGCTTCCTCGTGGGGTACGGGCTCGATCATGCGGAGAATTTCCGGCACCTTCCTTATATTGCGAGTCTGACGTAATGGCCAACCGGGTCCCGCCTCCGCGGGAATTCAACTGGGGTCGCACGCTGCGAACCCTGTCGTTCTGGGCCCTGCTGATCGTCGGATCGATCGCGCTGGTGCAGTTCGCGGCGAGCCGCCGGCAGGACGCGGTGGACATCTCCTACACCCAATTCACCGAGGAGCTCGAGGGCGGGAACGTCCAGGCGGTCGAGATCACCGAGCGGCAGCAGGTGCGCGGCGACTTCAAGAGCGCGGTCACGATCGGCCACCGCACTGCCGAGCATTTCATCACGCTGCTCCCCTTCGAGTCGAGCGACGCGTGGGTCGGCACGCTGCGCCAGAAGGGCGTGGACGTCCGAGCGAAGGAAGAGAAGCAGTCCTTCGGCGTGTTCCTCTTCAGCTTCCTGCCGTACGTCTTCATCCTCGGGCTGATCATCTTCATGCTGCGCCAGATGCAGCAGGGCGGGAACCGGGCGTTCGCGTTCGGCAAGTCGAAGGCCAAACTGCTCACCGGCGACACGCCGAAGATCACCTTCGCCGACGTCGCCGGGTGCGACGAGGCGAAGCAGGAGCTCGAGGAGATCATCGACTTCCTCAAGGACCCGCAGAAGTTCCAGCGCCTGGGAGGCCGGCTCCCCAAGGGGGCGCTGCTGGTCGGCCCGCCGGGCACGGGGAAGACGCTGCTCGCCAAGGCAGTGGCGGGTGAAGCGGGGCGGCCGTTCTTCTCGATGTCGGGCTCGGACTTCGTCGAGATGTTCGTGGGCGTCGGGGCCTCGCGCGTGCGCGACCTGTTCGAGCAGGGCAAGGCGCACGCTCCCTGCATCATCTTCATCGACGAGATCGATGCCGTGGGCCGGCACCGCGGCGCCGGACTGGGTGGGGGACACGACGAGCGCGAGCAGACGCTGAATCAGCTACTGGTCGAGATGGACGGCTTCGAGTCGAACGACGGCGTCATCCTGCTCGCCGCGACCAACCGGCCCGACATCCTCGACCCGGCGCTGCTCCGCCCGGGGCGGTTCGATCGGCAGATCGTGGTCGACATGCCCGACGTGAAGGGCCGCGAGCAGATCCTCCGGGTGCACACCCGCAAGATCCCGCTCTCCTCGGGCGTGAACCTGGAGCGGATCGCCAAGGGGACACCGGGGCTCTCGGGCGCCGAGCTGTCGAACATCGTGAACGAGGCCGCGCTGCTCGCGGCCCGGCGCAACAAGCCGGCCGTGGACATGGTGGACCTCGAGGACGCCAAGGACAAAGTCATGCTCGGCCTCGAGCGCAAGAGCATGGTGCTGTCCGAGGAGGAGCGGCGCCTCACGGCCTACCACGAGGCGGGGCACGCCCTGGTGAGCCTCAAGGTCCCGGGCCTCGACCCGCTCCACAAGGTGACGATCGTGCCGCGCGGCCGCGCCCTTGGCCTCACCTTCTCGCTCCCCGAGGAGGACCGGCACAACTACACCAAGCAGTACATCCTCGGCCGGCTGGCGATGGCGTACGGCGGCCGCGTCGCTGAGGAGCTGGTGTTCGGGCCGGAGAAGGTGACGACGGGGGCCGCGGCGGACATCCAGCAGGCGACGGAGATGGCGCGTCGCATGGTGACGCAGTTCGGCATGAGCGACGCCGTGGGGCCCATCGCCGTGGGCGACCGCGAGGCCGAGATTTTCCTCGGGCGCGAGGTGGTGCAACGGCGCGAGATCTCGGAGCGCACCGCGGAGCTCGTCGACACCGAGCTGAAGCGCATGCTGGGTGCGGCGTACGAGCGCGCGCGGGACATCCTGCTCGAGCACCGCGCCGTGCTCGATCGCCTCGCCGCCGCGCTGCTCGAGCGCGAGACGCTGGACCGCGAGGAGGTCGAGCTGGTCGTCGCCGGGAAGCCGCTGCCGCCGGTGCCGCCCGCCGGCTCTGCCGGCGCGCCGCCCAAGGCGTCCGCTCCGGTCGTCGCACCCGCCCCCGCGCCCGCACCCGGTCGCGTCCTCGGAAGCCCGCCCCCCGAACCCGCCGGCGCGTGAGCGGGGGGGGGGCCGCGGGCTCCAGGTAGCCCGGCATGACTTCCGCTCCTGATCTTTCCAAACTCCGCATCGATCGCGACCAGCCGTCGCCCGGCCTGACCCGGGCGCTGCGGCGGGCCCTGTGGTTCGCTGGGGTGGCGCTCGTCTTCAGTGGCGGCCTGTGGGCCTGGCTGCGACGGGGCAACGCGGTGCCGGTTGATGTGGTCACGGCGTCCTTGGACGGCGGAAGCGGTGGAGGAGCGGGAGCGGTGAGCGTGGTCGCGAACGGCTACGTGGTCGCGCGCACCAAGGCCGCGGTGTCGGCGAAGATCCCCGGGCGGCTTGCGTCGCTCGCGGTGAGCGAGGGCTCGGAGGTGCGGAAGGGAGCGGTGATCGCGCGCCTCGACAACGCCGACTATGTGGCCGCCGTGGAGCAGGCCAACGCGCAGCTCGCGAGCGCGCGGGCGACGCTGACGGAGCTCGCGGCGGACCGCGACGAGCTGCAACGCGAATTCGTGCGCACCCGCGACCTGCGGGTGCAGAATCCCAACTTGGTGTCGGCGCAGGATGCGGAGGGCGCTGAAAGTCGCGCCCGGCAGGGCGAGGCGCGGGTCCACGCCCAGGAGGCGCGGGTGGACGCCGCGGCTGCGGCGGTGCGATTCGCGCAAGCGAACCTCGAGAACACGTACGTCCGCGCACCGTTCGCCGGCACGGTCCTCCGCAAAGAGGCAGAGGTCGGCGAAGTGGTGGCGCCCTCGGTGGGGGGAGGCCTCACTCGCGGCGCGGTCGTGACGATGGCCGATCTCGCTACGCTCGAAGTCGAGGTGGACGTCAACGAGGCATACATCGCGCGGGTGAAGGGAGGCCAGCGCGCGCGCATCACGCTCGATGCCTACCCCGACACCGCGTTCCGGGGCAGCGTGCGCCAGGTCGTGCCGACGGCGGACCGACAGCGCGCGACCGTGCAGGTGAAGGTCTCCATCCTCGATCACGACCCGCGGATCCTCCCGGAGATGGGCGCCAAGGTCGAGTTTCTCGAGGACGCGGCACCTGCGGCGACGGCCGCGCGCCGCATCACCGTGCCGGCAGCGGCGGTACGGTCGGAGAACGGGCGGGCCGTGGTGTGGGTCGTGCGCAACGACCGCGTGGAGCGGCGCGAGGTTGACGCAGGTCCCGTGAGTGGTAACTTGCGCGAGATTCGGTCGGGGCTTTCGGGCGGCGAGCTCCTGGTCGTTGGCGGGCTCGAGAGTCCGCGCGACGGGCAGCGAGTCCGCGCCCGCACGCCCTGATCGTCCACCGGTCACTCACCACTCACTCCACCGCGACATGGCACTGGTCGAGCTACGCAACGTCCACAAATCGTTTCAGCGCGACACTCAGGTCATCGAGGTCTTCGAGAACCTCACGCTCGATGTGGCGGAGCGGAGCTTCACCGCGCTGATGGGG
>QHTZ01000019.1 GCA_003221005.1 Gemmatimonadota bacterium
TCAAGGTCCTGAACGCGATCGGGACGTACAACCCGCAGTACAAGTTCTCGTCGTGGATCTTCAAGATCGCGAACAACGCCGCGATCGATCACCTGCGCAAGCGCGAGATCGATACGCTGTCGCTCGACGGCTCGCCCCACGCCCGGACGCCCGACGAGATGAGCGCCACGGCCCTGCAGCTGGGCGACCGCGGCGAGTCTCCGCTCCAGCAGGTCGAGTCGCGCGAGCTGGGCGGCGCGATCGAGCGGGCCATCGCGCAGCTGCGCCCGGAGTACCGCGCCTGCATCCTGCTGCGCCACGTGGAGGGGCACAGCTACGAGGAGATCGCTGAGATCCTAGACTTGCCGCTCGGCACGGTCAAGACGTATATCCATCGGGCGCGCAACGAATTGCGGGGTTACCTGCAGGACCGGAAAGAGTGAAACCGGCGTCCCCGCGCGCGCGTAAGGCTGGGCCAAGATGACCCCGACACCCGACACCCAACACCTGACCCCCGACGAGATCGAGCTCTGGGCTCAGGGTCTCCTCCCGGCCGCGCGCGACGTCCACCTCGCGCAGTGCGCCGAGTGCCGGCAGACCGCCGAGCGCGAGCGCAAGCTGCTGCGCGAGCTGGCGCAGCTGCCGCGGTTTGCACCGGAGTTCGGGTTCGTCGAGCGGGTGATGGCGAAGGTGAAGATCCCGACGCCGTCGGGGGGATTCAAGAGCTGACCTGACCCGCGGATGAACGAAGCAGCCGAGCGATCGCTAGGGACCGCTCGGCTTTTTCTTGCATTCATTCACGGTCGCCACGAGGCGCACCGTGTCGCCGCCTGGCCGCCGTCAGCGGCCGGGTTGTTGGTGAGGTTGAGCTGACCCGAGCCGTCGGCGTTCATCACGTAGATCTCAGCGTTGCCGTCGCGGTTGGTGAAGAAGGCGAGCTTCGTGCCGTCGGGCGACCAGTCAGCGCACCAGTCAACGGCCGGGTTGTTGGTGAGCCGCGTGACGGCCAAGCCATCGGCGTTCATCACGTAGGCCTCCCGGTTCCCGTCGCGGTTGGTGGCGAAGGCGATCCTAGTGCCGTCCGGCGACCAAGCCGCTGGGGTGTCGTCCTCGGCCGAACTGTTGGTCAGGTTGCGGAGACCCGAGCCGTCGGCGTTCATCACGTAGATCTCACCGTTGCCGTCGCGGTTGGTGTAGAAGGCGAGCTTCGTGCCGTCGGGCGACCAAACGGCGCAGCAGTCAAAGGCCGGGTTGTGGGTGAGGTTCACGAGGCCGGTGCCGTCGGCGTTCATCACGTAGATCTCGGCGTTGCCGTCGGGGTCGCTGTAGAAGGTGAGCTTCGTACCGTCGGGCGACCAGGCGTGTGCGAACTCGGGGGCCAGGTTGTTGGTGAGCCGGATGACGCCCGAGCCGTCGGCGTTCATCACGTAGAGCTCACCGCCGTCGTCGCGGGTGCTCTGGAAGGCGAGCTTCTTGCCGTCGGCCGACCAGACGGCGCAGCAGTCAAAGGCCGGGTTGTTGGTGAGGTTGAGCTGGCCCGAGCCGTCGGCATTCATCGCGTAGATCTCACCGTTGCGGTGGAAGGCGAGCTTCGTGCCGTCGGGCGACCAGACGGGGAACCCGTCCGAGGCCAGGTTGTTGGTGAGGTTGAGGACGCCCGAGCCGTCGACCTTCACCACGTAGATCTCACGGTTGCCGTCGCGGAAGGTTTCGAAGGCGATCTCGCCGCCGTTGCGCATCGCGGTAATCGCCACCGTGGCCGTGAACGATTTGGTGTTGTCGGTCACCGAGGTGGCGGTGACGCCCAGGTGGGCGTCGGATGGCACCGGCGTAGGGGCGGCATAGGTCGTCGTGGTGTTCGTGACATTGGTCAGGCTGCCACACGCCGCTGCGCCGCCGACGCATCCCGTGATGGTCCAGGTGACGCCCTTCGTGCCAGGGTCGTTCGCAACCATCGCCGTGAAATCCTGGAACCCGCCAGCGAGCAGGCTCGCATTGGTGGGGAGGACGGAAACCGAGATCGGCGTAGGGGCTGCGGTCTCGTCCCCGCACCCCGAAACCAGCGCCACTGGAAGGAATCCACACGCAACACACGCAGTCCAGATGCACTGTCTCATGGTCATGCTCCCTGCTCGAGCAGCCCCACCGGACTCTCCAGCAGCCAAGCTGTCGACGATCGCTACCGCTCTACTCAATGCCATACTTGCACTCTTGCTGTGGCGTCGGCTTCCCGTACAGCCTCAGGTGCTGCATGCCTTTCTCCAGCCACTCACGTCGTGACACGGTTCCTGCTCCCTGCACCCTGCTCCCTCCACTCAACAGCTCGTCCCGTCCGTCTCCGCGATCCGCGCAGTGGCGAAAGGCTCGAACAGCGGCGGCGCCGCTCCGGCCTCCCGGCTGATTCTTGCGTCCAAGACCCCGAGTCACTCCTGCTGAGGATGAATGACTCCTTCTGTGTCGACAGAAAAGACTCCGGTCGTATACCCTTCCACTGCGCCGTGCTTCAACCACTCCTTGGAAATGTGGTGCAGCACCCTGCGCTGCCGTTCCCAGACCATGAAGTGTCCCGCGCAATCAACTCTGAACAACAGCTTGTGGCTGTGCGGGATGGTCTCGTAGAGGTTGAAGAAGGAGTGCGGGAATTTGGGAAACCCTTCGACTTGCAAGTCCAGTGCGCCGACGATGATGAGCACCGGAACCGAGAGCCTGGAAACCGTCCCGGAGTTCCAGCCCCATAGAAAGGGCGACCTCACCCGCATCACACCGTCCGAGGGCCCCCACGTGCGTCCTATCTCATCGTTGTCCATGATGGCGCTCCACACCACGTCCTGAATCCCGTCCTCTACCTGACCGTCGCACTGGATCTCGGGGTCCCAGCGATTCATGAAGGCGGGTCGGGTCGTCAACGTCATGGGCGTTCCGGGCTGAGGCAACGCAACGGGTGGATCGAAACCATCGGGCCCGACACCCGCGCGCCCCTCGGGGTTGTAGATCGGAGCGTACAGCAGCAGGCTTTCGACCTTGTCCGGATGCTGGACGGCGTAGGGGCCGACGCGGAATGAGCCCTGCGACCAGCCTACGAGAGCGACCTTATCCACTCCGCGAATCGCCCTGATGTAGTCGACCACCGCATCGAGCTCATCCCAATCGCTGTGTGCGTTGATGAGCTGAAACGGGTACGATGGCGGGCACGTGGCGGACAGAGGATTTGGAATCAAGATGCTCTGTTGCTGAGCCGTGGGGACGTTGCATGGGTCGTCCATCTTGGGGCGTGGCGACAAGCCTGATCCCTGGAAATCGAGCATGAACACGTCGAAGCCACCTGCCTGCGCCAACCAGAGAGCCCAATCATAGTGGTCAGTTCCCAGATCACCGCCCGGCAACACCGGAACGCTGGCTCCGTGGATCATGAGGACGACTTGGCGAGCGTCCCTATTGCTGGCAACTCGCTCCCGAACGAACAGCTGGACCAAGTCACCGGCGTTCGCCGGCACAGTGGAAATGTGGGGAACCTGATGATCGATCGTCAGGATCTGGGGGGTGTCGTCGTTGGCGAAGCTCGGCGCTCCGATCCGCGCAGGAAGAGAAGAGTCGCGGCATGCGGCCAGCGTGAGAATGGCGAACCAGAGTGTCAACCGTGCGCGTCGTGCGTTCATGGTGCATTCTCCTGAGAGTCGTTCGCTGCTCTCCGCTCCCTCCGCTCGGCTCTTTGTTACGTGCACAACACCCACTCGCGCCGGCCTATTCCGGCCCCTGACCCTCTCGCGCCCGCGTGCTCACAAAGAGGTCGCGGTCAACCGCCGGCGGGGTCGCGACGTTGCGCGTGAAAAACAGCTCCTCGGTCTGCCGGTGGGAGAAGATGACCGCACCGCTTTCGTCCGCCGCCGTGTTGATCGGGGCACGCAGATTCGTCGGGGGTGACCAGGGCGCGAGCACGCTCTCTCGGGTCGAGACCCAAATGTCGTTGGACGTCGTCGTGCCAAGGGGGTCGAGAGTAGAACCGAGCCGGTTCGAGTGGAAGTAGATCTCCACCCCATTGGGAGCGACGGAGGGGTGCTGGTCGGTCGAATCGGTGTTCAGCTCTGGTACTGGAACCGCCGTGCCCCAGGACCCATCAGGCGCCTGCTCGCTCACGTAGATGTCGCCGCCGGTGTTGACTGGTAAGGGGTTTCTGTTGAACAAGAGCTGCGGCGCGCCCACGTCGTCGTTTTCGAAGTAGGCGGGACCGCCTTCAAAGCCTGACGTGTTCACGCCAGCCCCGAGGTTCACCGGCGCCTGCCAGCCGAAGTCGTCATGTACGTTTGCTCGGAACGAAACCCAGATATCACCCGACCCGGCTGCCCCCGCTTGACGACCAGAACCGAAGAAGAGCCAGTGCTCGTCCCGCGAGAGCGCCGGGGCGAAGTCAGAGGCAGAACTGTTGACGGTGGGTCCTAGGCTCACGGGCGTGCCCCACGGACAGCTCGCATCGGCACAGGCGCGCTGGGAGACCCAGATGTCGAGGAGGCCCTGGGTGCCCAGGGCACCAGGCCGATTCGAGGCGAAGTACAGGCTCAGCCCGTCCTTGGAAAGGACCGCCTGCTGGTCGTTGAAACCCGGGGTATTAATGGCCGGACCGAGGCTGACGGGCTCGGACCAGGCCGAAAAGTTGGACGTGTGGTTCGCGACAAGCGTCCCCGCGATGCTCCGGTCGGACTCTGTTCGACATCCGACGAGCAATGCCATGGGGACCAGCAAAGCGAGCCCGGGTGGTGCGGTCTTCATATATCCTCCTAGTCTCGTGTTCCGTCAGCACGTCCCGCTCGTTCCGGTCTGGACGGGGCAACTCTTGCCGTTCGTCAGCCCTTCGGCGTCCTGCACGGTGAGCTGGACGTTGTACGTCGTGCGCGAGCCGAAGGTCTTGGTGAGTCTGATCCCACTGCCCGTGGTCCCGTCGCCGAAGTCCCACGACCAGCCGGTCACGCCGTGGTCGTCGCTGGAATTGCCGCCGTCGAACGTGCACAGGCGGCCACCCTTGATCTTGCCGCAGCTCCAGGTGTAGCGCGCCACCGGCGGAGCGTTCGTGGTTACGGTGGCGACGTTCGAGTACTCGGACGGCCCACCGGCATTCCGGGCCCGCACGCGATAGGAGTACGTCGTGCCGACCGTCAGGCCGGTGTTGGTGAAGCTCGTCACGTTGGCGCCGCGGACCGCGATCTGGGAGAAGTCGGTGCATCCCGCGCCGGTGCAGCGTTCGATCTCGAACCGATCTTCGTTGGTCGCGTTATCGGTCCACACGAGATCGATGCGCATGCTGTTGACCGCAGTGGCGGTGAGCCCGCTTGGCGGAGCAGGCGCCGGGGGCGGAGGGCTGCCGATGAAGCCGCTGTACAGGAGGTAATCCCGGCCCACCTCCGGCGGCGGGGGCTTGTTGGCCCACCAGGGATCGTTCCACACGATCTTGCCGATCGTGGCTTGCTCCTTGAGCGCGGCGTCCACGTCGGCAGGCATGGCGACGGGATTCGTCTCGAGATAGAGCGCTGCCGTCCCAACTACGTGGGGCGTGGCCATCGAGGTGCCACTCCACGTCTCGGTCGCGTTGTCGTCGGCGATGCCCGCCGACGTGACGTTCACGCCCGGCGCCCAGATATCGAGGCAGCCGCCGCGGTTGGAGAACTCCGCCTCAATGTCGTCGCTGTCGCTTGCGCCCACCGTCGTCGCGGCAGGCGTGCTCGCCGGCGAATAGTAGCAGGCATCGTCGTAGTCGTTCCCCGCCGCGA
Organism: Gemmatimonadota bacterium; assembly: GCA_003221005.1. Lineage (GTDB taxonomy): Bacteria > Gemmatimonadota > Gemmatimonadetes > Gemmatimonadales > GWC2-71-9 > AG25. The sequence goes on from QHTZ01000019.1 coordinate 5,739, forward strand.
CGCCATAGAACACGCCCGCGGTCACGGAGTTGGTCACCGCGTCGTTCAGCGCCTGGGAGTACCCGCCGCCGAGCGACATGTTGGCGACCGCCGGGCTCTGGTGATAGGCGGTCACCCAGTCCACGCCAGCGATCACCTCCTCATAGGTGCCCCACCCTTCGCAGTTGAGCACTCGCACCGAGTAGAGACTCACCGCCTTCGCGACGCCGTAGGTGATGCCGCCGACCGTGCCGGCGACGTGCGTGCCGTGCCCATAGCAGTCGCTGCCGTCGCCGCCGAGATCTATTTCGTCGATCCCCAGGGACGCCCGGCCACCGAACTCGGAGTGCGAGTACCGGATGCCCGTATCGATGATGTAGACGTGCACGCCGAGGCCCGTCGCGTTGTACACGTAGCTGCCGCCCAGGGGGAGACTGCGCTGGTCGATGCGGTCCAGGCCCCAGGTGGCGCCCGGCTGCTCCTCGATCGCGTACGCCAGCTGGTCTTGCTCGACGTAGGCGACGAGGGGGCTCGCGCTCAACGCAGCGGCCCGGTCGGCCGAGAGATTCGAGACCGTGAAGCCGCGGAGCGCCGCCGTGTAGACCCGCCGCAGCGTGCCGCCATGCTGCGCGGCGAGGCGCTGGGCAACCCCGCGGACGTCGGCCACGTTGCCCCGCAACACGACGATGTAGCGGCCCGGGATGACGTGGCGCGGGGCGGCGGTTTGTGACGCGTGCGGCGCTGTTCTCGGTATCGCCGGGGGTGACGTGACGTCCTGACATCCGATGATACTGGCCGCCAGTAGGGCGAGCGAGCCGATTCTCTTCACCGGGCAGTCCTTTCCTCAAATCGGGAGTCGTTCCCCAGACAGACGCATCGGGGTAGGGTTCTCATCGATCCCTCTTCACTTGGCGCTCACCGTGCGGATCGACATCCAGATATCCAGGCTCCCACCGATGCTGCCCGACCGATTGGAAGCGAAGACCAGGGTCCGGCCGTCAACCGACAGACCTGGCTGTTGGTCGGCGGCGGCCGTGTTTAGCGGTAGCCCCGGATTCAGGGGCGGGGACCAAGGATCGTGGATGTTCTGACGAGTCGACACCCAGAGATCGTTCCCGCCGAGCCCACCGGGGCGGTTCGAGTAGAAAAGCACCTCGCGCCCATCGGTGCGCAGCGTCGACGCTGCGTCATTGGCCGCGGGGTCGCTCAGTTCCAACACGAGCACGGCAGGGCCCAGCGTCTCCCCGTCGCGCGTCACCGCTGCAAGGTAGATGTCTTGAGAGGTGCCGGTCGGCCCTCTGTTGAAATAGAAGTTGGCGACCCCACCTTCGGCGCTTTGGAGGTATTCGGGTCCTGCCTCGAACGCCGCCGTGTTCACTTCACCGCCCAGAGACACTGGGGGCCGCCACCCGAAGTCGTCCTTGGGATTCGTCCGACGCGATACGTAGATGTCGTTGAGACCCTGGCCACCGGAGCGGCTGCTGGTGAAAAAGAGGAGGTGCCCGTCAATGGACAGCGAGGGGCCGGCATCACCAGCGGTGCTATTCACGACCGACCCCAAGTTCACGGGCGCGTTCCAGGGACACTCACCGCAGTCCCGCTGCGACACCCAAAGGTCGGTGGCGCCGAGACCACCCGGTCGGTCCGAGCTGAAGTAAAGACTGAGACCGTCAGGTGAAAGTGCGGGGGCCTGCTCCGTAGCAGGAGAATTGACCGGGGCTCCGAGATTCACGGGTGTAGACCACTCGGCGTTCTCGAACAGGTCCCCCCGGAGCTCGACGCGGATTGGATCGGATCCCTTCCCGCAGGCGAGCAGCAGGGCAAGAGCTGGTGCTCCGTACGCAGATATCTCATAGCGCCTCCTCGGCTAATGGTCGCCCACTGCCTTGCGCGACGCGGATTCCCGCCCTGGCCGTTACGGCACCACGCGCGTCGGGGTATACCGGTCGGTCCTGGTCCCGTCACCCAACTGGCCCCAGTAATTGCCACCCCAGCAGTAGGCGGCACGCGCAGCCGTGACTCCGCAGGTGTAGGCATAGCCGGCGCTCATCGTGGCGAAGCTCACGCCACCCGACACGGGCACCGGGACGGTGCTGCAAGGAATCTCCGTCTGGTCATAAGGACACGATTCAGGACCCGTCGCCGTCCCGACGCCGAGCTGCCCTAGGAGATTATTTCCCCAGCAGAAGGCCGCGCCGGCGCTGGTGAGCCCGCAAGTGTGTGCGCCACCCGTCGCGAGGGCAGTGAAGCTCAAGCCGCCGGCGACGGCGACCGGGCTGGAGTTGCTCGTGGTCGAGCCGACGCCGAGCTGCCCTTCGAGATTCAATCCCCAGCAGTAGGCCGCGCCGGCGCTGGTGAGCCCGCAGGTGTGTGCGCCACCCGTCGCGAGGGCAGTGAAGCTCAAGCCGCCGGCGACGGCGACCGGGCTGGAGCTGCTCGCGGTCGAGCCGTTGCCGAGCCGCCCTGCGAGATTCGATCCCCAGCAGTAGGCCGCGCCGTCGGCCGTGACCGCGCAGCTATAGTCGTAGCCGACGCTCACCGCGGAGAACGTCAGCCCTCCGGCGACAGCCACGGGCGTTGAGCTCCAGGTCGTGGAGCCGTTGCCCAGCTCGCCGTTATCGTTCCGCCCCCAGCAGTAGACCGTTCCGTTCGTCGTGAGCCCGCAGGTGTGATAGTCGCCCGTGGAGACGCTACTGAAGCGCAAGTTTCCGGCGACAGCCACCGGCGTTCCGCTAATCGAGGTCGAGCCGTCGCCGAGCTGGCCCTCGACGTCGTTTCCCCAACAGTAGGCCACGCCGGGGGCCGTAATGCCGCAGGAGTACAGGAAGCCCGCGCTCACTGCGGCGAAGCTCCTGCGGCCCGCTACGCGTACTGGGACGGTGCTGCAAGGCAGAGGTCCCCCGGCCCCGGGACACGTCTCGGAGGTCGTGGTCGGATCAACCCCGAGCTCGCCGTATAGATTATGTCCCCAGCAATAGGCGTCCCTCGCCGCCGTCACCCCACAAGTGTGAATCCCGCCGGCGCTCACCGCGGCGAAGCTCCGCACCGACGCGACACCGGCAGGATTATCGGAGCAACCAGCGAGCCACCCCAGCGCGCCCAGCACCGCGATGGCGATACCCCCACGCACACCCCTCATGATATGGGGCTTCATGGCGCCCGCCTCCCGAGAGACACCGGCGTGATACGGACCGCAATGGATCGGTTGCTCAGGGGAGATTCAACGGGGAGCCAGGGACCAGAGCGAGCCGGGGGTGATATCGAAGGGCGCGGCCGAACTGCTCAGTGCTTACCGCCCCCTCACCAGGGCGAATCCCGCCCAGAAGAACGGGTGCACCGTCCCGGGCTCACGCAGAGCCACCCGCTGCGCCAGGGCGAGCGCTTCCGCCTCCGGTCGCCCCGCGGCGAGCTCGCTATAGAACCGCTCCATCAGCCGTGCCGTCGCGACATCGGCGACCGGCCAGAGCGTCGCCAGGACGTTCGATGCGCCGGCGTAGAGAAACCCCTGCACCAGCCCCACCCAGTCGTCGCCCGGGGGGACGTCGGCCAGCGCCCCGGCCGCGACTCCAGTCTGACACGCGCTCAGCACCAGCAGGCGCGCATGCAACGTGAGCCCGAAGACCTCGTGGACCTCCAACCGCCCATCCTGGCCGTCCCCGGCACCGAGCTCGACGAACGAGAAGAGCGGGTTGTGCTTATTGAGGACGCCGTAGGTGGCGAGGTGAATGATGCGCTGGTCCCCAGCCAGCGCTCGGAACGCCTGCTCCGTCGCTGGCGGGCCGACCAGCACGCGCGCCTGCACACCGTAGATCCTCCCGATGGCGGCGACTTCGGCCTGCGAGCCCGGCAATGCACCGGCGCGGGGAGCAAGAGCGAGCACGCCGGTCCGCGCCGACGGCGCCGCTCGCTCGCGCAGCCGGAGCCACACCGACGCCGACGGCACGTACTCGAGGAGATAGCGCTCGACGAGGAGCTGCTCCGGCGGACCCGGCCGCAGGAGCGCCGCGAAGGGCAGATAGTGGAGCTCGAGGTGCGGCGCGATGAGCAGGCGCCGCTTGCCCGCGAGCAGGCCGCTCGCCTCCACTGGCGCGACCAGCTGCCGATACAGCCGCCGGAGCGACGGCCGCCAGGCCCCGCGCGCGGCCCCCGCCGTGGGGCTCGCGAGCGTGGCGCGCGCGAAATCCACCGACGCGGTGAGGGCGCTGTGGCTCACATGCAGGTCCAGCGCCACCAGGGTGTCCGTGGTGACGACGAAGACGACCGTGGTCGAGTCGCCCACCAGGTACTCGAGTAGCGCCTCGTCCGGCGCGAGCGCGGCCATCACCGCGCGCGCGGGCACGATCTCCCCGCGGACGAGCGCCGCGTACGCCGGGTTGGCCTGGCGCATCGCGATCAGTAGCTCGCCGTAGGCCTCCTGGGCGCGGGCCAGCGCTGCGTGCGTTGCCTCGGTGGCCGCGTCTGCGTGCGCCGGGTCGCGGAGACCCGATTCGCTGTGAGGCGGAGCCTCGAGCTGCCGGGTCAGCTCCGCCATCCGGCGGCGGAGGTCCTGCTCCCGGGTCGCCAGCCCCCGCCCCGCCTCGCCCTCCGCGATGCGCCCGCGCACCAGCACGTCGAGCATCTGGCGCTCCCGCAGCCGCTCGCTGGCCTCAAACGCGGTCTCGGTCAGCCCCCGCTCCCGTTCGACGAGCGCGAGCTCGACGTACACATCCCACTTGTCCGCCCGAAACGCGGCCCGGTGCTCAGGAAGCGGGAGATCTCCGGAAGCTCGCTCGATCTGCCCAATGCCCGCACGCAACTCGCTCGCGGCCTCCGCGAGCGCACCCCGGCGCCGCAGGGCGCCCGCCAGGCCCGCGTGCAGCTGCCAAGCGCTGCTCGCTGGTCGGGCGCCGAGGCCGGTGATCGCGCGCCGGTAGAGCGATTCCGCCGCGAGTGCCCGTCCCGCGCTCACCTCGAGATCGCCGAGCGTGGCAAGCGCTTCGGCTTCGTCGTTCGCTGCGCCCAAGGAGCGTAGGGTGTCAATGGCCTCAGCGAAGGCCCGGCGCGCGGTCGCAGTATCTCCGCGCCGCCACGCGGCCAGGCCGATCCCCAATCGGATTTCGGCCCTGTCGTGGGGATCGGACGCGCTCGGCAGCAACTGCTCGAGCATCACTTGAGCGCGCCGATAGCTCTCACGCTTCAAGAGCACACCCGCCATCCGAAGCTCTAGCCGGAATCGCTCCTCCCGCTCTTCAAGTCCCGCGCCCTGCACGAGCCGCCGAGCGCGTTGGTACTGCCGCTCGGCTTCGGCCAACTGGTTGAACTCCAACGCGAGATCCGCGCGCGTTCGCGCGAGCGCAGCCAGCGATGCCCCACTCTTCGGCCTGTCGGGGCGTACCGCGAGCGCTTCGGCCCGCTGCAGCTCGGTGCGGGCGCCCTGCACGTCGCCCATGTGCGCACGGGCCTGCGCGAGCTCCACGTAGTTGTCGATCGCGTTAACCGAGGGACCCGAACCGATGCGCCGCATGATCCCTGCGGCCTCCGAAAGCGTCGCCACGGCCGCCGGAAAATCTCCGCGCATCATCGCCAACCTCCCAAGGTCGACGAGCACCTGCGCCTCGTACATCCGATTGCCCTGCTCGCGATAAATCGAGAGTGCCTCGCTCTCTCTGGCTCCGGCCTCGGCATAGTCACCCTCCCGCTGCGCGAGGCCTGCCAGATTGCTGAGGATGAGCGCGGCGCCCTCGGCTTCACCGAGACTCCGAGCGGCAGGCAGCGCCGCTTCCCAGGCCCGGCGCGCCTCCGCAAAGTCGCCCATGGAGGCCGCAACGGCACCGAGATTGGTCTGATCGACCGCGAACCCGACGACGTCTCCGCTCCGCTCCCGGAGCGGCTTGGCGCGGGTATAGAAATCGCGTGCGCGCTGCAAGTCCCCCTGCTTCCAGCTCAGGATCCCGAGCAGGCTCCAGACGTTGCCCAACATTCGGTAGTCGCCGACGCGCTCGGCATAGCCATGGGCCAAGGTGAGATACGCTTCGGCGCTGTCGGACTGTTGGGCGTAATGGAACCCCGCTCCGATGGCGGTGAGGACGGACGCGATTCCCGCCGTGTCGGCCAAGGCCTCGTAGCGGCGCAGGCTCTCGCGCCACGCTCGCAGCGCGACGTCGGCCCCGCCACGCACGGCCGCATTGCCCGCGAGTCGGATGCTGTCCGCGGCAAGGGTCGCCAGGCGGTCCGCTGGTGACAGGGACCGAAAACGCCCGATCTGGCGCACGAAGAAGGAGTCCTGCCAAGCCACGGCGTAGGCGCGAGCGAGCCGCTCCGCGGCGATGAGGGCGACCTCGCCGGAATCGCCGCCACGCCCGGCCGCCGCCCGGAGTTGGCTCAACGCCTTGCGCGCGGCATCGTTGCGCTGCCGCACCCGCTCGACGAGCACCGAGTCGGGCCCGTTGCTCGCGAGCGCGCGGATCGAGTCCACCTCTTGCGGGGCCTGCGCGGCCAGGGCCAGGACGGGGAGCGCCGTCAGGAGAGCGATCATCGCGCGGGCCCGACGAGCTGAAACTCCACGAGATCCGAGGCCGCCCATCGCCGCCACTCAATCTGCGCCTCGACCTTCCAGAAATACGTGACACGACGCGCGAGCACGACGGTGTCGGGCAGCGCCACTAAGGTGTCCGCCGTCTCTGCGGTCCATAGGACGACACCCTCCGTGTCGTATAGCCGCAAGCGGTACCGCTCGGTGCGCGGCACACTCGACCAGACGAGCCGGTCTAC
>QHTZ01000020.1 GCA_003221005.1 Gemmatimonadota bacterium
GGTCGCATCGTATAGGGGCATCAACACTTCGGGCCACTCATCCTCGAGTGGCCCGAAGCCCGTCGCCCTCACGGGTTGTCCCGGAAGGCTACGAGGGGTTGGGGTAGAACCGAACCTGCAACAACCGCAACCCGTTGTTGTCGTACTGCCAGAAGAAACCCTCGAGGCACGCGTCGAATAGACTGACCGTCGTGCCGCCACACGCGGTCACCGCCGCGGCATCCGCGACCGGATCGAGCGTGATTGTCGTGAGCGCCGTCGTCACATTGCGGAAGCTACTCTTTCCAGTTCCGCGCACGAAGACCTCGTTCTGGGTCGAGCAGATCGCTGCGCCGTCGAAGCCCGTGAGCGTGATATCGGTCGCGCAGGTGGTGATCTTGGCCTTTCCACCCGGGGTGCCGAGGGCGCGCGCCCAAACGGTGTAGCCGCCAGGAGCGGGGAGGGCGAACGAGGCTTCGCCGTCGGTCCCATTCTTATCGAGGACGGAGAAGGTACCCGCGGCGCTCTGACTGAGGAGGATTTTGGTCGTGACGGCGACATTCTTCGTGCCGAGGCCCACGAAGATGACGTTGCCACTCCCCCCATCCATGTTGGGATTCTTGTCGTGCGAGACACCGATGATGTTGAGATTGTAATGCGAGCCACTGGGCGCGCCGTTGCCCGTCGTAGCCGTCTGCGCGGCGGCAACGGCCGTCGCAGTCGTCGCAGCCGCCACGGCGGCTGCCAAGCAGCGTAACCTGCTCATGAAATTCCTCCGAGTCGTACAACTGCGGTGAAGAGCCAAGCGTCGGGGGGGGCGCAGCGGGGCTGAGGTGAAGCCGGGCGGCCTCGCGTTCACCGACAACATGTCCGGATGGTCGCGATCCGTGGAGTGAGGGGAGTCACCAGAGGACCGGGCGGGTGTTGGCCCAAACCGCTGGTCAACAGGCCCCCACAGCATCCCCAGGCGCTAGATTGCGAGCGCGATGACCGCTCCCTGGTCAGTTCTGCTGAACGTCGCTCTCCGCACGACGATCGTCTACGTCGCCCTGCTCGCCGGGCTGCGCCTCAGCGGCACGCGTTCGCTCGGCCAGATGTCCACGTTCGACCTCGTGATGCTTCTCATCATCGCCAACGCCGTCCAGAACGCCATGGTCGGCCCCGACACGAGCCTCGCCGGCGGGCTCGTCGCCGCGGGGGTGCTGATCGGCTGGCACGCGGTCTTCGACTGGTGGCGCCAGAAGAACCCCCGCGTCGCGAAGCTGATCTCCGGCGAAGGCATCATGCTCATCCACCACGGCAAGATCCTCGAGGGGCATTGCCGCCGCGCCGGGATCACGCGCGACGAGCTGCAGCAGGCGCTGCGCGAGCACGGCGTTGCCAGCATCTCCGACGTGATGCTCGCCGTGCTCGAGCCCGACGGGGCGGTCAGTGTGATCCGCAACGACGAGATCACGCCGGGCGCGCGGCCGCACCACCGCATACGCGCAATTCGTAGGATTCAGTGAACAGGAGTCAGGATGTAGGCCTTCCGACCTCCTGCTCACTGGCGCCCGCTACCGTCTATCCGTCTAGTCTTTGCCTGTTCTGATTCCTGATACCTCTCATCTGTACCCTGTTAGATTTCACCCGATGGCGGATATCCAGATCAAGAAGACCGCGGAAGAGCCTGGCGCCGCGTCGCTCGCGGTCACGGTCCCTGCCGAGCACGTGCGGGAAACCGAGGAGCGCGCCGCGACCGCATACCAGCGCCGGGTGCGACTTCCGGGCTTCCGGAAAGGCAAGGCGCCCGCGGCGATCGTGAAGAAGCAGTTTGCCGAGGACATCCGGCAGCAGGTGCTCGAGGAGCTGATCCGCGAGAGCTGGACCGCCGCGCTGAAACAAGAGGCGCTCAAGCCGATCGCCGACCCGCACATCCACAACCTCAAGTGGGACGCGGGGGAGGGCGCCCCCGTCACGTTCGAATTCCACGTCGAGGTGAAGCCCGACCTCAAGCTCGAGCGGCTCGGCGGGTTCCGGCTGCAGCGCACCGTCCAGCCGGTCACCGACGAGCAAGTGACCGCGCAGCTCAACGAGCTACGGGAGCAGCGCGCGCCCTGGCTGCCGGTCGAGGGGGAGTCCCCCAAACCGAAGGACCTGGTGAGCGTGACGATCGCCACCCGTACGGGGGGCGACGTGAAGGACCCCCAGACCTATCAGCTGGTGCTGGGGGAAGGTCGGGCAATCCCTGAGGTCGAAGAGCGCATCATGGGTCTCACCCCGGGTCAGACGGTGGACGCCACGGTCCACTTCCCGCCCGACTTCGCCGAGGAGGCCAAGCGGGGCCAGGCTCGCGACATCCGTATCACGCTGCACGAGGTCAAGCGGCAACAGCTTGCCGAGCTCGACGACGCCTTCGCGCGCGAGATGGGAGACTTCGAGTCGCTCGACGCCCTGCGGCGCGCTGTGCGGACGGACCTCGAAAAGGATGCCGAGCGGGAGGCCGACGCCCGCGTGCGCGGCGAGCTGCTCGAGCAGATCGTCGCGGCCAATCACCTCACGGCGCCCCGGCCCCTAGTCGAGCGCGCGCTCTACGTGTACGCTCAGGCGTACGGGATTCCCGAGGACCGCCTCCCGCAGTTCGCCACGGAGTTCCGGCCGGTGGCCGAGGCGCAGGTACGGCGCGATCTGATCCTCGACTACGTGGTGGAGCGGCAGCAGCTGCGGGCGACCGAGGCGGAGCTCGGCCAGCGCCTCGAGGAGCTCGCCCAGCGCCGCAACATGGCGGCCGGCGAGCTGCGGGCGTCGCTCGAGAAAGCGAAGCGGCTCCGCGACGTCGAGCGGAGCATCACCGAGGAGAAGGTGTTCGCCTATCTCCTCTCGCAATCCACAGTGGAGCAGCCGTGATAACGAACCAGATCTACCCTCCGTACATCATCGAGCGTTCGAGCCGCGGCGAGCGGACGTACGACATCTTCAGCCGCCTGCTCATGGACCGCATCGTCTTCCTGGGCACGATGATCAACGACGAGGTCGCGAACATCATCATCGCCCAGCTCCTGTTCCTCGACGCCGACAACCCGGAGCGGGATATCTACCTCTACGTCAACTCGCCGGGCGGGATCGTGTCATCGGGTATGGCGATTTACGACACGTTGCAGTTCCTGCGCGCCCCCGTGAACACGATCTGCATGGGAATGGCGGCATCGATGGGCTCCTTCCTGCTCGCCGCAGGCCGCAAAGGCAAGCGCTCCGCCCTGCCCCACGCGCGTATCATGATGCACCAGCCATCGGGCGGCACGCAGGGCACGGCGTCCGACATCGAGATCCAGGCGCGCGAGATCCTTTATCTGCGGGGCAAGCTCAACGAGCTGTACGCCAAGCACACCGGCAAGGCAGTCGAGCAGATCGAAAAGGACATGGACCGGGACCGCTTCATGTCGGCGGAAGAGGCCAAGGAATACGGCCTTATTGACCACGTCATCGCGAATTACCAGGAGATTGACGACGGGAAAAAGAAGTGACCGCTTGCGCCCTGAGCGGCCCCGTCCCATACTAGGGCCCAATGTCCCACGATAAGCACCTCCGCTGCTCCTTCTGCGGTAAGTCGAAGGACTCCGTCCGGAAATTCATCTCCGGCCCGTCGGTCTACATCTGCAACGAGTGCATCGCGCTCTGCAACGAGATCCTGGCGGAGGACGAGGAGCGGGAGGTCTCCGAGGCCATCACCCAGGTCCCCACGCCCGCCGAAATCAAGGACGTGCTGGACCAGTACGTGATCGGCCAGGAGAAGGCGAAGAAGACGCTCGCCGTGGCGGTCTACAACCACTACAAGCGCATCAACTCGCACCAGGCGCGCGAAGGCGAGGTCGAGCTGGACAAGAGCAACATCCTCTTGATCGGCCCGACCGGCGTGGGGAAGACGCTGCTCGCGCAGACGCTGGCGCGCATCCTCGACGTCCCCTTCACGATCGCCGATGCCACCACCCTAACCGAGGCTGGCTACGTGGGCGAGGACGTGGAGAACATCCTCGTCCGCCTGCTCCAGGCCGCAGACTTCAACGTCTCGGAAGCCGAGCGGGGCATCGTCTACATCGACGAGATCGACAAGATCGCCCGCAAGTCGGAGAATCCGAGCATCACGCGCGACGTGTCGGGCGAGGGGGTGCAGCAGGCACTCCTCAAGATCCTCGAGGGGACGGTGGCGAGCGTCCCGCCACAGGGCGGCCGCAAACACCCGCAGCAGGAGTACATCCAGGTCAACACCAAGGACATCCTGTTCGTCTGCGGCGGCGCCTTCGACGGCCTCGAGAAGATCATCGAGTCGCGCACGGGGCGGCGCCAGATCGGCTTCACCAAGGAAGAGGTCGCGAAGGGGACGCCGGAGAAGGTCAAGAAGAACCCCTTCATCGACGTCGAGCCCGACGATCTGCTGCGCTACGGGCTGATCCCCGAGCTCGTCGGCCGGCTGCCGGTGGCGGTACCGCTCGACGCGCTCGACGAGGACGCCCTGATGCGCATCCTCATCGAGCCCAAGAACGCCCTGGCCAAGCAGTACCAGCGGCTGTTCGAGCTCGAGGACGTGCGGCTCACGATCGAGAAGGACGCGCTCAAGGCCATCGCCCAGAAGGCGTTGAAGCGCGGCACCGGCGCCCGCGGCCTGCGCGCCATCCTCGAGGAGATGATGACGGACATCATGTTTGAGCTCCCGAGCCGCGACGACGTGCGCGAAGTGGCGATCACCGCGGAATGCGTGACCGAAGGCCGGCCCCCACTGCTCGTCACGGAGCGCGTCCGCCAGAAGAAAGAAGCCTGAGCGGCTCCTCCCCGAGCCCCCGCTTCGTCGGCTCCTTTCCCCGCGCCGACGTCGCCCTCGCCGCACCGCTCCCCGAAATCGCCTTCCTCGGTCGCTCCAACGTCGGCAAGTCGAGCCTGCTCAACGCCGTGGCCGGGCAGCGAATCGCACGCACCTCCAGGACGCCCGGAAAGACCAGAGCGCTGAATGTGTTCGAAGTGCATCTGGGGACGGGGGACGAGGGACGAGGGACGAGTGAGCCCGCGCCCCACCCGTCCCCCGTCCCCCGTCCCTCGTCCCTCTATCTGATCGATCTCCCCGGCTACGGCTACGCGCGAGCGAGCCACGCCGAGCGACAGGCGTTTCGCGGCCTTCTCGTGCACGTGCTCGAGCGGCCGCGGCTCGCGGGGGTCGTGTGGCTGCTCGACATCCGCCGCGACCTTTCGTCCGAGGACCTGGCGATGCAAGACACATTCGCGGCGGCGGGGACGCCGGTGCTCGCCGCGATCACGAAGGGTGACAAGTTGCGCCGTGGCCAGCGGCTCGTGCGTGCGGCCGCGTTGCGCGAAACGCTAGGGGTCGACACCGACCAGCTCATCCTGACGAGCGCCACGACAGGCGAGGGCATAGCGGAGCTGCGCGCGGCCGTCGCGGGCATAATAGGCGCGTGAGAGTCACCCGCCCGCTCCGGGTGGCCTTCGTGAGCCATCACCCGCACGTGCGCATGGGCGGTCAGCGCAGCATGGCGCTGCTCATCGAGCACCTCGACCGCCTGGTCGTTGAGCCCCTCGCCATTTGTCCCGGCCCCGGGGAGCTCACGGACCATCTGCGTGCCCTCGACTGCCCCGTGGTCCATATCCCCCTCCACCCGATCAAGCCGCGCACCCTGCGCCAGGTGTGGGCCTCGAGCCGGCGCATTCGCGCGCTGCTTCAGGAGCGCGCGATCGACATCGTCGCGCCCGACGCGCCGCGCGACGCCCTCACCTGCGGCCTCGCCAAGCTCGGCACCACCACTAAGCTTGTGTGGTTCGTTCGGCTCACGGCGCCGGACCGCCTCGACCCCGTCCTCGCGCGCCTCGCGGACGGTGTCATCGGCGTTTCCGAGGCTGCCCGGCGACGCTTCTCCGGCTCGGCGCGCATGGCCGCGCGCTCTCGGACGATCGCCGATGGGGCGGACCTGCGGCTGTTCCGGCCGCCCGAGGACCGCGCCGGGCTGCGGCGCGCCCTAGGACTGCCGGAGGACCGCTTCCTGCTGCTGTTCGTGGGACAGATCACTCGTCCGAAGGGCATCCTCGACATCGTGGATGCGATGGGCCTGCTGCAGGAGGCACCGCCGCCCGGCCCCCGGCCGGCGCTCATCATCATCGGCACTCCCCATCCCCCTACAATCCTCGACGAAATCGCCGCGCGGGCACGCGAGCGCGGCGCCGCGGGCGACGTGCAGGTCCTGACGCAGCGCGAGGACGTCTACCGCTGGATGCAGTGCGCGGACGCGCTCGTGAGCGGATCCCACCAGGACACCGAGGGCCTGTCGCGGGTGTTATTCGAGGCGATGGCGTGCGGCACCGTCCCGATCGCCACCGATATCCGCGGCAACCGCGAGGCCCTCACGCCAGACACCGGCCTGCTGGTGCCGGAGCAGTCACCCGCGGACCTCGCCCATGCCGTGAGGTTCTTGATCGAGCACCCGGACCGGCGGGCCGTACTGAGCGCGGGGGGCGTCCGCCGGGCGCGGGAGAAGTTTGACATCAATCTCCACGCGCGGGCCGTGGAGACTTTTTGCGTGGAATTGGTGGCGTCCTTGCGGCAGTGAGGGCGACCCATGACCTTGTACGCGATGAGAGGGGCGGCTAGGCGGTTAGGCGGTCAGTCGGTCTGGATGCTGCTGGTGATTCTGACCGCCAGACCGCCTGTCCGCCTGACCGCCCAAGATTCGCTCCCCGCCGGCTACGGCACCCTGCGGCGCGACGACATCGCGGTGCGCCTCACCACGGACCAGCTCGACATCCAGGTGCTTCCGCTCGACGAGCAGGTCATCCGGCTGCTCGCCCCGGACACCTACCGTTCGCTCAAGGACCTCAGCCGCACCCGACAGCCCGCGATCGACTCGCTCGCCGGGCAGGCGGGGGTCGCGCACCCCACGCTCGTGTTCGTCATGTTCTTCGGCCTCGTGCCGCAGGCGCGCTTCAGCCCCGAGGACTTGAACATCACGAGTCGCGGCCGCCTGTTCCGCCCCGTCGGCATGGTGCCCCTGTCACCGCGCTGGAACTCCTATCAGCTCGACGCGCGTGAGCAGGCGGTGGCGATTTACCTGTTCGACGAGGGCATCAGCTTCCGCGAGGACGTGACGGTCAGCTATCAGAGCCTCGCCAACGGCGCCTGGTCGCGCTCGCTGCGCGCCCTCGATCGGGAGCGGGCCCGCGTGCTGGCGCGGGTGCGGGCGGGGCGATGACCTCCTTCGTGCTCGGCGCCGTGGCGGCGCTGGCCCTGGGCGGGCTCGGCTGGAGCGCCGTGACCCTGCGGCGCCGGCTGGTGCACAGCGAGCGCGAGCGGCGGCGCGTGGCCGACGAGCTCAACCGCCGGCTGTCGGAGCTGTTCTCCCTGCAGGAGCTGTCGTACGTCCTGTCGGAATCGCTGGAGCTCGAGCGCATCGTCGAGCAGGTCGTGCGCTACGCGATGCGGTTTCTCGACGCCCGCGGGGCCCTGGTCGCGCTCGCGAGCGACGGTCACGGCGACGCGCGCGGCCTGTTGATCGCCGGCGCCGCGGGAACCCTGGCCGGCCTGCAAGGGCAAACTGTCCCCGCGGAAGACCCCGGTGTTGTGGCGCGCTCGCTCGGGCGCGAGCGGCTGGAGCTGGTGCAGAGCGCGGACGGCGCCCCGACGCGCCTGCTCGGCGCGGTTGAGGCCGCGTCGGCCGCAGCCGTGCCGCTACGGGCCCACGGCGTCGTGGTGGGCACGCTGGTCGTGGCCGAACCACGGGCCGGCGTGTTTCCCGCGGAAGACGTCCGGCTGCTCTCGACGGTCGCTACGCACGCCGCCATCGTGCTCGCGAACGCGCGCTTCTTCAACCAGGTGCGGCGCGCCAAAGAGCAGTGGGAGACAGCGTTCGACGCGCTGAGCGAAGGGATCGCGGTGGTGGACGACGAGGGACGGATGCGCCGCGCCAACCGCGCGCTGGCGCTGCTGCTCGGCGCGCCGGTCGCGGAGGTCGTGGGCCAGGACCTGGGCGCCGCACTGCTCGGCGACTCGCCCGCGCTGGGCGAGCTGCTGGCGGCAGCCCGGCGGGGCCAGCGCCCCGTACCCCTCGTCGTGCGGTCGGAGCGCCTGCGGCGCGTGGTGCGGGTCACCGGTGCCCGCATCCCCAGCGCGGCGGCCGAGCACGGCGTCGTCGTCCTCATCGAGGACGTCACAGATCAGCAGGCGATGGAGACCCAGCTGATCCAGAGCGAGAAGCTCGCGGCAGTGGGGCAGCTGGTGTCGGGCGTGGCCCACGAGCTGAACAACCCGCTCACCTCCATCGCGGGGCTGTCGGAGGTCCTGCTCGAACAGAAGGAGCTGGGCACGAAGGACCGCGGGCACCTCCGGGTGATTCACGAGCAGGCGGAGCGCGCCGGCCGCATCGTCCGAAACCTCCTCACGTTCGCGCGCCAGGGCCCGGCCGAACGGGCGCGCGTGGACCTGAACGACGTGATCCAGCGCACCGTCCTCCTGATGAGGTACGACCTGACGCTCCGGGACATCGCGATCGAGAAGAGCCTCGGGCAAGAGATCCCCGCGGTGCTGGGGGACCGCCATGCCTTACAGCAAGTGATGCTGAATCTGCTGACGAACGCCGCGCACGCCGTGAGCCAGAACCCGCCGGAGCGGCCGCGAGTGATCCGGGTCGCCACATCGTTCGACGACCGCGTGCGGGTGCGCGTCGCCGACTCGGGCCCGGGCATCGCCGACGACGTCGTGCCCCATTTGTTCACGCCGTTCTTCACGACCAAGGAGCCCGGGCACGGGACGGGCCTCGGTCTCTCGATCTCCTACTCGATCATCGAGTCACACGGCGGACACATCACAGTCGAGCGCCCGTCCGAAGGCGGGGCGCTGTTCGTCATCGATCTACCGGCGGCGTCGGCCGGGGCGGGCGCGGGCGAGCTGATCACCAGCACTCCCGTCCCCCTCCCTCCGCCCATCAAGCGCTCGATCCTCCTGGTGGACGACGATCCGGGGGTGCGTCGCATGGTGAAGGCGCTGTTCGGACGGGAGGGCCACTCCGTGGACGTGGCTCGCAATCCCCAACAGGCGATCGACATGGCCCGGGCCCGAGGCTACGATCTGATTCTCGCCGACATCCAGGCGAGCGCGCGCGGCAAGCTGTTCGTGGAAGCGCTGGTAGAGGCGCAGCCGGCCCTCAGGGACCGGACGCTCGTGGCGACCGGCGATGTCCGGCCCGCGACCGAGGAAACGCTCGCGCGACTCGGGCTGCGCTACGTACGCAAGCCCTTCAACCTCCGCGATCTCCTGGATGAAGCAGCGCGCGTGTGGGCGGGCGCGGCGACGCTGTCGTAAGCCTCCGTCGGCCATCCGTACGTGCCGAGATTGACGGCCCCGCCGGGCGCGAACCGCACCCCCTCCCGCAGCAGGAGCGCACGCTGCACGACGGCCGCGTGGTCGTGCGGAGAGAGCGAGATGCGGCCCGCCGCGTTCACGACGCGCCACCACGGCACGTCGCCCTCGTCGGGGAGGGCAGACAGGGCCCAGCCGACGGTGCGCGCGGCTCCCGGCCGCCCCGCCAGGCGGGCGACCACGCCGTAGGTCGCGACCCGCCCCTTCGGGATGTGGCGCACCACGCGGTAGATCCGGCGATAGAAGGGGTTCACGGGCGCACCGGATAGCCGCGGCCTGCGAGGTACGCACGCGCCTCGGGGATCGTGGTGCCGCGGTAATGGAAGAGCGTCGCCGCCAGCACGCCGTGAGCCCCGGCGTCGAGCGCCTGGGCGAGATGCTCCAGCCTCCCGGCCCCTCCTGACGCGATCACGGGGATCCGGACCGCGGCCGCCACGGCTCGCGTGAGCGGAAGGTCGTAGCCGTCCTGAGTCCCGTCGGTATCCATCGAGGTCAGCAAGATCTCTCCGGCGCCCAGGTCCTCAACCCGCTTCGCCCACTCCACGGTGTCGACACCAGTCGGCTCCCGCCCACCGCGCACGATCACTTCCCACCCGTCCCCCGTCCCGCTTCCCCCTTCCCCCTTTTTTCTCGCATCAATCGCCGCGACGACGCACTGCCGTCCGAACTCGTCCGCCAGCCGCTTGGCGAGTGGCGGATCGCGCACCAGCGCGGTGTTCACCCCCACTTTATCGGCACCGGCGCGCAGCACCGCACGCGCATCCTCCACGCTCCGCACCCCGCCGCCCACGGTAAACGGAATGAACAGCCGGTCGGCCACCCGGCTCACGAGGTCGAGCAGCGTGCCCCGTGCTTCGTGGCTCGCGCTGATATCCAGCAGCACGAGCTCGTCCGCGCCGTCGGCGTCGTACCGCGTCGCCTGCTCCACCGGATCGCCGGCGTCGCGCAGCGCCTCGAAATGCACCCCCTTCACCACCCGCCCCCCAGCCACGTCGAGGCAAGGGATCAGCCGTCGCGCTAGCATACCCGCAGAACGTCATCAAGCAAGCCCCCACCCCCCTTGCCAAACAGCGAAACGATGTCCTCGACGGCGCGCCGCTCCCGGGGCCACGAGAACCGCGCTGCCGCCTCTGCCGGCGCGAGCCACGCGGCCGCGTCATGCTCGCTCGAGAGCCGCGGCTCCGCGTGCGGCCCGACGAAGGCGGCGAACACAGGGATCAACGCGACTTCGTCCGAGCCGTGCTGGTAAAAGGCTTCGAGCCGGCTCACGTTGTAGAGGCGGAGGGGGGTGAAACCGGTTTCTTCGCGCAGCTCGCGCAGCGACGCTTGCACCGGAGTCTCGCCGGGCTCGATGGTGCCGTGCACCGTCTCCCACGAGCCCGGGCACCTCCCGCCGCGGCCGCGGCGCAGCACCAGCACGTCCAGTCCCACACCCGCTCCCGCGTCCCGCAGCACGTACGTGTCCACGAACGCGACGCGGACGCTGGTCACGGCGCCCAGCGGGCGAAGGCCTCGAGCAACGCGAGTCCCGCGGCCTGCGATTTCTCCGGATGAAATTGCACGCCGAGCACAGTGTCGCGCCCGACGATCGTAGCAAACGCTGTCCCGTACTCGGCCAGGGCGAGCGCCGCGTCCCCCGCGACGCCGTTCGGGTGAAAGCTGTGGACGTGGTAGAAGAACGCGTCGGTCCCCCCCCGCGAGAACGCTTCCGCCAGCACGGGTTGGGAGCGCCCTGACTGCGTGAGCCGGACACGCGCCCACCCCACGTGCGGGACCGGCAGCGAAGTCCGAAACCGCACCACGCGGCCGGCAAGCAGCCCGAGACCCGCGACGCCGGGGGCCTCCTCGCTCTGCTCGAGGAACAGCTGCAGCCCGAGACAAATGCCGAGCGTCGGCTTGCCGGCCCGCGCACCCTCCACCACGGCATGCGACATCCCTGTCTCATCCAACGCCCGCATCGCGGCGGCGTAGTGCCCCACTCCCGGGACGACCACCCGCTCCGCCCGGCGCACGACGTCGGGATCGGCCGTGAGCGCCGCGTCGGCGCCGACCGCCCGGAAGGCCCGCAAGACGCTCTGCACGTTGGACACGCCCGAGTCCGCGACCGCGATCACGCGAGCGTCCCCTTGGTCGACGGCACACCCGTCACGCGAGGATCGAGGCGCGTGGCGTCGCCCAGCGCACGGGCCGCCGCCTTGAAGACCGCCTCGACCGCGTGATGGGCGTTCTGGCCCCGGAGCAGGTCCAGGTGCAGCGTCAGGCCGCCATGCGTCGCCAGTGCGCGGAAAAACTCAGGTGTGAGCGCCACGTCATAGTCACCCAGCTTCTGCCAGGTGGGCGGCTCCGCGTGGAACGCGACGTAGGGACGCCCGCTCACGTCCACCACCACGCGCGCGAGCGCGTCGTCCAGCGGAACGGTGGCCTCGCCGTAGCGCCGGATGCCGCGGCGCTCCCCGAGCGCCTGGGCGAGCGCCTGCCCGAGGACGATTCCGACGTCCTCCACCGTGTGGTGCGCGTCCACGTGCAGATCTCCAGTGGCCGCGATCTCAAGGTCGTACGGCGCGTGCCGGGCCAGGGCCTCGAGCATGTGGTCGAAGAATCCGATGCCGGTTTTCACGTCCGCGCGCCCGGACCCGTCGAGATCCACGCGCACCCGCACCTCGGTCTCCTTCGTTTTGCGGCGCGCCTCGCCCGCACGGCTCATGGTCCGGCTCCCCCTCCCCCGCTCAGGATGGCGCGCAGCGCCTCCACGACCGCGTCGACGTCGTCGGTCGTGCCCGCCGTGATACGCAGGCACCCCTCGAGCCCCGGCGCTCCCGAGACGTCGCGCACCAGGATCCCGTGCTCCTCCACCAAACGCCGGAACACTTCCGCGGCCGGCCGCGCCAGGCAGCGGATCAGCACGAAGTTGGCCGCCGAAGGAAACGCCCGCAGCCCGGCCACCTGCTGGAGCCGCGTATACAGGCGGCTGCGCGCCTCCCGGACTCTTGCAGTGGACTGCTCGAAGGTCTCCCGGGCGTCGAGCGCGGCGGCCGCCGCGGCGAGCGTCACGCGGTTGACGTTGTAGGGCAGCTTCGCCTTGGCGATCTCGCGCGCCACCGCCGGGTGCGCCAGCGCGTAGCCGAACCGCAGACCGGCGAGCGACATCGCTTTGCTGAAAGTGCGCAGCACGACGAGGCGCGGGTGCTCCGCGAGCAGCGGGACCGCGGTGGGGCCGCCGAAATCCTGATACGCCTCATCCACCACGATCAACGCCCCCGTTTCCCCGAGCAGCCGCTCAACACCGCCTTCGGGCAACGGCGTTCCCGTGGGGTTGTTGGGCGAGTTCACCACGACGACGCGGGCGGCCGTCGTCCCCGCCGCCCGGATCAGCGCCGCAACGTCGAACTCGAAGTCAGCCGTGAGCGGCACGCCCACGTGGCGGCCACCGTACACCTCGCTCAGCAGGCGGTACAGGGTGAACGTGGGAACCGGCGTCACCACGGCGCTCCCGTCGGCCACCGTGACCGCGAGCGTCGCCTGGATCAGCTCATTCGAGCCGTTGCCGACGAGCACGCCGTCGGGCGTCCAGGCGTGCCGCTCGGCGAGGCGCGCGAGGAGCTCGGCGGGCGTGAAGGCGGGATAGCGGTTCCAGGCGGCGTCGCGCACGCGCGCCAGCACGGCGTCCTTGACCGCCACAGGGACGTCGAACGGACTCTCGTTCTGGTTGAGCTTGCGGCGCGCCTCGGGGGCCTGGAGGGTGTACGCAGCCTGCGCCCGCACCCGGGGCTTAATCAGGGCAAGGGCGGCGTCAGCCGTGGGCAGTGCGGCGGGCAACTGGCGCATGGGCCGACCGAACGGTTAACGGCGGCGGCCGAGGACCGCTTCGAGGCGCGCGGACAGCGCGCGGGCGCGGAACGGCTTCGTCAGGAAATCGTCAGCCCCGAGCTCGAAGACCCGCACCTCGTTGTCCTCGTCCCCTTTTGCGGTCAGCACGATCACGGGGATCGCCGACGTCGCGGGCCGCGAGCGGAGGTGGGACAGGACGCCGTAGCCGTCGAGGCCCGGGAGGTTGAGGTCGAGCACGATGATGTCCGGGCCCACCCGATCTATCTGATCCAGAGCCTGGACGCCGTCGCGCGCCTCCGCGACCGCGTACCCATCACGCTCCAGCAGCTCCTTCATCACCTTGCGGAGGCTGTCCTCGTCGTCCACGAGCAGCACCTTGCGCGCGATCTCCCCGTGGGGTCCGGAGCGACGCGGCAGCGGTGGCTCTTCGAGCAGCTCGAAATGCTCCACGAGCGGCCCCGCCACTCCGATGCTCTCGGCCGGGGGAGCGAGGCGCGGGGGCGCGAATCCTCCCGAGCGTCGCGCCGCCTGGGCTACCACCGGTGGCGCGGGCGCGGCGGCGTCGTCCTGCGGGATGTCCACGACCCGCATCAGCTCGTCCACCGTGGACTCCCCCCGCAGCACGTGGCTCAACCCGCTCTCCCACAGCCCCCGCATCCCGGCCCGCCGCGCGGCCTCGGCGATGCGGTCGGCGGTTTCGCCCGCGGCCACGGTTCGCTCGACCTCCGGCGTCACCGTGAGGACCTCGAGGATCGAGAAGCGCCCACGGTAGCCGGTCATCGCGCAGTCGGGACACCCGGCGGCGCGGTACAGCGGCGTTCCCGTTGGCACCCACCGCCGCAGCCGCTCAGGGGGCGCTTCCATCCAGACTTCCTTGCACGTCGGGCACAGCCGGCGCATCAGACGCTGCGCCACGACGCCGCGCAGCGCCGCCGCGATCTTGTACGCCTCCACGCCGATGTCCACCAGGCGCGTCACCGCGTTGGCGGCGTCGTTGGTGTGGAGGGTGGAAAGCACGAGGTGACCGGTGAGGGACGCCTGCACCGCGATCTGCGCCGTCTCGCGATCGCGGATCTCGCCCACCAGCACCACGTTGGGATCCTGCCGCAGGATCGAGCGCAGTGCTGCGGCGAAGGTGAGGCCTGCCTTTTCCTGCACCTGCACCTGCACGATCCCCTGCATCCGGTACTCCACCGGGTCTTCGACCGTCACGATGTTGACGCCCTCGCTCTTGATCTGGTTGATGCACGAGTAGAGCGTGGTGGTCTTTCCCGACCCGGTCGGGCCCGTGACGAGGATGATCCCCTCGCGGAATTCCAGCAGCCGCTTGATCCCTTGGATCTCGTCGGGGTTCAGTCCCAGCCCGTCGAGCGACTTGACCGTGGCGCGGGAGTCGAGCACCCGGACGACGACCTTTTCGCCCAGCGATGCCGGCAGCGTCGAGACGCGGAGGTCGATCGGCTGGCCGTTCACGGCCACGCGGGCGCGGCCATCCTGCGGCCGCAGCCGATCGGCGATGTCGAGGGAGGACATGATCTTGATGCGCGAGATCAGAGGGATGCCGGCGGCGCGGGGAATCTTCATCACCTGGCGCAGCACGCCATCGATGCGATACCGCACCGCGACCCCGCCTTCCTCGGGCTCGATGTGAATGTCGCTCGCGCGCGACAGGATCCCCTCGGAGATGATCAGGTCCACGAGGCGGACCACCGGCCGCTGGCTCGCTTGCTCCGCCGAGACGGTCAGCTCCTCGGGCCGCTGGTCGGCGAGCTGCACGACGTCGGCACTGCTGCCCATCCCTTCGAGCAGCTTATCCAGCGCCTTGTCGGGACGGTACAGCTCGTCCAGCTTCTCGGCGATCCGCGCGGGATCGAGCAGCAGCATCCGGATCTCCCGCGCAGTAGCGAACGCGAGCGCCTTCTCGGCGTCCAGGTCGAACGGGTTCGCCGTGGCCACCTCGAGATAGGAATCGGTGACGACGAGGGGCAGCACCCGGAAGCGGCGCGCCAGCTGCTCGGGGACCTTGAGCTTCACCTCCGGCTTCATCTGGTGCACGTCGGCGATCTTAAGGCGAAAGCGGGTCGAGAGCGCCGCGAGGATCTGCTCGTTGCTCGCGATCTTTTCCGCGACCAGCGTCTCCCAGAGGGTGCGGTACGGCCCCCCCTTCGCGCGCAGCTCGGCCACGCGCTCGGCCGTGATCACACCTTCAAGCGAGTGCAGCAGCCATTCATCGGGAAACGGAGTGTCGCTCATGGGTTTAACCCACCAAAGCTAGCCGGAGCGCCCGCTCCGTCCAGCCCGACGGGCGCGTTTCCCCTCACAGGATGTCCCAGAAATCCCGCGAGAGATCGAAGGCGAGGCGCAACTGGCGGGTTTCCGTGCCAATTCCCCCTTCGAGCCGGAACACCCCGAGCCACTCGACGGCGAGGCCGAGCGTGACCCGCGTGCTGGGCGTGGCGGTCCACGGCGTCCCGGCGATGGGCCGATCCGCCCAGCCGGCCGCCGCAAAGGGAGCGAGGATGATGGAGCCCGGCGTGCGTGCGTATCGGCCCACCGCGATCGACAGGAACGGCACCGGGGCGCGCCACTCGGCGTGCACCAGGGCCATGCGCCGTCCGCCCCAGCGCCGGAAATCGTCGCCCAGCAAGGTGCCGCGTCCTCCGAGCACGAAGGCACGGTACGCCGGCAGCCCGGCGCTCGCGGCCCCGCCTTGCGCGCGCACCAGCGCGCGCGTGCCGCCGAGGGGGAAGAGGACGTGCCCGACGCCCGCGACGCGGACGTACGTCGTGCCGCCGTCCAAGCGCCCGCCCTCGAGCACGAGCTCGCCGCGGAGATCGCGGCGCACCGCGAATCCTTCGCTGCGCCGGCGCAGCCCCAGCTCGACGCGATCGACGCCCGCCAGCGCCAGCGGTGGATTGGGCCGGAACGCTCCCGTCGCCGGCTGCGCACTCACGGCGAGCGAATCCACCGTCTCCCGCCCCACGCCCGCGCTCCATTCGCCGCGCGTCCCCAAGCCGTGGCGGTAGTCCACCCGGGCGCCGGTCGCGAGATAGTAGTCGCCGTAATCGTCCCCGAATTCCTGAGCCGTGAAGGAGTTGAGGATGGGCGCGATGACCGGCGCGTCACCCACGTCCCGCACCACGTGAAACACGTCCAGTTCGAGCACGCCGCGTCCGCTGCGCGCCACGCCGGCCACGCGCCCCGTGGCCCGCCGGTCTCCAAAGCCGTAGCCCCCGAGGACGCGCAGCTCGCGCCCCTCGCCCCCCGCCCTCCATACGACGCCCGCGCCCAGCGCCAGCCCCTGCACGCGATTGGCGTGCACGAGGTCGCTGACGCGGCGCGCCCCGAGGCGCCGGGCCTTGAGCCCCGACAGCACGTGCTCGCCCGCGATCCGCTCCACCTCCGCGCGCACCGTCGCCAGGTCGCTTTGGCGCACGGGCTCGGCCACGTCCTGAATCGCGGCGGCGAGAGGCTCGCGCCACGGGAACGAATCCCGCTCCGTCTTCGGCACCGCGGTAATCTCGTCGCCAGCGAACCAGCTGGCCGCGAGCCCGAGGTTGAGCTGGTACCCGTCCACCTGCCAGCGGCCGCGGATGATGCCGCGGGCGGGGATGTCAAGCCACGTGGCGCGCCGGCGGATTTCGATCTCCTGGCGGTAGGGCAGCCAGAAGCGGTCCTCCCACAACGCGTTGTCGAGCACGATGCTCACGTCCTCGAGCTCGGGATCGAGGTAGGCCCGCGCGGTGAAGTTGAACGCCATGCGCACGAGATCGGCGGTTCCCGCGTCGAGATACAGCGTGCCCACGATGCGTGGCTGGCTGAAATCCTTCGGGCGTACGCGCAGCGCCACCACGCGCACGACGCGCTGCGGCAGGGCGAGCGTGGTGGTGTCGCCGAGCGCGTAGTCGTACAGCGCGGGGCCACCGGGAGCGAGCGGATGCGGAACGTCCCGCACCTCGTCACCCTCGCCCAGGCGCATGGCCGCGCCGAAGTTGTTCTGGATGATGCCGAGGTGGTCGCGGTGGTAGGCGATGTCGGTCGGCAGCTCTGCCCGGTCGCGCCATCCGACGATGCGTTGCTTGCTCAGTCCCGGCGCCTTCCAGTACACTTCCAGCTCCAGCTGGTCGGCTTTGACGAGCCGCGGCGGCTCGGTCAGTCCTTCGCCGAACTGCCCGAGGAAAAACAGAAATCCGTGGGCCTGCGCCTTGTAGTCCCGGAGGGCGGTGTCGCCGGCGGCCAGGCTGCGGCGATCGATCGCGCGCCGCACCAGCGCCAGCCCCGAGTCACTGTTCCACGTCTGGGCGGCCGCGGACGGAGGAACGACGAGACCGACGGCGAGCGCGGCACACACGACGGGGAGCGGCAGGTGACGCATCGTGGCGTAATCTAATGACCGACCCGCGTGCGGAGTTCCTGAGCCGCGCCCGGCAGGGCGGCCTGGTGCCGGTCGTGCGCCAGGTGGTGCTCGACGCCGACACCGCGGTCGCGGCGTTCGCCAAAGTCGCGCGGCCGCCGTTCGCGTTCCTGCTCGAGTCGCTGGTGGGAGGCGAGCGCTGGGCGCGCTACACTTTCCTCGGGACCGAGCCGCGGGAGGTGTGGCGGTACCGCGAGCGCCGCGTCGAGCGCTGGACGCGGGGCGGCGGGTGGGCGGCGGCGGGCGAGACGGACGATCCGATCGGCCACCTCGCTGAGCGCCTGCGCCGGTTGCCGGCGATCGCGGTGCCGGACCTGCCGCGGTTCACCGGCGGCGCGGTCGGCTATCTCGGTTACGACCTCGTCCGGACGATCGAGCGCCTCCCGCGGCGTCCCCCCGATACGCTCGGTCTTCCCGACGCCGTCATGATGATCGCGGACAGCGTCGTGATCCTCGACAACCTGTTCGGACGCGCGATCGTCGTGGTGAACGTGGAGGTGCCCGCGGGCGCAAGCGGCGGCGAGCGCGCGCGGCTGTACGAGGCGGCCGACGTCCGGCTCGACGAGCTCGTGGCACGCCTGGGCGCCACGCATCAGCTCACGCCGCTCGCCCTGCGGGACGGAGCGACCCCTGTGCCCACGGTGTCCCGCTACCCGCGCGAGGCGTTCGAGCGGGACGTGGGGCGCATCCTCGAGTACATCAGGGCCGGCGACACCTTCCAGACGGTGCTGTCGCGCCGCCAGGACGCCCCCGGGGCCGCGGACCCGCTGCGCTTGTACCGCTACCTGCGGGCGCTCAACCCGGCGCCGTACCTCTTTTATCTCGCGCTCGACGACTTCACCTGCGTGGGCAGCTCACCCGAGGTGCTCGTGCGGGTGGAGGACGGGGAGGTGACGGTGCGGCCGATCGCGGGGACCCGGCCTCGCGGAAAGACGCCGGCCGAGGACGACGCGCTGGCGCAGGTCCTGCTCGCCGACGAGAAAGAGCGCGCCGAGCACATGATGCTCGTGGATCTGGGCCGCAACGACGTAGGACGCGTCGCGCGGTACGGTACCGTGCGGGTGAGCGACCTCCTCACGATCGAGCGCTACTCGCACGTG
>QHTZ01000021.1 GCA_003221005.1 Gemmatimonadota bacterium
GGGGCGGCGCCACGTTTTCGTAACGCCCGTCCTCGGAGAACACGGGGAGACGGAGTGACCGCGCACGCGAAGCTTGCCGTCATATTCGCTCCAACGGCGGCCCTTGCACTTCTGGCGCCGCTCGCCGGCCAGAGCCTGGCCCCCCGGGAGAGCCTCGAGGAGCTCACGACGGCTGCGCGACGCGACTCCAACGACGCAGCAGCACAATACCTGCTAGGGCTCGGGTTCTGGAACAAGCAGCGTTACGACGATGCCGAGCGGGTCTTCCGTCTCGCAGTCGCGATCGAGCCGCGCTTTGCCCCTGGTTGGCTTGCGCTCGGTGTCCTTCCATTCGCTCGTCGCCCGAAGCTCCGCGAGGAGCAGATGAAGGGGCACGTGCCAGAGGACTGGAAGGAGACCCTGGCAGAATCAGAGCGGTCGATCAGGCGCGCGTTTCTCGTCGACCCGTTGGTCGATCTGCGGATCCTTTCTTCGGTCGACCGGGCGCGTCGGTGGGCGGTTCGAGTGGTGAACGGCAGGCTGTATATCTCCCAAGACCCGTTCGCCTTCTTGGAGGAAGGTCAGTATCGGCTGGCATTCGACCTCTTCGACGCCGACATGCCTTCCCAGCGGGACTCGGTTACGCTGAGCTCGGTTCCATCACCGCTCCTTTGGTACCATGGGATCTGTGCGGCGCATCTAAACCTCTACACGATCGCGATCCATGACTTTCAGAGCCTGCTTGATCGCGCCTTGGCCCGCGAGCGGAGCGATTCCCTGTTGAGGATGCCTCTCGCCACCAACGATTATCGGTACCTGCTTGCGCTCATGTACCAGCGCGAAGCTGATTGGCTCGACGCGGTCCCTCTCTACCGCGCGGCGCTCGAGAACGATCTGGGGCTTTACATGGCGCACCTACAGCTGGCTCGCATCTTCGCCGCGCGCGGAATGCTCGATTCCGCTGTGATTGAGTCACGCGCGGCTGTAGTGGTCAACCCCGAGGATCCGAGCTTGCTGTTGGAACACGGTGCCGTACTCATGGCAGCGGGGCAATTCACCGCGGCTGAGGACACTCTGCGGCGTTCCATGGAGGCCAACTCGCGGGAATCCCAGGCGCCGTACTTCCTCGGCGTCACGCTTCAAGCCATGAACCGGCCGAATGAAGCTCGGGATGCCTTTGAACGCTTTCTCTCCCTCGCGCCCAGTCGCCTGACTGAGAAGATCGCGGAGGCGAAGCGTCGGCTGGCCATGCTCCAGTAGCAGACAAGAAGCAACTGTGCCAAGAGTGCTGCGTCCCTCCCCCACGCCCAACCACGCGCTATGCATGGTCCTCCTGCTGGTGGGCGGGTCCCTCGTTACGCCGCGCCCGCTGGCGGGCCAGGCCTCGGCCTACGAGCAACTTCAGAGGTTCTCGGCTGTCCTCAACCACATTCGCTTGAACTATGTCGACACGGTCACCTATGCGGAGCTCGTGAGCGCCGCGATTGAGGGGATGCTGCGGTCTCTTGATCCGCACAGCTATTTCGTGTCCCGGCGTGATTGGGAGATGCGCTCGGCGCTAGAGCGGGGGGAGCTGGGGGTGTCGGGCATGGTTCTCGACGAGGAAGAAGGCGTCGCAACAGCGGAGGCCGTCGTCCCTGAGAGCCCGGCCGCCAAGGCGGGCGTCCTGCCGGGGGACCGCCTCGTCCAGATCAACGACACATCGGTCGTCGGACTTGAGGTAGCGAAGGTGGAGCTGCTACTCGCCAGGTCGAAGGGTACGAAGGTACGCGTGACGCTCGAACGCGGACCGCGCCTCGAGCCCGAGAGCCTCTCAGTGACGCTCAAACTGCGCCCCTTGGACCGCATGTCCGTGGGTTTGGTACGAATGGCAGGCTCGGTGACTGCGTACCTACGGCTCGGCTGGTTTGGGACAAAGGCGGACGAGGAGTTGCATCGAGCACTGAAACAGCTCGAGCGGTCCGGGGCCCAGCAGGTGATCCTGGACCTGCGCGACAACCCCGGCGGTATGGTGGACGCCGCAGTCGAAATCGCGTCGGAGTTCTTCCCTGAGGGGACACTCGTCTTTCGGACGCGGGGGCGGAAGGTGGACGCGAACCGCGACTTCGTCACGAAGCGAACTGGGGACTTTGCGTCGCTGCCCCTGGTTGTCCTCGTCAATGAGCGCAGCGCGAGTGCCTCGGAAGCACTCGCTGGAGCGATGCAGGATCACGATCGTGCGCTGCTCCTGGGGCGACGCACCTTCGGGAAGGCCCTCGAACAGACCGGTTTCTTGCTGGTGCCAACGGGCGATGTGGTCGAGCTGACCGTTGCTCATGTAGAGACGCCCAGTGGGCGAGTCATCCAACGCCACTACAAGGGCATTTCCGTAGAGCAATACCAATCGTTCGCTGGCAAATCGGGAGCTGCTGCGGACACCGTGACCCGGTTCCACACCGATCACGGTCGCGAAGTGCGTGGGGGCGGGGGCATCGCGCCTGACATCACGACGTCCGCGCCGGCTACATACCCTGTTTGGTGGAGCGTTGCCGTTGACAGCGGGCTCGCGTCCGCCGTGGCCGACAGCGTCGCGCGCAGCCTTCCCGGATCCGATGGTGCCCGCGCGGCGTGGGCCGGCGATCCCGCACGCTGGCGTCGTGAACTGTTGGACCCGTTCCTCGCCCACGTGCGCACTGTCTTGCATGTACGCGCCGAGCCTGACACTGCCGTCGCCAGTCGCCTCGCCTTGCTACTCGCAGTGCGCGTGGCCGACGTGCGCTGGCCGCCCGATGGCGGTGCGGAGGTTTTCGTGGGAAACGATCCCGATATTCGAGCCGCCGCGAGTTACTTCCCCCGTCTCGGCGAGCTTTTGGCCGGCCCGAAGTAAGCTATCTTTCGTGTGGATATGGCCACCCGCGCCCGACCGCAGCCCAAAGCCGCCAAGGCGCTCGCTAAGCCGGACCTCCTCGACATGTACCGGCTCATGCTGCTCGCCCGCCGCTTGGACGACCGGGAGATCCAGCTCAAACGCCAGAACCGAATCTTCTTCCAGATCTCGGGCGCGGGGCATGAGGCGGTCCTGGTCGCCGCGGGGAGGGTGCTGCGGCCCTCGTACGACTGGTTCTACGCCTACTACCGCGACCGGGCTCTCGCCCTCGCCCTCGGCGTCACCCCGACTGAAATGCTCCTTTCGGCCGTCGCGGCCGCCGACGACCCAAGCTCCGGCGGCCGCCAGATGCCGTCCCACTGGGGGCACAAGACCCTCAACATCGTCAGCCAGTCGAGTCCCACCGGCAGTCAGTTCGTCCAGGCCGTGGGGTGCGCGGAGGCGTGGCGGCGCTACGACCGCATCGACGCGATCACCGAGAAACCGACCCACGGGGACGAACTGGTCTATTGCTCCGGGGGTGACGGCGCCACGAGCGAGGGGGAATTCTGGGAAGCGCTCAACAGCGCCTGCAACCTCAAGCTGCCCGTCCTCTTCCTGATCGAGGACAACGGCTACGCCATCTCCGTGCCGGTCGAGGTGCAGACCGCCGGCGGGTCCATCTCAAAGCTCGTCGGCAACTTCCCCGACCTCCACGTGGAGGAGGTAAACGGCTGCGACCCGATCGCCTCCTACGACGCCCTGACGCGCGCCGCCGCTCATTGCCGCCAGCGCAGGGGTCCGGCCCTGGTACACGCCCACGTTACGCGGCCCTACTCACATTCGCTGTCCGATGACGAGGTGCTCTACAAGCCGCCCCGCGAGCGCGAGGAGGAGGCCAAGCGCGACTGTCTCGCCACATTCCCGAAGCGGCTGCTCGCCGACGGCGTGGCCACCGAGGTGGACCTCGACGCGATCAAGCACCAAGTGGAGGAGGAAATCCAGGTCGCGACCGACATGGCGCTCGCGTCGCCGCAGCCCAAGCCGGAGACCGCGCTCCTGTACGTGTACTCACCCGACGTCGATCCCACGTCGGAGCAGTTTGACACCGAGGACGACCCACACTTCACCGGGGACCCCACCACGATGGTGGACCTTCTCAACGCGTGTCTGCGCGACGAAATGGCCCGCGAGCCGCGCATCCTCGTGTTCGGTGAAGACGTGGCGGACCTAAGCCGCGAGCAACATCTCACCGAGGTGAAGGGGAAGGGTGGGGTGTTCAAGGTCACCTGGGGACTCCAGCGCCATTTCGGAAGCGAGCGAGTGTACAACACGCCGCTCGCTGAGGCGAGCATCGTGGGCCGCGCGATCGGACTCGCGACGCGGGGGCTGAAGCCGGTCGTCGAGATCCAGTTCTTCGACTACATCTGGCCCGCCTACCATCAGCTGCGAAGCGAGCTCGCCACGCTGCGCTGGCGCTCGAGCAACGCGTTCCGCGCCCCCGTCGTGGTGCGCGTCACGTACGGCGGATACCTGCGAGGCGGCGGCCCATACCACTCGCAGACCGGCGCCGCGGTGTTCACCGCCGTTCCCGGCCTCCGCGTAGTGTGCCCGGCCACCGCGCTCGACGCCAACGGGCTGCTGCGGACCGCCATCCGCTGCGATGACCCGGTGCTGTTCCTCGAGCACAAGCACCTCTATCGACAGACCTACAACAAGGCCCCCAACCCCGGCCCCAACTTCATGATCCCGTTCGGCAAGGCGAAGGTGGTCCGGCCGGGGACGGACCTGACGGTCGTGACCTATGGAGCGGTAGTCCAGCGGGCCCTGGTGGCAGCGAAGGATCTCGAGGCGAAGGAGCACGTGAGCGTCGAGGTGATCGACCTGCGCTCGCTTTCGCCGGTCGATTGGCAAACCGTAGCGGCCTCCGTCCAAAAGACGAACCGCGTGCTGGTGGCGTACGAGGATGCCCTCTCGTGGGGGTACGGCGCCGAGATCGCGGCCTGGATCGCGGACGAGTGCTTCTCGTGGCTCGACGCCCCCGTCAAGCGCGTCGCCTCGACTGACTCCTTCGTGGGATACGCTCCCGACTTGGAAGACTTCATCCTCCCGCAGGTCGAAGACCTCGCGCGTGCGATGCGCGAGCTGCATGCGTTCTAAAGCCGCACTCGCCTACAGTCTCCTCTTCTTCTGGTCCGGCGCCACCGCGCTCGTCTACGAGCTGCTGTGGATCCGCCTGTTGTATCAAGCGTTCGGCTCGACTATTCAGTCGGTGACGACGGTGGTGGCGGCCTACATGGGCGGCCTCGGCTTGGGCGCGTGGCTGCTCGGCAGCCGCGGCGACAGTCACCCCCGGCCCGCGGCGCTCTATGGCTGGTTGGAGATCGCGATCGGGTGTTTCGGGCTGGCGTCGCCGCTCGTGTTTGGAATGGTGTCGTGGCTCTACGTGAGCGTGGGAGGGGCGCTGCAGCTCGAGGGCGCCGCGAGCATGCTGTTGCGTTTCAGCCTCGCCGGGCTAGCCCTGCTGGTGCCGACCACGCTGATGGGCGGCACGCTACCGGTCCTGACGCGCGCGTTCGCCGTGGGCGACCGCGGGGCACTCAGACGGACCGTTGGCTCCCTCTACGGCCTCAACACGCTCGGCGCCATGACCGGAACGGCGCTCGCGGGATTCCTTCTCATCGAGCACGTCGGCATCCGCCTCAGTCTGTGGCTCACAGGGTTGTCGAACCTGGCGCTGGGCCTCTGGGCCTTGTGGCTGGCTCGCTCACTCGAGCCCGCGCCGCCTGCGACGCCGGCACATCTGGACCCCTCGCCTTCCCGTGCGCTGCGCAGGCTCGGCCTCGTATTGCTCGGGGTCACGGCGTTCGCTTCGCTCCTCGACGAAGTGGCGTGGACGCGTGTGCTCGTCATGATCGTCGGAGGCTCCACGTACGCTTTCACACTCGTCCTCCTCACGTTCCTCTTGGGGATCGGGCTCGGGAGCGTCCTCGTCGCTCGCCGAGGTGCGCCCGAGCCCGAGACCGGTGCGTCGGCCGCGCTGGCGCAGGGTGTGACGGCGGCCGGCGCCGCCCTGCTGCTGTTGTTCCTCGGGGTGTTACCCGGCTACATCGTCGCCCTGTTTCAGTTCCACGAACTGGGCTCCACGGCGCGACTGCTCCTTCTCGGCACGGTGGTCGCTGCCGTGGTCGTCGTGCCGGCGATCGGTATGGGCATGTCCTTCCCGCTGCTCAACGACCTCGTGGCGCGGGCCGGCGACAGCCGGGCGCGGGATGTGGGGCGCGCCTACGCCATCAACACGGGTGGCAGCATTGCGGGGGCCGTGCTCACGGGGTTCGTCCTCGTGGTGTGGCTCGGCACCGACTTGACGCTGCGGCTCGGCGTGCTCGTCAACGCCGCGTCGGCGCTCGTCCTGGCGGTGCTGGTGTCGCGGGGCGTGGCCGAGGGCTCCGCCGAGCATGGACGCCTGCGAGTGCGCGTCGTGGGCGGCGGTCTCCTCGCAAGTCTCGCGCTCGCGGCCGCGGTGGCCGCCCCGCGCTGGAGCACGCGATTGATCGATCTCGGTCCCGCCATCTACGCGCGCCGGCCGATGGACGCGGCCGCGCGACGCGCGTTCCTGCAACACGCCGGCTCCCGGCAGCTCGCCTTCCGCGAGGGCTGGAACGCGACCGTCTCCGTGTGGGAGGCATACTGGGGCCACGCGCTCAAGGTGAACGGCAAGACCGATGCGTCCGACTACGGCGACATGGACACCGAAGTGCTCGTCGGGCTCGCCCCTGTGGCAGCCCGCTCCGGCGCGGCGTCGGCCCTCGTTATCGGCTACGGCAGCGGTGTGACGACCCGCGTTCTCGCCGCCGCGCCCGGGATGCAACGCGTGCGGGTGGTCGAGATCGAGCCGGCGGTGCTGGCGATGGACCGCTACTTCCGCCACGTGAATGATTCCGTGCTCGACCACCCCATCGTTACGGTCCAAGTGGATGACGCGCGCAGCGCGCTGCAGCTCAGCCACGAGCGGTTCGACATCATCGTTTCCGAGCCCTCGAATCCGTGGTTGGCGGGGGTGGCGACGCTGTACACGCCCGAGTTCTTCGACATCGTCCGCCACCGCCTCGGGGATGAGGGCGTCTTCTGCCAGTGGCTACAGCTCTATCAGTTGCCCCTCCCCGTCCTGGCGGGGATCGTCGGCAATCTCCGCACCGTGTTCCCGAACGTGGAGGTGTGGTTCAGCTACCCCGGGGATCTCGTGGTGCTCGGCTCACGGCGTCCGTTCCGCTACGACCCAGCTTGGCTTGCTCGGCTGATGGGCCCGCGCGGCGCCTTCGAGGACGTCGCCCGCGAATACCTCAACGTAGATACGCCGGCGGACTACTTTGGCCATTTCCTCCTGGGCAGCGCTGCTGTCTCGCAGCTGGTCGCGCGGGGCGCGTGGGTCCATCGTGACGACCGTCCCCAGCTCGAGTTCGTCGCCGCCCGCCGCTTCCTCGACAACGACTACCCGGGCGACGTGTTCGACAGTCTCGCCGCGCTCGGAGGGGCGACGCTGGCCGGGAGCGGCCCGCCGCGCTTGCTTCTTGCCAAAGCGCTATCGACTCGTCCGGGTAATGCCACGGTTTTCCGGTACGTCGACCCGATTCGGCGGGCCCACCCCGATGAACCCGTGTGGACGGTGGAGGTCGCCGCGATGCGGGTCGCGCTGGGCGACACGGCCTTCGCCGATACGGCCCTGGCGCGCATCGTCGCGCGCGCCCCCACGGCCGACGCTCTGCTGTTGAGCGGCGTGATCGCGACCGCGCGGAATCAAGGGGAGCGCGCCCGGCCGCTCCTCCGCAGAGCGCTCGCCGCCGGTGCCGACAGCGCCTGGGTTGGGGCCGGCCTCGCGGTGCTGGCCGCGCGCGCCGGTCGCTGGGCGGACGCCATCGCCGGTACGCGGGCGGCGATGCGCCAAGCACGCGGGACGCTGCGCCACCCGATTCCCGGGGATCTGTTGCGCGACGCGCTGACGCGAATCGCCCTCCACGCGCCGCCGGCCGCGGCCGACTCCCTCATGGCCGAATCCCAGCGGATCCGTCCCGGTTGGGCAAACCTCTATGAGCTGCGCGCGATCGTGGAGCTGCGGGAAGGACTGTGCGCCGCCGCCGCGGAGCATTTCCTGGTGCTGGTGGATTTCGGGCTCGAGCGCCGGGACGCACCGGAGCTGGTGGCGCGGTGCGAGCGGGGACTCGTGCCCTAGGGAGCCGGCGCCTCGCCGAGCGCCTGACGGATCTCGTCGGCCGCCGCGATGGCGTGGTCGACGTCGCGCGACAGGGCCCGCGCCTCCAGCGTCGCGTGCGTCAGGTCGCCGAGCACTGCCGCCACCCCCGCCGATTTCAGTCGCAACAGGTCGAAGCGGACGTTCTGCATTGCCAGCCCGCACGATTCGAGTTGCTCTTCCACCTGGCGTCGTCGGTTGAACAAGTCCACCAGCGCCTGACGCTGCCGCTGGAGCAGACTCAGCTGCCGGTCCCGCTCTGCCCCCCCGGGCTGGCGCTCGCTCGCCGCGATCTTCTCGTCGATCCGGCCGATCGCTCCTTGGTCCACGCCACCGCTCATCGAGTGCAGCATCCGCGCGAGGGCCTCTGCGCGCTTGAGCAGCGCGTCCGCCGTCGCCACGACGTCCGGGAGCAGTTTGCGCTCGGAGCCCGGCAGCTTGTCGACGACGGCGAGGATCGCCTTGCGGTCGCTGCGCGCTTGCTGCACCACGGCGATGTGGCCGCCGAACTCATCCGTGGTGGGAGACGGCAGCTCGCGGGCGCGGCCGCCCCCGAGGCGCCCGGCGATCGCGTCCGCCGCCGGCGGGCGGGCCAGCACGTCGCGCCACGAATACCCCGCTTGCCACAGTCGCACGTAGCGCGGCACCAACTGGAACGCGGCCATGATGCCCGCGACGACGAGCGACCAGCTCGGCGTGTGCCTCCCCGTGACGACGTCCAGGACCAGCAGCGAGCCGCTCACCGAGGCCCATCTCACGAACGCGGCGCGTGCTTCCCGCACGATCGCGGGCTCGCCGTTCGCGCCCGCAGCCTCAGGAACCTCTCCCCGGCGCTGGCGGCGGCGTGCCGCGCGATCTGCGTGTCGGCTCCGCGCCTGCAATAGCGGGGGCCGGGGGCCG
Organism: Gemmatimonadota bacterium; assembly: GCA_003221005.1. Lineage (GTDB taxonomy): Bacteria > Gemmatimonadota > Gemmatimonadetes > Gemmatimonadales > GWC2-71-9 > AG25. Next base: position 8,973 of record QHTZ01000021.1, read on the forward strand.
GGAGCGGGCGGGCGTGGCACCGGCAGCGCCGCGCCGCGGGCGGGCCAGGCGGCGGAGGCGCGCGCCCGGTTCAACGTGGCGCTCCGCGACTCGAGCGCCCGCCGCAGCGCTTCGGCGGTCGGCCACCGGTCCTCGGGGTCCTTCTCGAGGCAGCGCATGACTGCGGCGGCCAGGTCTTCTGGGCAGTCCGGGCGCTTCGCCGTAACGAGGGGCGCCCGCTCGGTGATCTGTTTCATCAGGATGCCCGGGACGGTCGGTGCCTGGAACGGCAGCTCGCCCACGAGCATCTGATACGAGACCACGCCGAGGCTGTAGAGGTCCGAGCGGCCATCGATCTCTCGATCGCCCGCGGCCTGCTCGGGACTCATGTAGTGCGGGGTGCCGATCGCGACGCCCGTGGCCGTGAGCGTCGCTCCCCCCGTCGTGGACGAGAGCGCCTTCGCGATCCCGAAGTCGGTGACGACCACGCGGCCGCGGCTGCCCTCGAGCAGGATGTTGTCGGGCTTCACGTCGCGATGGATGATCCCGAGCGCGTGTGCGGCCGCGAGGGCGTCGGACGTCTCGATCATGATGCGGCGCGCCTCCTCAGGCGGCAGCCGCCCACGCCGCTTGAGCTTGGCCGCGAGCGCCTCGCCATCCACGTACGCCATGACGAAGTACACCAGCCGGTCGGGTCCCTCGCCGACCGAGTGGATGGGAACGATGTGAGGATGCGAGAGCCGCGCGGCCGTCTCCGCCTCGCGCAGGAAGCGCGTGCGGATCTCCTCTCGGAAGGCGAGCTCGGGGGGCAGGACTTTGACCGCGACGCGCCGCTTCAGCCGCTCGTCGCGGGCGTTGTAGACCACTCCCATTCCTCCGCGGCCGATCTCTCCCTCGAGCGTGTACGCGTCGCCCAGCGCGTGGCTGAGACGATCTGCTAGAGCCTTGTCGGCTGGGTTCATGAGGATCCGGAGTGACCTCGGCGCATAGATTTAGCCGCTCAGGAACGGCCGGGCAACTGCCAACTGCGTCGGGGTTTGCTCGATCGGACAGTCGCCGCGGCAGTCGCTGCCTAATTGGCGGCTGAGAAAGGGAACGGAACGGGTCCAGCACGGGTTTTTTATGGCACGGGTGATGCTTGGGAGCAACGTGCAGATGTGCTCCATACCTCATACTTGCGAGCTGGTTCATGACTGAGAAACTGACGCTCCCGGTCCTTCCGCTGCGCGACATCGTACTCTTTCCTGGTGTCACCGCACCGATCGGAGCCGGCCGTTCGGCCACGCTGCAGGCGATCGAAGCCGCGCTCAAGAGCCCCTCGCGGCGCATCTTCGCCGTGATGCAGCGGGAGAACGTCGACCTTGTCTCGCCGGCGGGCCTACATCAGTTCGGCACGATCGCACGTATCGGCCAGGTGCAGCGCGGCCTCGGCGGCGTACAGTTGTCGCTGCACGGCGACGTGCGGGCGACTGCCACGCACTACCACGACGCCGGCGGCTACCTCGAAGCGGATATCCGCGAGGCGGCAGAGCTGCCGCCCCTCAACGCGGAAGACCCCGCGTTCGTGGGGCTGTACCGCGAAACCCGCCAACGCGCAGCGGAGCTGGGCCAGAAATCGGGCCTCCCCGAGGACGTCGTGAAGCAGGTGCTCGAAGGCGTGACCGACCCCGGTCGGTTCGCCGACCTCGTGGCGGCGCACCTGGACATCAAGCCCGCCGATCGCCAGGTCCTGCTCGAGGCACTCGGCGTGGAAGAGCGGCTGCGGCGCGTGTTGGTGCACGCCCAGCGGCAGATCGGCGTGCTCGACGCCCAGGAGGACATCAAGTCACAGGTGCAGGAGGAGCTGGGCGAGCGCCAGCGCGAGATGCTGTTGCGGGAGCAGCTGAAGGCCATCCGCAAGGAGCTCGGCGAGGAAGGCGAAGCGACGGAGATTGAGGAGCTGCGTAAGCGGTTTGAGACGATCCAGCTGCCTGAGGCGGCCCGCAAGGAAGTGGATCGCGAGCTGGCGCGCCTCGAGCGCGCAAACCGGGATTCGATGGAAGCGCAGGTCATCCGGACGTATCTGGAGACCGTGGCCGAGCTGCCGTGGGACAAGCGGTCCGAGGAGTCGCTCGACCTCAAGCGCGCCGCTGAAATCCTCGAGGAGGATCACTACGGGCTGAAGGACGTGAAGGATCAGGTGCTGGAGTTCCTGGCGGTGCGTCAGCTGCGCCAGCAGGGGCGGGGGCCGGCCGCGCCGGGCAACGAGGACGATAAGCAGCCCAAAGGCCATATCCTGCTCTTCGTCGGCCCGCCGGGCGTCGGGAAGACCTCGATCGCCAAGTCCATCGCGCGTGCGATGGGACGTCCCTACGTGCGGATTTCGCTCGGTGGCGCGCGCGACGAGGCCGACATCCGGGGTCATCGCCGCACCTACGTGGGCGCGATGCCGGGACGCATCATTCAGGGCATGAAGCAGGCAGGAGCGAAGAATCCCGTCTTCCTGTTAGACGAGGTAGACAAGCTCGGGATTTCCTTCCAGGGCGACCCCGCCGCCGCGCTGCTCGAGGTGTTGGATCCGGCCCAGAACGACTC
>QHTZ01000116.1 GCA_003221005.1 Gemmatimonadota bacterium
CGGTCGCGATCTTCGCCGCCGGCGATCGCGTCAAGGTCACCGGCGTCACGAAGGGGCGCGGGTTCCAGGGCGTGGTGCACCGTCACCACTTCCACGGCGGTCCGGAGACACACGGCAACACCCGGCACCGCAAGCCCGGCTCCATCGCCCCGGGCACCGATCCGTCGCGCATTATCAAGGGAAAGCGCATGCCCGGGCACATGGGCGCGCGCCGCTTCACGGAGGTGGGTCTCCGAGTGGTCAAGGTCGATGCGGCGCGCAACCTGCTGTTCGTCCGCGGCGCGGTCCCCGGGCCGATGAACGGCCTCCTCACGGTGCGCAAGCAGGGGGGCGCGAGCCGCCATGATTGAGGCCCCGCACTTCTCCGCGGCCGGCGCCAAGAAGAAGAACGTGCGCCTCCCCGAGACGCTGTTCGACGGCACGGTGAACGAAGACGTCATGCACCGCGCGGTCGTCACGTTCCTTTCGAACCAGCGCCAGGGCACGCACGCGACCAAGACGCGGCGCTTCGTCACCGGCGGCAACCAGAAGCCATGGCGCCAGAAGGGGACCGGCCGCGCGCGGCAGGGGTCGACCCGCGCGCCGCACTGGCGGCACGGCGGCATCGTGTTCGGCCCTCAGCCCCGCAGCTACCGCCTGGGGATCCCGAAGAAGGTGCGCCAGCTCGCGAAGAAGTCGGCGCTCAACGCGCGGGCGCGCGAGAGCGCGCTGTTTGTGGTGGACGCGCTCGTCTACGAGAAGCCGCGGACCAAGGTGCTGGCGGAGCTGCTCGACAAGCTGGGCGTGGCGGACCGGAAGGTGTTGCTGCTGACGGCGGGGGACACCCACGCGGCCAACGTGTACCTCTCCGGCCGCAACCTGCCGCGGGTGCAGGTGATGCGCTTCGCGGACGCGACGGCGTACGAGATTCTCTGGGCCGACGCGGTGCTCGTGGAGCTCGCCGCGCTGGGCCAGGAGAGCCCGACGACCGAGGCCCCCGATGCCTGAGCTCCATCGCACCATCGTGGCGCCGGTCGTCACCGAGAAGTCGTCGGCGGCGTACGCGGCGCGCAAGGAGTATGCGTTCCGCGTGCTGCCCGAGGCCACCAAGCCGCAGATCAAGACGGCGATCGAGACGCTGTTCAAGGTCACTGTCACGGATGTCCGCACGCTGGTGGTCCGCGCCAAGCGCCGCACCTATGGCCGCTTCACGGGCCGGCGGCCGTCCTGGAAAAAGGCGATCGTAACGCTCAAGGAAGGCGATACGATCGCGGTGTTCGAGGGCTGATATGGGCACCCGACAGTTCAAGCCGATCACGCCAGCGACGCGCTTCCGCTCGGTCTCGGATTTCTCCGAGATCACGAAGACTGAGCCGGAGCGCTCGCTCGTCGAGCCGCTGCGCGGCACGGGCGGTCGGAATAACAAGGGCCACATCACGGCCCGGTATCGGGGGGGCGGCCACAAGCGGCAGTACCGCCGCATCGACTTCCGGCGCGAGAAGTTCGGCGTCCCGGGACGGGTGACCGCCATCGAGTACGACCCCAACCGCACGGCGCGGATCGCCCTGATCACGTACGCCGACGGGGAGAAGCGCTACATGCTCGCCCCCAAGGGGCTCGCGGTGGGCGAGACCGTGGTCTCGGGCCCGGGCTCGGACATCCGCGTCGGGAACGCGATGCCCCTGTTCGAGATTCCCCTCGGCACGACGGTCCACAACGTGGAGCTGAAGATCGGTCGCGGCGGCCAGCTGTGCCGCTCAGCGGGAACCGGTGTGCAGGTCGTGGCGAAGGAAGGGAACTACGTCACGCTGCGCCTCCGGTCCACCGAGATGCGGATGGTGCGCGGGGAATGCCTCGCGACGATTGGCGAGGTCGGGAACGCCGAGCACGAGCTGCTGTCGGTGGGCAAAGCCGGCAAGAGCCGCTGGCTCGGGCGGATGCCGCGCGTGCGCGGGGTGGCGATGAACCCGGTGGACCATCCGCTGGGCGGTGGCGAGGGGAAGAGCTCGGGCGGCCGGCCGCCCACGTCGCCCTGGGGCAAGGTCGAAGGCAAGAAGACGCGTCACAAGAAGAAGGCGTCGACGAAGCTCATTGTCAGAGGTCGTCGGCGGGGGAAGGCCACGCAATGAGGAACGGGGAGTAACCATGGGACGGAGCGTCAAGAAGGGCCCCTACGTCGAGGGACCGCTGCTCGCGAAGATCCGGGCCCTGAACGAGCGGAACGAGAAGAAGGTCTTCAAGACCTGGTCGCGGCGCAGCACCATCACGCCGGACTTCATCGGGCACACGCTGGCTGTGCACAACGGCAACAAGTTCATCCCTGTGTACATCACGGAGAACATGGTCGGCCACAAGCTCGGGGAGTTCGCTGCGACGCGGTTGTTCCGCGGACACAGCGCCAAGGGCTCCGCGCAGGAGCGCGAGGCCGCGGCCGCCGAGGCAGCGGCGGCGGCAGCGCAGCAGCAGTCGTAATCATGGAAGCGCGAGCCGTGCAGCGGGCCGTGCGCCAGTCGGCGCGCAAGATGCGCCTCGTGATCGATCTGATCCGGGGCCGCCCGGTACCGGAGGCGTACGCCATCCTGCGCTTCTCGAAGAAGCTCGCCGCCAAGCAGATCAACAAGGTGCTGAAATCGGCGGTGGCCAACGCCGAGCAGCACGCGCGGCGCGCCAATGAAGCGCTCGACGTGGACCGGCTGCGCGTCAAGTATGCGGTGGTGAACGAGGGCTCGACGTTCAAGCGCTTCATGCCGGCGGCCATGGGCCGCGGCACGCCGATCCTCAAGCGGACGAGCCACGTGGAGATCCGCGTGGCGTCCGAGCCGGTCGTCGCGGCCGCGCCCAAGGCGGCGGCGCCAGCGGCTACGGTCCGGGCGAAGCCCAAGCGAAAATCGCAGCCGCCGGTGAAACGCAAGGCGAAGAAGCGCCAACGATCGGCTAGCGCCGGGGCGACGTCCCGGCGGGGGAGCACGTAACGTGGGACAGAAGACCCATCCGTACGGATTCCGGCTCGGGATCGTCAAGGTGTGGCGCTCCCGCTACTTCGCGCGCCGCAACTTTCCCGAGCTCCTGAAAGAGGACGAGTTGATCCGGAAGTATCTGAAGACCCGGCTCAGCCACGCGGCGATCGCGGACATCCACATCGAGCGCAAGCCGGGCAAGGTGACGGTGACTGTGCACACCGGCCGGCCGGGCGTGGTGATCGGGAAGCGGGGAGCCGAGGTCGACAAGCTGCGCGACGAGCTGACCCAGCTGACCGGCAAG
>QHTZ01000022.1 GCA_003221005.1 Gemmatimonadota bacterium
AATGGTAAACGATCACCTCGTCGATTGTTTCCGTTATCGGGAGATCTCCTCGCGCCTGCGGCGCTCGGGATGACAGCGTCCGCGTCTCGCTCCAGTCGACGATGAGCTCGCGTTCGGCGAAGTACCAACGCCCCTCGATCTTGGCGAACGTGCCGAGGTAGCTCGAGGCGCGGCCATGCCGCCGTCGGGCGCTGTCAGCTCACGAGTGCGCGGGCTTCGTAGCTGACGCGATGCGTCAGGATCGCCGCGACATTCGTCTCGGCCCACTCGCGGATGCCCTCGAGCACGGGGGAGAGTGTCGCGCCGAGCGGCGTCAGCGCGTACGTCACGGCCGGTGGACGCGTCGGCTCGACGCTGCGCGTGCGCCATCCCGCATTGGTCCCCGGCGGCGATCACCGCCACCCGTGTGGGATGGATGGCGGTGAACACCTGTCTGTCGCTGCCTCCGCGCGCTGACGCGCGTGGAGGTGGAGGTGGATCTCAACCCTGTGTGCCGACCGCGCTCAGTGCCTGGAGCGCCTCGTTAGCCGCGGAAAACCCCGCGTAGGGGTCGGCGAGGTTGGCGCGCACTTCGTCGGGTGTGGCGCCCTCGATATTCGCACCCGGCAGTTCCTCGCCGAAGCCAATGTACTCGCGAGCGACTCTCTGAAAAACAGCAGTCAGTTCAGGCATGGCCTAGATCTAGCTTGGCGTTCAGAGCGGAGCCGCTGTCGAACCCGCGAACGCTCGTCAACCCGACTTATCGTCGGCACGTCCACGCGGGAGATGTCCGGATCGGTCCGCTCAAACCTTGGCGACGCCCGGTGGACGGGCGCCGAGGACCAGCGGGAACATCTTGCGGAGCTTGGAGTTCGACCCGACCCCCGAGCAGCGCTCTCCTGACCAGAACGAAAAGAGAGTCTAAAACGGGCGAAGCGCGACACGACTCATCATCGCATCGCGCTTCGAGTTGCCCCTCCTGGGCTCGAACCAGGACTCTCCTGATCCAGAGTCAGGCGTGCTGCCAGTTACACCAAGCGGCACCGGATCTACAACCTACACCGTCAGCCGTTTTGGGCTGTCCGAAGACTGCGTTGTACGTCGCTACGTCGCCACGTTGTACGAATGCCCGGCGAACCTCGGCGCCCGAGGTCGCCACTCCGGACTCCCTCGCCACCACGTACAACGTAGCGTCGTAGCGACGGGCAACGGTTCATGGAGCTGAGGGGGCTCGAACCCCTGACCTCCTGGGTGCGATCCAGGCGCTCTCCCAGCTGAGCTACAGCCCCGCGCGGAGCGGGAACGTAAATCCGGCCCGCCTGACGAGCAACCCCTGAATTCTAATGCGCGCTCGCCGGCATGCAAAAAGGCGTGGTGAGTGGTACGTGGTTCTTAACGGAGCGGCGGCCGGCCCCGGCGCCGCACCGAACCACTCACCACGCACCACGCCTTTAGTAAGTAGTTTTCCCCTTCCATGCGTCCCACCTCCCTCACCTACTCCGGTGCCGTCGGCGCGCCGATCGAAGAGGTCTTCGCGCTGCTCACCGACCCAAACCGCTTCCCGGAGTGGCTCCCCTACTGCCACGCCGTCAAACCCGCCCTGCGCCCCAACCGCAAAGGCGAGCGCCACCGCCTCATGTTCCAGAACGCCAAGCGCAAGACGACGGTCGAGATCGAGATCATCGAGTTCACCCCACCCACCGGCTACGGCTGGGTCGAGCTGCAACACCGCGCCGGCGCGAAAACCTTCTTCAAGCTGCAGTTCGCCGGCGGCGCCACGCTCGTCTCGATGAAACACGTCTGGACCCCGCCTACCTGGCGCGCCTGGCTGCTCGGCCAGCTGTACCGCCGCCGCGGCGCGCACCGGATGTTCGACGGGCTATTGCAGAACCTGCGAAAAGTCTTGACTCACTGATATGAGCCGCGCGCTGGGGACCCTTGCGAGGGTCGGGTGCCCGCTGGGCTGCCCGAGCAGGGGGCCCCAGCGCGCGGCTAATCGGCGAAGGGAACCTCGATCGTCATCCCATCCTTCGCCACCGTGACGTTGTCGAACACCGGCTTCGCCTCCTTCACAAGCTCCTCCGCACTAATCGAGTACCTCGCCGAAACATGACTCAGCACAAGGCGGCGGGCTTTCGCGGCGAGCGCCACCTGCGCCGCCTCCTTCGCCGTCGAATGCCCCGTCTCCTTCGCCCGCTCCTTCTCCTCCTCCCCGAACGTCGCCTCGTGAATCAACAGATCGGCCCCCTGCGCGGCATCCACAACGCTCGCGCATGGCCGGGTATCGCCAGTGAACACAACCAAGCGCCCGGGACGCTTGGGACCGACAAAGCCGTCAGCCGCCAGCTTTCGGCCGTCAGCAAGCTCGATCGACTCGCCCTTTGAAAGCTTTCCCCACAACGGCCCCTCGGGTATCCCCGCAGCCCGGGCTTTCTCGACGTCGAACCGCCCCCGCCGCTCATGCTCCTTGAGCGCGTAACCGACCGATCCGCCGCCGTGCTCGGTCGCGAATACATGGATGTCGTAAGAACTGCGTGGTGCGTGGTGCGTGGTTATTAGGGCGCCCGGGGCCACCTCCTGGACTTGGACCTCGAAGGGGACCCGCTCCACTCCCAGGGAAATGGCCTGAGTCAGGACCTTCTTTGCTCCCTTCGGGCCATAGAGGCGCATCGGCTCCTCCCGCCCCTGCAACCCCAGCGTGCGGATCAAGCCGATCACGCCGAGAAAATGATCGGCATGAAAGTGCGTGAAGAAGATCTCGGACAGCGCAAAGCTCACCCCGTAGCGCATCATTTGGCGCTGGGTGCCCTCGCCGCACTCGAACAGCAGGGTCTCACCTTCGCGCACGAGAGCGAGAGCGCTGACGTTCCGCTCGACGGTGGGCCGAGCAGCGCTGGTCCCAAGAAAAGTCACGGAAAGCATGGGGCGAATATAACGGGACACGGGAAACGAGAAACGGGAAACGTGCATGCACCACGTTTCCCGTTTCCCGTTTCTCGTGTCCCGTCAAAAGACCTTAACGGTCAGATAGCGCCCGGGTCGTTCTTTAAGATCTGTGAGCAGCGAGCTCAGCGCCGCCAGCGTCGCATTCAAGTTTTTATAAAGCATCGTATCCGTCGCCATCCGGCCTAGCGTCCCCTCCCCCTTGTTCATCGTGGTGAGGAGCTCGTTCAACGACTTGGTCGCGGCAGCGAGATGGGCGCTGAGCTGGCCCAGGTTGGCGGTGAGCGTGTCGAGCCGGCGGCCGCTCGCGGCGGCATCGCGCGTGCCGAGCACTGAGTCGATCCGCGCCATCACGTTCTGCACCGTCTTCAAGGTCTGCGTCGTCTGCTGCACCATGGGACCGTTCGACGCCTCGGACAGCGCCTTCATGCCGCGCTGCGTGACCACGAGCGTGTTGTGCAGGTCGGCCGCGAGCTGGCCAGGATTCAACCCGCGGTTCACGTTCTCGATCAGCTGGCTCGCGTTGCTCGCCGCCCGCGACGCGATGTCCGCGAACTGCTCCTCGGCCACGCCGGGGATCGGTGTGCCCTGGGCCAGCGGCTCGTCCTTCGCGCCGGGGTTGTAGGCCACGTACTTGGCGCCCAGGAAATCCGCCGAGGCGACGGCGGCGCTCGCGTCGGCGTGGGGCCGCACGTCGGAGCTGACCTGGATCGTGACGATCACCTTCCCCACCTTGTCCAGGTGCACCCGCGCCACCCGGCCCTTCGTCACGCCCGAGACGCGCACCGGGTCCCCTTCCTTCAACCCGCTCACGTCCTTGAACACCACGTCCACCCCGATGCCCTTGCTCACGATCGAGCGGCCCGTGAGCCAGAACATCCCGAGCGTGAACGCGACGAGGCCGAGGATCACGAGCGCCCCGACGCTCACCTCTTCCTTATAGCTAACTTCCATCTTTCCGCACGTTGGCCACCGACTCGGCCTGGATGAGGCTCATCTCGAGGTCGCGCTCCAGGAACTGGAGCACCGCGGCATCGCGGGAGCCGAGGATCTGCTCGGGGGTCCCGACCGCGCGGATCTTCGACTGCCACAACAGCGCCACCCGGTCCGCCACCCGGAAGCTGCCGCGCACGTCGTGTGACACCACAACGCTCGTCACCCCCAGCTCGTCCCGCAGCCGCTCCACCAGCCCGTCGATCACGTCGGCATTCACCGGGTCGAGCCCCGAGGTGGGCTCGTCGTACAAGAGGTACTTGGGCTTCCCCGCGATCGCGCGCGCGATCCCCACGCGCTTCTTCATCCCCCCGGATAGCTCCGCCGGGTACTTCTCGGCGACGTCGGGGGCGAGGTTCACGAGCCGCAGACACTCGCGCACCCGGTCAGCGCAATAGCCGTCGTCGCTATAGCACGTCTCGTCGGTGATGCCGAGCCGGATGTTCTCGGCCACGGTGTCGGAATCGAACAGCGCCCCGTACTGGAACACGTAGCCGATGCGCGAGCGCAGCTCGGACAGCTCCCCGCGCTTGAGCCGCTGCACGTGCAGCCCGTCCACCACGACATCCCCCGCGTCGGGCCGCAGCAGCCCGTTGATCATCTTGAGGGTCACGCTCTTGCCGACACCCGAGGGGCCGAGCAGCGCCAGCGTCTCGCCGTCCCGCACCTCGAGACTCACGCCATCCAGGACCACGTTGTCGAGGAAGCGCTTGTGGATGTCGCTGAGCTGGATCATTTGCCGAGCAACAGCTTCGTGATCACCACGTCGAGCAGCAGGATCGACACCGACGCCGCCACGACCGCGGTGGTGGCCGCGCGCCCCACCCCTTCGGCCCCCTGCTGGGTGTTGTACCCGATGTAGCAGGGGATCACGGTGACGGCGCCCGCGAACCAGTAGCTCTTGATGAGCGAGTACCAGAGGTCGAGCGGCCGGAAGAAGAAGCGCGCCCCGTAGGTGAAGTCGGCGTCGGTGATGCCGAGCGACTGCTTCGCCGTAATCCAGCCGACGAACAGCCCCATCCCGTTCGCGAACATCGTGAGCGCGGGGACCACCAGCAGGCCGGCGAGCACCCGCGGCAACAGGAGGTGCGAGATCGGGGAGCGGCCCAGGCTCTCGAGGGCATCGATCTGCTCGGTGACGCGCATCGTGCCGAGCTCGGCGGCGTAGCGGGCGCCGATCCGCCCCGCGAGGATCAGCCCCGTGAGCACGGGGCCGAGCTCGAGGATCATGGATTCGCTGATGACGGCGCCGGCGTAGTAGAGCGGCAGGGTGCCGGTGAACTGGTAGCCGGCCTGGAGGCTCGTCACCGCCCCCGCGAACCCGGCCACGAGCAGCACGATGAAGAGGCTGCCGAAGCCGACGCCGGTCGCCTGCTCGAAGGTGCGGGGGAGATAGATGCGCCACTCCGCGAGCCCGCGGAGCATGTCGATGAAGAGGTAGGTGAAGCGACCCGCGTGGCCGGCCGAGCGCAGCGTCCACCGCCCGACCAGCCGCCGCAGGTCAAGCGTGATCTCCGCCCGCCGCGCCATGGCGTGCATATTGTGTAAGCATGCCCCGTAAGTCCATCCCCCAAGCTCGTAAACCCCGGTCGGCGCAGCGCTTTAGACGGCTGCTCCTGGCGTGGTACGCCCGCGCCGCGCGCGACCTGCCGTGGCGCCGCACCCGCGATCCGTACCGCGTGCTCGTCTCCGAAGTGATGCTGCAGCAGACGCAGGTGAGCCGGGTGGCGGAATACTACCCGCGGTTCCTTGAGAAATTCCCGGATCTCAGGAGCCTAGCCTCGGCGCCCGCGCGCGCCGTGCGCGAGGCGTGGGATGGGCTCGGGTATTATGCGCGCGCGCGCAGTCTTCATGCGCTGGCGAGAAGCGTTGCCGGGAGAGGCGAGGCCGGAAGAGGCGTTGCCAAGTTGCCGGAAGATCCGCAGGAGCTCGTGAAGCTTCCCGGCATCGGCCCCTACACAGCTGGTGCCGTCGCGTCGTTTGCTTACGAGAAACCTGTTCCCGCCGTCGATACGAATGTGCGGCGGGTGTTACGGCGCGTTTTTCTAGGGGACGCGGGACGAGGGACCGGGGACGGGTACATCTGGGAACTGGCCAGGGCTCTCGTACCGAAAGACGGCAAGAGGGCGTGGCGATTCAATCAAGCGATTATGGAACTAGGGGCGCTCATATGCAGGGCAAGACGTCCGCAGTGCAGTCAGTGCCCAGTGAGACCAGTGTGCAGGACGGGAAAACGACTAGACGCATAGACGGACAGCGGTGAACAGATCTTAGTGAAGAGGGTTTTCCTCGAACTGGCGACTATTCACCACTGTGCGTCTGTGCGTCTAGTCTTTGCATCGGCTCGCCGCTATCCGTCTACGACCTACCAAGTGTCGCCGCAAAGAGCGCTATCAAGCCTAGCGATCCTGAAATTGTCGCGGCCAGGATCTGCCGCTTCCGTAGCCCGTGGAAGGCTTCCGGTAGCTCGCCTCGAGGGTCCACCTCGATCCGTGCCAGTCTAGCGGCCGTCGGGACACTTACGGCCATCGCCGCGATGGCGCCGAGGATCCCCGCTCCCATCATCACGTTGAGCCACACGGGCATGTCGCCCGAGCGCATGTACGGCCCGCTCAGGACGAGCACGACGCCCGAGATGACGACGCCTGCCGCGCCCGGCCCGACGAGCAAGCGCTGGATCGCACCGATCAGCCGATAAGCCTTGAGGCGCTCGGCGGGAGCGAACCTCTTGGCGGTCACGCCAGCGACCATGGTGGCAATTCCGCCGCCCAGCCAGAGAGTGAAGCCGAGGACATGCACCAGTAACCAGAATCCACGCATCGTCTACCCCCTCACCACTTCAGGGACGGGCTGCCGGCCTGCATATCCGGCCTCCAAGTCATGCCAGTGTTCAATCCTGTCCTCTCCCACTTTCCAGCACCAGAAAACGTCTCGGCCATCCAGCTTGCCGTAGAAATCCACGAGCCCCTGCTCGAATCCCTTGAACACGCATCCCACCTGCTCCAGCTCCTCGAGGTACTGATTGATGTTGCGCGCCACGGCCTCGATGTCGCCGCGCAGCTCGAGCTGCTCGTTCGATTCGCCCCACTCGGGCCGAGCCTGAGCGGCGGCATACTCATAGCGATATACGAGCTCGCGCCACTTTGGGTACAGGGCAGTAATGTCGGCGACGACTCGTTTGACCAACGGGAGAGTACGGTTGGCTTCGGCGAGTGTGAAATACTTACGAGGCATGAGTCAAAAGTACTGCGGGGCAATGCAAAGACTAGACGCATAGACGCATTGCCCTGTTTGTCTCTTCGTACCCTGCCCTGTAGTACCTGTCCGCCTGTCCCATCGCAAACGTCGCCTCCCGCTCAGCCACCGCCCTCACGACTACGAGCCGTGGCGCGCTGCTCGGCCATTCCTCTATCGCCCTCTCCGTTTGGTCCGCCATCATGATGCGAATGGCCTCGCCGTGGGCGCGAATAAGAGCGGGCGGCATGAGGCGGGAAGGGGCGGTAAGGGGCGGCATAGGTTCGTCAAATCCCGGGCCAACGCTGATCGCAACGACCACATCGGCGGGGATCCGGGCCGCGACGCTGAGCGGCAGCACCGCGCGCAACCCTCCATCGGCAAGGCGACGGCCATCGAGCGTGGCCGCAGGAAAGTACAGCGGCAGCGCGCACGACGCGTACAGCACCTCGTGCAACGGAGCGTCCGCGCCGAGCGCGCCGAACAGCACCAATTCCCCGGAATCGACGTCGGTCGTGGTGACGGTGAGCGGGACCTTGAGATCGGCGAAGCGGGTCGCAGGGACGAGCCGGGCGATCGTGCGCCGCAGGGCGCCGGACTCGAGCAGGCTCGCGGCGAACATCCCCTTGAGGAGCGCCAGGGGATCGATCGCCGCGACATCTTTGCGGGTGAGCGCGCGCGCCGTCTCGAGCACCTGCTCCACGGTCGATCCTGCGGCGAACGCGGCCGCCATCACCGCGCCCATAGACGTGCCGACGATGTGGGTGATGCGTGCACCGCGCTCTTGCAGAGCCTTCCATGCGCCGGCGTGCGCGAGTGCCTTCGCCCCACCCCCACCCAGCACCAACACCACCCTCACTATTCGCCTCTGCCCTGATCGTACCTCCGATGCATCACCCGCTCCGCCCTGCGCTTCGCCGCGCGGTTGTAGCGCCGCTTCTCGTCCGGGGTCTCGGGGACGATCGGTGGCACCTCGACGGGCTCGCCCGCGTCGTTAAGGGCGACGTAGGTGATGTAGCAGGAGTTGGTGTGGCGGCGCTCGCCGGTGAGCACGTTCTCCGCGATCACCTTCACGCCCACCTCCATCGACGTCCGGCCGGTGAAGTTGACCTGCGCCATCGCGGTGACGAGCTCCCCGACCCGGATCGGCTCGCGGAAGTCGACCTTGTCCACCGACACGGTGACCGCGGGCCGGCGCGCGTGGCGGATCGCCGCCACCGCGGCGACGCGGTCCACCATCGCCAGCAGCACCCCGCCGAACACGTTGCCCATGATGTTCGCGTGCTGCGGCATCATCAGCTCCGCGATCATCGCCTCTGATTCGCGTGGATGGCGTCCCTGCATCTGATGTCTGAGGTCTGAAGTCTCAGGAAACTACACCCTTTCCCAGCAATTGCGCCCGAGCCCACGCGCCCTACGTTTGCGGGCCATGTCGCGCCTCCGGTTTCCACACCCGTTGACCCTGCTCGTCGCCGGCGTCTTCATCGCGACGGCCCTGACCTACGTCCTCCCCGCGGGGGAGTTCGAGCGCCGCGAAGACTCCGCGACCGGCCGGCGGGTGGTGGTCGCGGGCACCTATCACGCCGTGCCCCGCACCCCGGTCGGTCCGTTCCAGGCGCTCGTCGCAATCCCCAAAGGCGTAGCCGACGCCGTGTCGGTCATCTGCCTCGTGTTCCTCGCGGGTGGCGCCTTCACCGTCGTGGACAAGACCGGCGCCCTGCGGCACGGGGTCGATTGGCTCGCCAAGAAGCTCGAGCGGCGCGAAGCGCTCGTCATCCCTGTGGTGTCCCTCGCGTTCGCGACCGCGGGAGCGCTGGAGCACTTGCAGGAGGAAATCATCGCGCTGATTCCGGTGCTGCTCGTCCTCACTCGTCGCGTGGGCTTCGACGCCCTCACGGCGGCGGCGATGAGCATCGGCGCGGCGGCCGTGGGCGCGGCGTTCAGCCCGATGGATCCGTTCCAGGTGGGAATCGCCCAGAAGCTCGCCCAGCTGCCGCTCTTGTCGGGCTCCGCATTCCGTCTCGTGTTCCTGGCGCTCGCGGTCGGGATCTGGATCTGGGGCACGATCCGCCACGCCCTGCGGATTCGCACGACGCCGCACGCCGCGTCAGCCACGGCCGCGCCCCCCCCGCCCCCCCCGCCCACGCCGTTCGGGCCCCGGCAAGGGATCGTGCTGGCGATCGTGCTGCTGACCTTCGTTGTGTTCGTGTACGGCGTGATGGTACTCGGCTGGGACTTCGACCAGATGTCGGCGCTGTTCTTCCTCATGGGCGTGCTGGCGGGGTTGATTGGCGGGCTGCGGTTCGACGGCACGGCGACCGCGTTCGTCGAGGGGTTCGCGTCGATGGCGTTCGCGGGAATGGTCATCGGCTTCGCGCGCGCCATCTACGTCGTGCTCGCGGAGGGACACGTCATCGACACCATCGTCCAGGGCCTGTTCACGCCGATCGCTCACCTTCCGGTAGCCTTGTCCGCGGTCGGGATGATGGCGGTGCACACTCTGGTTCACGTGCCCGTGCCGAGCGTGAGCGGGCAAGCGGTGCTCACGATGCCGATCCTCGTGCCGCTGTCGGACCTGCTGGGGTTATCGCGCCAGGTGACTGTGCTCGCCTATCAGTACGGCGCCGGGCTGTGCGAGCTGCTCACGCCCACCAACGGAGCGCTCATGGCGATCATCGCAGCGGCGGGGGTGCGCTACGAGCAGTGGCTGTGGTTCCTACTGCCGCTATATGCGGCACTGGCAGGCCTGGGGGTTGTGGCGATCGGGATCGGGATTGCGGTGGGGCTGCGGTGAGGGGGACGCGATCGGCGTCCAGGTCGATCCGTGCGTTGAAACGCCGGCTCGACCACACCGCGTCCTTAAGGACGCGCATCAAGCCGAGCCGGCCCTTTAGGGCACGGGGACGCGACAGGCGCCCCCTGCGCCACGACTCCTAGTAGTCCACCGGTCTCAGATAAAACTCCCCGATCGCCGTCTGCGACATCACTGCGACCGTCGGCAGCCGCCGCTTCCAGTGCGTCGACTCGAGTCGCCGCCGCACCAGCTCCACTTCCGCGGCGGTGAAGCCGCGCGCCACGATCTCTTCGGGGCCCAGGTCTCGCAGCAGGTAATAGAGGATGCGATCGGCCTTCGGGTACGAGATCCCGAAGTCTCCTTCGTCCGTCTGGCCGTGGATCAGGTCGGCGGTGGCGGGCTTGGTGACGATCACCTCGGGCACGCCGACGTGCCGCGCCAGGGCCCACACCTGGGTCTTGAACAGGTCGCCGAGCGGGTTCACGGGAGGCGTGTCGTCGGCGTGCCAGGTGAAGTAGCCGAGCAGCCGCTCGGACTTGTTGCCGGTGCCGAGCGGCAGCGCCTGATGCTTGGCGGAGAGATCGAACAGCACGATCATCCGCTGGCGCGCCATCACGTTGCCCTTGCGCGCGGGATCGGCGTCGCCCACCTGCTTCAGGTATCCGTCCACGGCTTCACTGATATCGACGGTGACGGATGGGATGCCGAGCTTGTCGATGACGAGCTGGGCGTGCTCCATGCTCTCGGGACTCGAGGTGCGATACGGCATCCGCACGCCGATCACGTTCTCCCGCCCCAGCGCCTCGGCGGCGAGAAAGGCGGTGAGCGACGAGTCTACGCCCCCTGAGAGCCCGACGATTCCCTTCTTGAATCCGCGGCGTACGACGACTTCGTCCTTCAGGAACGACACGAGCCAGCGGCGCGCGAGCTCGACGTCGATCGCGAGGGGGTCGCCTTCCTCAACCCCTCTCCCGACCACGTGCACCGGGACGGGGGACGAGGGACGAGGGACGGGTTGTTTCGTGGCACGAGCTGGGTCAAACTTGACCTTTGGCTTCTTACCCGTCCCGCGTCCCCCGTCCCTCTTCCCCAGGTTCTTGACGAGATGAGGCAACGCCACTTCGAGATCCGCGAGCAACGGCGCGTCGGCGCGAGCGCGCGTGATCTCCTCGAGATTCACATCCGCCGTCACGATCGCTTCCTCGAACAGGGGCCCGCGCACGAGAATCTGCCCTTGAGGACTCACGACGACCGAGCCCCCCGGGAATCCTTTCCCGCCCTCGAACCCCACAAGGCTCGCGTACACGACGTACACGCCGTGCTCCTCGGCGAGCCCTCGCACCGTGCGCTCCCAGCGCACCACGCTCGCGGGAAGGCTCACGCCGCCCTCGTCCACCGTGCCTTCGGTGCCGCGCGCCGGAGAGGCCGAGGGCAACACGATGAGCTGCGCGCCGTCCAGGGCCGCGAGCGTCGCGGTGAGCGAGTGCCAGGCGTCCTCGCAGATCAGGATCGCCGCCCGACCCCAGCGCGTATCGAAAGCCCGCACCTCGTGTCCCCGCTCCACGAAGCGCTCCTCGTCGAACACGCCGTAGGTGGGGAGGAAGACCTTGCGGTGGACGTGCCGAATTCCGGGTGAGGCGTTGCCGGAAGAGGCGGTGCCGAGTGAGGCGTACAGACAGGAGTTGTAGAAGCGATTCTGGAACACTTCGTAGAAGCCGACCGCCACGTCGAGCGGAGGCGCGTGCGCCGCCCGGTGCTGCTCGACGAGATCCCGGAACAGCGTTCCTGCGGTCACGGCGACCTCGCGCACGCCTCCCTCGACGAAGTACCCAGACGTCGCAGCCTCCGGGAACGCGACGAGGTCGACCGGTGGATCGAGCTTGGCGACCTGCGCCAGCACGCCGCCGATGCGCTGCAGGTTGGCGGCGTACTCGCCCTTGGTGGGGCGGATTTGCGCGATCGCGAGGCGGAGCATGAGGGAAAGATAGACGGTAAGGGGCGGTAAGAGACGGTAAGGGGCGGTAAGTAAAATGTAGGGGCACGGCATGCCGTGCCCCTACTGTCCGTCCGGTTCCTATCGCCCTGAGCTAGTGCCGCCGGCCTCCGCCTCCCCCCCCACCCCCCCCACCCCCCCCCCCCCCCCCCCCCCCCCCCCCCCCCCCCCCCCCCCCCACGCCCCCCCCCCCAACTGCTCGGACCGCTCCGGTCAACGCTCACCCTGCTCCCCGTTGAAGTCGAGCGCGTGCTGGGCTGGAACGAGCGCGCCGCGAAGTCACCCGAGCGGCCACGCGATGCTGCCGTCGCCCAACTCGTGCCGGTCGAGTGCGTCCGCACCGCCGTTCCAGTGGAACGTGCGGTCAGACTCCCCGCGGGGAGCTGCAGTCTCGGCGCAGCGCTCAGCCATGTCCTGCCCCGCGTCCCGAACCCGGTCGTCAATGTCCCCCCAGGGCGTGCGCGCGTGTAGAGCAGCCCGCCGTAACTGCCGTAGAAGGGAGACCGGATGCGTACGCCCCCGTAAACGAACGGGGCGTAGGGCCGGTACGCGTACGGACGATAGTAGTAGCCGCCGTAGAAGAACGGATCGTAGAAGAATGCATCGTAGTAGAACGGGTCGTAGTACGCGCCGCAGCCCCAGAACGGGTCGCAGTTTCCGAACCCAATGCGGAGCCCGACGCCGAAGCGGTGCGGCCTGCCCCACGAACCCCAGCCACCCCAACCGCCCCAGCCTCCCCAACCCCAACCAGGATAGTAGCCGGGACCCCAGTACGGCCGGCGGTAGTAGGCCTGGACCGAGGTGACGGTGTAGGTGACCACGTCGTAGTCGAAGTGGTTCTCGCCGGCCATCGCCTGCACGAGGTCGACGAGCGCAGCCTCCCGGTCACCGCCGCTCTCGTGGGAGTCGAGCGCACTGTAGTCCCAGTGGTCGGCGCGCACGAACTGGTCGAACTTGAACGCGCTCTTGGACCACGCCGCCAGCACCAGCCCCGCGCCCTCCCGTTCGTCGGCGATGAACGCTTCGCGGCCGCCGCGGCTGCGGATCTCCCGCTTGTCACCGCCGCGCACGAAGGCATCAGCGCTCGGATCGAGCGGGAACAGCACCCGCACGTGCCCGTCGCCGTCGGCGCGCAGCACGACCACGTAGCCGTCCTGCGCCGCGCGGATGTGCACGCGCGCGCGGTCGCCGCTGAAGAACGAATTGTCGGAATTGAGCCAGACATGAATCGGAGGGTCGTCCGCGCGAACGGCGGTCGAGCTGCGCGGGGCCGCCGGTGCCGCAGCAACCAGCGAAAGTGTCAGTGCCAGTATCATAAGCCCCTCCCTCCTCGTCGTTTAACAATACCCTAGCACGGGGCAGCAGTTCAAGAACCGTACCGCACGGCCCGAAGCGCTGCGACGCGATCTCGAGGGCAGGTTTGTCCCCGGCAGGGTACAGTTGTTCCGCGCGCGATACGTGCGCGGCGTCACAACCTGCTACCAGCGATCGGGCTTGCCCGCGTCGGGGACGAACAGGCTGGCCTGGAAGCGTTCCTTTCCGAATTCCCCGATCAGCTTTTGGGCTTCGGGGGCGACGAGGAAATCCGCCAGCGCCCGGCCGCCGCGGACGTTCACGCGGGGAGAATTCTGCGGGTTGATCTCGAGGACGTGGTACACGTTATAAAGGAGAGAGTCGCCCTCGACCAGTGGGACGAGCTGCAGCCTGTCGCGCCAAGCGACGTACGTGGCGCGATCGGTGAGGATGTACGCCTGCTTCTCGTCGGCGAGCTGGAGCGCCGCCCCCATCCCCTGGCCCGACTCGATGTACCAGCTCCCGGCGGGCGGTGGCGTGACCGCCGCCCGGCGCCACAGCTCGAGCTCCCGCTGGTGCGTCCCAGAGCGGTCGCCCCGGGACACGAACCGGGCGTGTCGCTCGGCGATGCGCGTCACGGCAGCGACCGCGGCGTTCATTCCTCTGACGCTCGCGGGATCCGCGGCGGGGCCCACGATGAGAAAGTCGTTGTGCATCACGAGTCGCCGCGTCACGAAGTACCCCGAGTCCGTGAGCGCCCGCTCCGCCGCGGGGGCGTGCGCCAGCACGAGGTCTGCGTCGCCGCGGCGGCCGAGCTCGAGCGCCTGGCCGCTGCCGACGGCGATCAGCGTGACGCGATAGCCTGTCTGCCGCTCGAACAGCGGCAAGAGCACGTCGAGCAGCCCGGCGTCGCGGGTGGAGGTGGTGGTGGCGAGGCGAATCTGAGTGGACTGGGCGGCAAGGGGCGGTACGGGGCGGTAGAGGGCGGTAAGGACGACCGCGGCTCGCGCGAGCATCGTGCCGCACTCCCGCCCCTTACCGCCTCCTACCGCCCCGTACCGCCTTCTCATCCTGCTAGCTTAGCACCGTGGCGACCACACGCCAGCTGCTCGACGCCCTCGCCGGCGTTCTCAACGCGCGCGAGCCGTTTCCAGGCCTAGCGACGGGCGGGCAGCCGGAAGCCGCGCACCTCGCCGCTCTGAAGGCGGCGGGATGCGACGTGGTCATCGACGTGCGCGATCCGATGGAGCCGCAACCATTCGACGCACCCGCCGCGATCCGCGCGGCGGGGCTCGCCTACGTCAACATCCCCGTCCCTCACTCGGCGCCCGAGGACCGCACGCTCGACGCGGTGCGTCACGCGATGCAGGAGATCACGGCGAAACGGCAGCGCGCGTTCATTTACTGCAATTCGGGGAACCGCGTCGGGGCAGCGCTGATCCCGTACCTGATGCTCGACTGCGGATTCGCCGAGGACGCCGCCGTGACGGCCGCGATGCAAATAGGAACGCGCAGCGCGGAGCTGATCGAGGGGGCGCTCGACTACGTGAGGCGGCAAGGGGCGGCAGGGGGCGGCAAGGAACACTGAGGTGGCGGTGCCGTAGAACGCTGTGCCCGCGTCAGGGGTTACGGTGCCAATACAGCCGCATCTCGCTGATCTTGCCGTCCTTCGTCTCGCAGAAGATCGCGCCGCGCGTGTCGACCTGCTCTCCGGTGCGACGGCGGCGGTAGGTGCAGCGGAACTCCGTGGCGAACCACGGGCCGGCGCTGTAAATCTCACCGGACCGAAAGGAAACCTCCGCCTGGTTGGCGGGGACGTCCTTCCAGTAGTCCCGGACCGCGGCGATGCCCTTCGCCGGGTCGGTGAAGGGTGCCTCGAGAAACGTGGCGTCGGGCGTGAACACGGAGGCGATCGCCTCCAGGTCGCCCCGCTCCCACGCGACGCCGAAGGTGTCGACGAGCGTGCGATAGGCCTCGCTCATGGCGCCCAATATACTCACAGGAGGATCGAACGATGCTGCAGCGAATCCTGGCCTCGACTGCCGTGCTCGCCTGTCTCGCGCTGCCGCTGGCCGCGCAGGGACAGCCGGCTGCCGGCGGCGGCAACGAAATGACGATCACCGGTCAGGTGATCGACGTGAACTGTCATACGACGATGGGCGCCTCCGGGGCCGGGCACAAGCAGTGCGCCCAGGCGTGCGCCAAGGCGGGCGTCGCCCTCGCCATCCTGGGGAGCGACGGCACGATCTACATGCCGGTGAGCTCGAAGGCCGGCGACCCGCAGAACTCGAAGCTGATCGATTTCGCCGAAGGCAAGGTGAAGGTCACGGGCATTCATCGCTACGTCAGCGGGCTGCACACGATCGAGATCAAGACGGTCGCAGCCGCGACCTGAGATGGCCCGCGCGCTGGGCGCCGCGCTGCTCGCAGCGGCGCTCGCCGCCTGCCAGCTGGCGGCGCCCAGCCTTACCCTCCTCTTCCTCGGCCGCTCACCCGCGGCCAGCATGGGCGGCCACTCCTGGGCGCCCGACCCCGACTCGAGCCGGATCGTCGCGTTCGACGGC
The DNA here is from genome assembly GCA_003221005.1 of Gemmatimonadota bacterium. Taxonomy (GTDB): domain Bacteria; phylum Gemmatimonadota; class Gemmatimonadetes; order Gemmatimonadales; family GWC2-71-9; genus AG25. The sequence continues at coordinate 15,794 of QHTZ01000022.1, forward strand.
ACGCTGCGCGTCGCCAAGGTGTTCACGAGCGCGCGGCTCGCCACGCCGATCGCCGTCGCGCCCCTCGGAGGCGGGGCCAACCTGCTCGTGAGCGAGCGCACCGGCCAGGGCGTCGTCTTCGACACGAGCGGACGCGCCGTGCGCGAGTGGGAGAGCCCCGACCCCGCGGACATCTACGCCGCTGCCCTCGGGCGTGACCGCGTCGCCGCCGCGCGCTCCCCGTACGACGTGGCGTTTGTGGCGGAGCCCGACACTGCCCCCTTGCTCCGAATCCTCGACACCCTGGGAAAACCCGTCGGGCGGCTCGGCACTGTGCACCTGCCAACGGTGCCCTTCCTCGCGCAGCTCGCGAACGCGGGCGCCGTGACAACCGACGCGAGCGGCGCCGTGTATTTCGCGCGCCTCGTGCGGGACGAGATCGTCAAGTACGACGCGACCGGCGCGCCCCGGTGGAGCGCCACGCGGGGTCGCTTCGCCAAGGAGACGGATCCGGTCTTCATCCCGCCTCGGCCGGGGGCGCGCGACATCGCCGCCCGCTACGCGATCGTGAACATCGCGCTCGCGCTCGGCCCCGACGGGAAGCTGTACGCGCTCGGGGGGAGCGACTCGGCGGCGACCGAGCTGCGCCTCGACGTCCTGGACACCGCGTCAGGGAAGATCGTCGCGACTCGCGCGCTGGGGCCGCGGGAGACGGCGGTCGCGGTCACACGACAGGGCCGGCTGGAGACGTTCGACGCGGAGACACTGCTCGCGCGCGCGGGCGGCGGGCGGCGCGAAGCCTTCAGCCCACCGTTCGCGCTTCCCGACCTGCATGGCGACACCGTGCGACTCGCCGCGCTCGCAGGCAAGGTGACGCTCATCAACTTGTGGGCGTCGTGGTGCGACCCTTGCCGCGAGGAGTTCCCCCACATGGCGGAGCTGTATCAGGAGTTCCCGCGCAGCGATTTCGCCATCGCCGCGATCTCGGACGACGTCGATCTCGGCAAGATGCTCGGCTTCGTGCGCGAGTTCCGGCCGCCGTTCCCGATTCTCGTCGGCGGCGGACGGATGAAGCAGATCTACCACTACCGCGGGCTGCCGTACTCGGTGCTACTCGACCGCCACGGCCGGGTCATCGAGCGGATCTTTGGGTTCGGGGGCGCGGAAGAGTTCAAATCCCTGCGTTCCACTATTGCAAAGGAGGTTCAGGCTCCCTAGCCTATAGCCCGTGTCCGACGCCACCCGTCCCTCTTCCCCCGTCCCTCTTCCCCTAGTAATCGATACCGACCCCGGCATCGACGACACCCTCGCGCTGTATCTCGCGCTGAATTCGCCGGAGCTCGATGTGCGGGGAATCTCGGTCTCGTACGGCAACACGACCGTCGAGAACGCCTACCGCAACGTCGTCGAGATCCTGCGGCAGGGGGGCAAGCGGGCGCGGCTCGCCGTGGGGGCGCGCCGCCCGATCGCGCGCCCGTTGCGCACAGCGCGCGAGACGCACGGCGCGACGGGGCTCGGCTACGCGGCGGTCCCACCCGCGGGGGTGATTCTCGATTTCGTGCGGCCGTTGGAGCGGTTGCTGGCGGAGCAGGAAGATCGCGTCACGCTCGTGACGCTCGGACCACTCACGAGTCTCGCCCTCGCGCTGCGGCGCGAGCCGGAGCTCGTCCGGGCCAAGGTGGCGCGCCACATCGCCATGGTCGGCAACCTCAAGGCGAAGGGCAATACCACCAAGTTCGCCGAGTTCAACGCCTGGTGCGACCCCGAAGCGCTCGCGACCGTGCTCGCAGCGGAGCTGCCGAGCGAGATGGTGGGGCTCGACGTGACGCGCCAGGTCGTGCTCTCGGCGGCGGACGTGAGCCGGCTCGGCGCGAGCGAGGCGCCGCGCGCGCGCTGGCTGTTCGAGGCGCTGCGCTTCTACGTGGAGTTCCACCGCGACCACGAGGGGCTCGAGGGGTGCGTGGTGAACGACGTGCTGCCGATCGCGGCGCTGCTCGAGCCCACGGTGCTCACGTTCCAGCCGGTGCGGATCGCGGTCGATCTGAATGAGGATGACCGCCGCGGCCGCACGCGTGAGACGAAAGACGGCGCCGCCGCGTTGTTCGCCCGGGAGGTGCAGGTGGACGCCGTGCGGTCGCTGCTCTCGAAGCGGGTATTCCGCTGGGCTACGGCGGCGGAGCCCGCGGGAGCGGCGCGGTGACCGCGCTCCCCCACAAGGTGGCGGTGATCGGCGCAGGAGAGATCGGCTGCGGCTGGGCCGCCCTGTGCGCGTCCGCGGGGTGGCCGGTGACCGTGTTCGACGCGAGCGCCCGCACCCTGGAGCGCGCCTCCATCGAGGTGCCGCGCCGCGCCCGCGCGCTCGTCGCGCTCGAGCGGGCGACGCAGGGGATCGTGGAGCGCGGCCTGCTCGAGTTCCAGCAGGGCCGGAGTCTGCTGCAGGCGGTGCAGGACGCCGACTGGGTGATCGAGGCGATCCCCGAGGACCTGCTCGCCAAACAGAAACTGTTCGCCGCGGTCGAGGAGGTCGCGGGCGCGGAAACGCTCGTCACAAGCTCCTCGAGCGGGCTGCCGCCGAGCGAGGTGTTCGCCCGCTGCCGCCGTCAGGATCGCTGCCTCGTCGCGCACCCGCTCAATCCCCCGGAGCTGATCCCGCTCGTGGAAGTCGTGCCGAGCCCGCGCACCGGTGCGCCGTGGGTGACCAGGGCCCACGACTACCTCCAGGCCCTCGGCCGGATGCCGATCGTGATCCGGAAGGCGGTGCCGGGCTACGTGGTGGGTCGCGTCTCGGCGGCGGTGTGGCGAGAGTGCGTGGACCTGGTGCTCACGGGTGTGATCGACGTGGACGGCCTGGATCGCGCGGTGTCGCTCGGACCCGCGTTCGGTTGGGCCGCCGCGGGACCGCACCTCACGTATCACCTCGCGGCGGGAGAGGGGGGCGTGACCCTGTTCCTACAGCGGCTGCTCGCGAGCTTCGAGGAGTGGTGGAGCGGGCTCGCAACCTGGAACCGGCTCGAGCCCGAGCAGCAGCGGGCGCTGATCCAGGCGATCGACCGGGCGTACAAGGGGAAGCTCGCCGCGCTCGGGGAGGCACGCGACAAAAGGCTTAGCGCGCTGCTCCGGGCTCTCGAGCAGGCGCGGACGGAAGTGTAGTCATTTCGGCTGGGCCCGCACCATCAGCACCGGCACGAACGTCTTGTGCCGCAGCTCGCTCGCCACGCTGCCGCGCACGACGTCGTTGAGGCCGCGGTGTCCGTGCGTCGCCATCGCGATCAGGTCGCAGCGCTCCCGCGTCGCCGCCTCGGCGATCTCCGTGGCCGGATCACCCGCCGCGAGCACGGCGTCGGCCTCGAACCCGTCCCCGCGCAGCGCCGCGGAGGCGCGCTCCAGGTAGGCGCGATCCTCCCGCATCTCCTCGGATTCCCGCAGATCAAGCTGCTTGATGTTGCGCGCCGCCCAGCCGTCGGCCACATGGATCAGCACGAGCGCCGAGCCGTGGTGGCGCGCGAGCTCGCGCACGTACGTCAGGATCGTCTGGTCGTAGGAGGAGTTTTCGAGCGGCACCAGGATGCGGGAGTACATCACCCCGCCCGGCCGCGGACGACCTGCACCAAGAGCCACGAGTTGAGCACGGCGATGGCGACGGCCACCGCGTAGGCGAGCGCCTTCAGCCAGGCGGGGTTCACGAACTCGCCCATCTTGGCGCGCTCGGACGTGAAACGCACGAGCGGGAACACGGCAAAGGACAGCTGCACGCTCAGGATCACCTGGCTCAGAATCAGGAGCTTCGCAGTGCCACTCTCCCCGAAGAAGATAGCCGTGAGCGCGGCGGGCACAATCGCGATGGCGCGCGTGATGAGCCGCCGCAGCCAGGGGCGGATGCGGATATTGAGGAAGCCCTCCATCACGATCTGACCGGCGAGCGTCCCCGTCAGGGTCGAGTTCTGGCCCGACGCGAGCAGGGCGAGCGCGAATACCATGCTCGCGCCGCCCACGCCCAGTAACGGTGTGAGCAGCCGGTACGCCTCCTGGATCTCGGCGACCTCCGTGTGGCCCGAGACGTGGAACGTCGCGGCCGCGACGATCAGGATCGCGGCGTTGATTCCCAGGGCGATTGTGAGCGCGATCGTCGAGTCGAGGAACGCGAACCGCACCGCCGTGCGCCGGCCCGCCGCAGTCTCGTCGTAGGCGCGCGTCTGTACGATCGATGAGTGCAAGTAGAGGTTGTGCGGCATCACGGTCGCGCCCAGGATCCCCATGGCGATGTAGAGCTGGTCACGGTCCCCGAGCAGCGACGCGTGCGGGACGAACCCCGCCGCGATCCCCGGCCACGAGGGCCCCGAGATCAGGATCTCGAACAGGAAGCAGCCCGCGATGGTCGTAATGAGCGCCAGCACCAGAGCCTCGAGCAGCCGGAAGCCCTTGTTCTGGAGGTAGAGCACGATGAGCACGTCCAGCGCCGTGATGACGATCCCCCATGGCAGCGGGATCCCGAACAGGAGATTGAGCCCGATCGCCGAGCCGATCACCTCGGCGAGATCGCAGGCGGCGATCGCGAGCTCGCACACGATCCACAGCGCCAGGTTGACGGGACGCGAGTAGTGATCGCGGCACGCCTGTGCGAGGTCGCGACCCGTGACGATGCCGAGCTTCGCGGCGAGGCCCTGGAGCAGGATCGCCATGAGATTCGAGACCAGGACGACGGAGAGGAGCGCGTAACCGAAGCGCGAGCCGCCGGCCAGGTCGGTCGCCCAGTTGCCGGGATCCATGTATCCCACGGCGACGAGATACCCGGGGCCGGAGAACGCGAGCGCCTTGCGCCACCACGCTCCCTGGGCGACCGGGATGGTGCGATAAACCTCGACGAGGCTCGGGGCGACGCGCGGCTGACGCCACCCCTGCTCCGTGACGGCGCCGTTGACAGCGCTCACCGGACCGCCTCGCGGCACCACAAGAGCTGCGCCAGCTCGCGTCCCACGACGCGCGTGCCTGCCTCCAACGCGACCGTCGTCGGGCCGTTGAACGGCTGGCGGCCGGTGATCGTCAGGACCACTCCGGGAACGAGCCCCTGCTCCGCCAGGTAGCGCAGCCGCGCGGGATCCTCGGTGCCCACCTGACGCAGCTCGAGCACGGCGCCTACCCGGGCGTCGGCGAGTGAAGTGAGGTCGGTCTCCTCGATCTCTCCCGCGGCGGTGGGAATCGGGGCGCCGTGCGGATCGTAGTGTGGATCGCCCAGCGCGCCCGCCATGCGCTCGNCGATGGCGCCGGATCATCTTCAGCGCGGCGCGCCGCCCCTGGTGCGTGAGCTGCACGCCACGATAGGGGACGTGCTCGATCAGCCCCGCCTCCGAGAGACGCTTCACCATGCCGCTCACCGACGGTGGCGAGACGTCGAGGCTCGCGGCGATGTCGCTGGTCGCCGCGAACCCGCCCTGGCTCGAGAGGTGATAGATGACCTTGAGATAATCCTCGACCGACCGCGTGAGCGGTGGTTCATGCAACAGTGCGTTCATGCCGTTTCTCCCTGCCGGAAAGGCGCGCGAAAAGCAGACGTCAGACGTCAGCTATCAGGTGTCAGACCAATCACTTCCCGTCGCCAAGCCTGCGGGAGTTAGATTAACCTAATTCCCGGATGCTCGCAAGCGAACTTGTGGATTTTGGCACGCTACCTTTGTTCGGAGACCGCGGTTATGAAGGACGTCAGGATCCGCTCGGTCATGCCCCAGATCACGTCGCGCCCCAGCACATACGCGGGAAAGGTTCGACTCACGCCGCGCACGTCGAGCGTCACGTCGCGCCGCGCGCCGGGATCGAGCAGCGCGCCGAGCGAGACCCAGAACGCCGAGTCCACCTCGACGCCCGCCGTGACGCGCGGGCGCCTTGCCAGGCCGAACACGAACGGGCGGACGACGACAGGTGGGAGCACGGGCGTGCGCGGGTAGATGTCATCGAGGATGCCGAGTCGCTCAGCGCCGCCGAGATCCACTGCGACCTCTTCACGCGTCTCGCGCACCGCCGTCGCGAGCAGATCGGCGTCGCGCGGCTCGGCGCGGCCGCCGGGGAGGCCCACCTGGCCCGACCACGGGTCGTCCGCTCGCACGGCGCGCCGGATGAAGAGCGCTTCGAGGTCAGGCCCCGCGGGCGCGAGCATCAGCGCCACGGCTGCGAGCTGCGACCCCGGTTGATCGGCGGCGGTGGGTCGGTGGGCCGCGAGGGTGCGGCGTACGGTCGCGAGCGTGATCACGCGAGGTGCCGGGCGAACCAGTCGATCGTGGCCTGCACGGCGCCCTCGTCCGCCGCACCGTCTAGGGTGAGCCACGGAGCCCGCACCGTCGCGCCCAGGGGCAGCGCAGTCGCCGATACCGCCCAGGTGACGAGCGCGCGCACCCGCTCGTCGGCGGCTGCCCGCACGAGCGCGACCGCGCCGGGCGCGTCCTGCCCCAGCAACCCGTACCCGGATGCCGCCACACCCAACGCCCCACTCCTCAGCGCGTCGAGCAGCACGCCCAGATCGCCGAGGGCGTCCGCTTCCGGCGCCGTCGCGTCCCACGACACGACCGTGAAGCCGGCACGCGCCAGCCGCTCGGCGAGTACCGGGAGGTGATGGCCGATGACCACAGTAGGGCGAGCGCCGCCCGCGGTGCGGACCTCGCCCGCGAGCGGGCGGCCGTCGGCGGCGGTCAACAGAAAGGGGCGTATCGCGGGGGTGGCCATATTAATACCTTGGCAGCGATGCGGAGCCATGTGTGGATGGCGGTGGGCCTCGGGGCCGGACTGGCGCTCGGTCTCGCCGCCGCGGTCACGCAGGCTCCCGTGTTCGTCGCAGCGGCGCGGGCCCTGCGTCCGGTCGGCGCAGTGTTTCTCAATCTCCTCTCGATGGTCGTGATCCCCCTCGTGGCGACCGCCCTGTTCACCGGAGTCGCGGGACTGGGCGACATCCGGAAGGTCGGGCGCCTCGGCGCGCGCACGCTCGCCTTCTTTTGGCTTACGACGCTCGCGGCAATCGTGATCGGGTTCGGGCTCGCGAAGCTCCTGCTCCCGTTCGGCACGATGAGCCCCGAGCAGCAGACGGCCCTCAGAGCCGCGGCGGCCGCCGACTCCGGGCTCGCGCGCCACGCCGCCGAGCAGATTTCATCGGGTGGGGCGAGCTTCCTCGTGAATCTCGTGCCCGGCAACCCGCTCCGGGCGGCGGTGGACGGGGCGCTGCTGCCGCTGATCGTGTTCGTCACGATCTTCGCGGTCGCCACGGCCACGCTGCCGGCCGAGAAGCGCGCGGCGCTGACGAGCGTCGCAGACGCCGCCACGCAAGCGCTCATCCGTATCATGTACTGGGTCCTGGCGGTCGCCCCGCTCGGGATCTGCGCGCTCGTGGCGCCCGCGGTCGCACAGTTCGGCTGGTCGCTCGTCAAGGCGGCGGGCGTGTTCATCCTCGCTGTGATCCTCGGCATGGCGCTGTTCGTCGGCGGCGTGTTCGTGCCGGCGGTGGCGCTCGGAACGAGGCTCCGGGCGCCGCGCTTCCTGCGCGTCGCGTTCCCATCGATGATGATGGCATTCTCCACCACGTCCTCGCTCGCCACGCTGCCGACGATGCTCGGCGCCGCGGAGGGCGATCTCAAGATCTCGCGCACCGTGTCGAGCTTCGTGCTGCCGCTGGGCGCGAGCATCAATCGTCCGGGGAGCGCGCTGTTCCAGGCGGTGGCGCTGTTGTTCGTCGCGCAGCTGTACGGCCTGCCGTTGGGGCTGCCGCAGCTGGTGCAGGCAGGTGCGGCGGTGTTTCTCGCTTCACTCACCGTGGCCGCGGTGCCGGCAGGTAGCGTGGTGAGTCTCGCCCCTGCCTTCGCGGCCACCGGCTTGCCGCTCGCGGGATTGGGTCTCTTGATCGGCCTCGACCGAGTCCCCGACATGTTCCGTACGCTCGCCAACGTCACCGGGCATCTCACGGGCGCGGCCGTGGTTGCGACCGCGGAAGGCGAGACGCTCGCGTGACCTGGCTGATCCCGGCGGCGTACGTCGCCTTCTTTGTCATCTGCCTGCGCCGCTTCGGCGTGCGCCGCCCGCAGCTGCGCGATTACGCACCGCGCACCCGCGGAGCCTTGATCTCGGTGATCATCCCGGCGCGGAACGAGGCGCAGAATATCGAAGCGTGCGTACGATCGGTACTGGCCACCGCCTACGAGCCGATCGAGGTCGTGGTGGTGGACGACCGCTCGACCGACGACACGGCGGCGATCGTCGAGCGTGTCGCCACGAGCCCGGAGGCGCGGGGCCGCGTGCGCCTGGTGCGGGGGGCGGAGCTTCCTGCCGGGTGGTTCGGCAAGCCATGGGCCGTGGTGCAGGGGTATCGCGTGAGCCGCGGGGAGCTGCTGCTCTTCATCGACGCCGACACCAAGCACACCCCCGAGCTCGTGCCGCGCGCGGTCGGCGCGCTCGAGATGGAGCGCGTGCACCTCGTCAGCCTGCTCGCGCGCCAGGAGATGGTGACGTTCTGGGAGCGGCTGGTGCAGCCCCACGTCTTCCTGGCGCTCGCGTCCCGGGTGGGCGACCTGCGGCGCGTCAACCGCACCCGCATCCCCTGGGAAGCGATCGCAGCCGGCCAGTTCATCCTCACGACGCGGGCCGCGTACGAGCGCGTCGGCACGCACGAAGCGGTGAAGCACACCGTCGCCGAGGACGTCGCGCTCGCCCAGGGGTACGTGCGCCACGGCCTCGACATCTTCCTGCTGCACGCCGTCGAGTACGCAACCACGCGCATGTACCACGGCCTCGGCGAGATCATCGAGGGATGGTCGAAGAACCTCGCCCTGGGCGTGCCGCTGATGATGCCGCCGGTGCCGCTGCTGCGGCGCGCGGCCCCCTACCTGATGTGGCTGCCGTCCCTCGTGTGGGTGGCGCCGCCGGTGCTGTGGGCGCTCTACGGCTGGAGCTGGGCGCTCGCGGCCGTGATTGTCTCGCTCATCATCTGGGTGGCCGTGTACTGGGCCGAGGGTGCGCCGGTGGGCTACGCACTGCTGTACCCGCTCGGCGCGGTGATGGTCGCTTACATCATGATACGGTCGGCTTGGCGGGGAAGCAGGAAGGTCGAGTGGCGGGGGAGAGTTTATAAGGAGGCGGGTTAGCCAAGAGCTAGACGCGCAGACGCACAGTGGTGAACAGTCTGGAGTGTAGGGGCACGGCATGCCGTGCCCCTACAGCAATCCTAGAACTCCCCCGCCACCCGCCCCGCCAGCGCGATCCCCACCACTACACTCGCTACCGCCGCACCGACGTGCAGCAGGGTCGCCCAGCGTGCGCCGCGACGCGAGGCGACCCGCACCACTCCAGCGAGCGTACAGGATACGAACAGCATCCCGACAGCCGTACCGACACTAAAAGAGAGAAAGTAGGTCAACTGCGCAGCGCGTGTGGGTGTCGCGGCGACGAGCAGCAACAGTACGCCCGCGCTCCCGGCGAGCCCGTGCATCACGCCGAAACCGAGCGAGCGGCGCGCGTCCGCGGGCGCGTGCGTGTGGACGTGGGACGCGCCGTGGGCGTGGCTGTGCAGGTGCAGGTGCGGGTCGGGGGCACCGTCGTGGGCGTGGGCGTGCATGTGCCAGCGGCCGCGCGCGTAGCGCCACAGCACCGAGCCTCCAAGCCCGATGAGCAGCAGCGCGACGAGGAAATCCGCGGCGGGGGAGAAGCGGGCGGGGAGGTGCAGCCCCCCCAGCATGATCAGCCCCACGACAACCCCGACGCTCGCCGTGTGCCCCACCGCCCAGGCGAGCCCGAGCCGGCTCGCCGCCCAGACCGACCCCTGCCTGGTCGCGAGCGTGGACACGGCGGCCAGGTGGTCGGGCTCGAAGGCGTGGCGGAAGCCGAGCAGCAGCCCGATGCCGCTCAGGGCGAGGATTCCCGGGGTCATCGTGGGCCTAAACTTAGCGAAGCCTGCAACCCTTTGTCTCGCCTCCCCGTCCAAGGGACAGCATGAGGGACGTGGCCCCCGGGGCCGGGGCGGCGACACTGCGCGGAGGCCGAACGACGGCGGCGGATGCGGAAGTAGCTGATGTCGCCCTCGCGGCGAGCGGGGACAGTCGCGCGTTCGAGCGGTTGTACCGCGGCCACGTCGCGCGCGTCCATGGCCTCGCGCGCCGCATGATCGGCCCCGACGCGGCCGATGACGTCACCCAGGATGTGTTCGTGCGCGCGTGGCACAAGCTCGGCACCTTCCGGGGGGAGGCGGCATTCGGAACGTGGCTCCACCGGCTCGCGGTAAACGTCATCCACACACACCGCGCGTCCCTCGGCACGGAGCGGAGCCGGTTTGATGATAAAGACAACGCGCTCGAAACCGCGTCGGGCCAGCACGGGGACCC
>QHTZ01000114.1 GCA_003221005.1 Gemmatimonadota bacterium
ATAGTCTTGTAACGCGTGCTTCACGAGGGCATCAGCTTGACAGGAGACTATTGAGTGGCACTGCGCGACCGAGGACCGCCGTGTTTGACACGCTCATCGATTCCAGACCTAAGCGCCACCCACGGAGGTATTTCGGCGTGGGGGTCTTCTCGCTCGTGGCGCACACGACGATCATCGGCGGCGTGGTGATCGCGACCCTGAACGCGGGTCAGAGCGACCACAAGGTCCGGGCGGAGCCGTCAGTCTACGTCGTCCTGCAACAGGAGAAGCCATCGGCGCAGGAGCAGCTGGATGACCCGCTGCAGCATCGCCCGACCTTCGTCGTCCCTCCCGTGGTCTCAATCGGCATTCCCTCGATTGATGTCACTGAGAAAATCGACCTGCAGAGGTACTTGGGATCTGGCGTCGAGGACAGTACCGCCAACGCCATGGTCCTCAGCAATGACGTCTTCATCGAGTCAATCGTGGAGGACAAACCCAGGCTGCTGTCGGCGCCGCCGCCCCCCTATCCGGAGCTACTGCGACAGGCGGGGATTGAGGGGCGCGTCCTGATCGAGGCCGTCATCGACACCGCTGGCCGCGCCGAGCCCGGCTCGGTCGAGATCAAGGCGAGCGCCGACGCCGGATTCGACCAGCCGTCACGCACCTGGATTCAGCACGCGTTGTTCCGTCCGGCGCGCGTCCACGGCCGCGCGGTGCGCGTACTCGTCCAGGTCCCGCTCGACTACCGCATCATCGGCAGGTAAACCGTCGCTACGTTCCACGTCGCTACGTTGTACGAGAGCATGTGCTCCGCATACGTACAACGTAGCGACGTAACGACGTACAACGGTCTTCAGTGGGCCCTCCAGGATTCGAACCTGGGACCTACGGATTATGAGTCCGCTGCTCTAACCACCTGAGCTAAGGGCCCGTGAGGTGCAACATACGTCGCCCTCACCAGGTGGTAAATCACGGGACTCGCACCTCATAAGGCGGCGTCAAGCGCCAGGCGCTGGTGGCGGCTGTAGCAGGGTCCCGATGACCCTCAGGAGCTCGCGAGCTTCGAACGGCTTCTTCAGGAAAGCATCGGCACCGAGTGCCGTGGCACGCTCCGCCATGTGAAGCGGCCCCTCTCGATCCGCCGCCGAGATCGCGAGAATCTTCAGCTTCGGCCATTCTTTGCGCAGCTCGGGGATCGTCGACAACCCACCCCGGCCGGGCATGAAGATATCGACCGTCACGAGGTCGACGACGTGGCTCCGGAGCAGGGCGAGCCCGGCGTCGCCCTCACTCGCCTCCAGGACCTCGTGGCCGGCGCGCCGCAGCATGCGGCCCAGGACCTCCCGAACCGCTTGGTTATCGTCGATCACGAGCATGCGAGCCATAGCTCCGATGAAGCTAGGACCCCCACGCAGCCGCGCGTTAGGGCGTTTTTGCGGCACCGACGGGCGCGGATACGACAGCGCTTGTCAAAACCGGCTCGGCGCGCTAGGCAGGCGACCCGTATCGGGTTAACCTGAGGGCGAACGAGTCCGCGTGAGCGAGCGATGCCGGTCCGCCGGATTGTTGTCATCTCCCACACCTATCTCGATCCTACGCGCCGCGGCAAGCTCCGGGCCTTGGCCGCGCGCGATCTCGACGTGACCGTAGGCGTGCCACAGCGCTGGGCGGCGTCCCCCCTCGGCAGCCCGCTCGAAGCGAGTTGGGAGCGACAGGGCGGCGTCGAGACCTTCCCGATTCCGGCGCGGCGCCACGGCGACCCCGCCACCGTCCAGTTCGGACGACGCGAGCTGCGCTCGCTGTTGCGCGACAAGCGGCCCGACCTGGTGCAGGTAGAGGAGGAGCCGCTGTTCCCGGCAGCGGCCCAGGTGGTGCGCGCCGCGCGGCGCGCCGGCATCCCAACGGTCCTGTTCACGCAGGATACCGCCGAGCGAACGAGCTCGCTGTTCCAACGCTGGCGGCGGCGCCGCACGCTGCAGCGCGTCCGCGGCGTGATCGCGGGCAGCGAGTCGGCGGCGGAGCGGGTCCGGCGCGAGCGCGCGGACATCGCGGTGACCGTGCTCCCCCAGCTCGGCGTCGCGGTGCCGACGACGCCGGAGCACGCCTACCACGAAGGGCTCGCGATCGGGTTCGTGGGACGCTTGGTGCCGGAGAAGGGACTCGATACCTTGCTGGAAGCGCTGGCGGAGAACCGCGGCGAGCGCTGGCAGCTCACGATCGTGGGCGAAGGCCCCGAGCGCGAGCCCCTGGAGCGCGTCGCGAGCGAGCAGCGCCTGGCGGCTCGCATCCGCTGGACCGGGGCGCTGCCCCCCGAAGGGATTGCGCGCCTGTGGTCGGCGCTCGACGTCCTGGTGTTACCGTCGCGCAAGCTGTCGGGGTGGACGGAGCCGGTCGCCCAGGTGCTGATGGAAGCGATGGCGCACGAGGTCGCGGTGGTCGGGACCGACTCCGGCGTCATCCCCGAGGTGATCGGCGACGCCGGCGTCATCGTGCAGGCGGGGGAGCCGCGCTCGCTCGCGGCGGC
>QHTZ01000115.1 GCA_003221005.1 Gemmatimonadota bacterium
CGCGCTCCCCAGGTGCGGGAGCAGCACGGTGCGGGGCGCGGCGAGGAGCCGCGAGTGGATCTTGGGCTCCTCCAAGTACACGTCGAGCCCGGCTGCGCCGAGGTGCCCCTCCTCGAGCGCCCGCGCGAGCGGGTCTTCGCGCACCAAGTCGCCGCGCGCCGTGTTGATGAGAATCGCCCCAGGCTTCATGAGCGCGAGCGTCTCGGGGCCGATGATCCCCTTGGTCTCGGGCGTTGAGGGAAGGTGCAGGCTCACGATGTCGCTCGCGTGCAGCAGCCGTCTGACATCGACGCGCGTGGCGCCCGTGGCGCCTTCGAACTCGGGCTTGGCACTGCGAGCCACGTACAGCACGCGCAACCCGAACGGCACCGCCCGCCGTCCCACTGCCTGGCCGATTCGTCCCGCGCCGAGCAAGCCGAGGGTTCGGCCGCGGAGCTCGAGCCCGAGGAGCTGATCAGGATCCCATCCCGTCCAGCGCCCGCTGCGCACTAGCTCGATACCCTCGACCAGCCGGCGGGCACAAGCGAGAATAAGCGCCCAGGCGAGGTCGGCCGTGGACTCGGTGACCACGTCGGGAGTGTTGGTGACGGTGACGCGGCGCAGCTCCGCGGCCACCAGGTCCACGTTGTCGTGTCCCGCGGCGCAATTGGCGATCACCTTGAGCTGCGGCAGCCGCTTCAGCTCCGTCCCGCCGACCCAGCGCGTGAGCAGCGGGACGATGGCGACGTAGTCGCCGGCGGGGGTGGGCTGATCGGCGGCGAGCCACGTCACCGCGAGCCCGACGAGATCGCCGGGCTCGAGGAACGGCTGCAACTCGGCGGCGATGAGAACGGGATGGGAAGGGATGCTCCGGGCTCCTCGAGTGACGTTACGGCGTGTCGCGCAGCTTCTCGAGTGTGCCGAGGGCGTTCCGGCTGTGCCGTGTGACGAGAACTTGCGAGGAGAAGATGTTGCGGACGACGCCCTTCGCATCGATCACGTAGGTGGCACGCCCGGGGAGCAGACCGAGCGTCTTTTCCACGCCATACAGCTCGCGGACCGCATTCCCGCGGTCGCTCAGAAGCGGGAACGACAACCCCTGGCGCGCGGCAAAGCGCCGGTGCGAGGCGACGGAATCCGCACTGATGCCGACGACTCGGGCGCCCACCTCGGTGAAACGATCGTGGCTCCGCTGAAATGCGCGTGCCTCGAGCGTACACCCCGGGGTTCCGTCCTTGGGATAGAAGTACAGCACGAGCGCCTGTTCGCCGATCAGGTCTCGTAGCCGGACCGGCTGGCCCGATTGGTCGGGCAGCACGAAATCCGGGGCCATGTCCCCCACGTCCACGCGCCCTTTAGGCTTCACGTGTAGCTCCCACCCCGGCGCCGAGTCTCAGCCGGCCCATCGTCCAGAATCGGTCGGGATGCCGCGTCCGACGCCGAACGCCGCGGTGATGCGGAACTCGTTCCGCTGCCCCGGGTTGGACTGCCGCGACGCGGGCCAACTGCGGCCGGGACATTTGGACCGTGGCACCGCGAGTGACAAATTGATCGGCCCCTCACAGCGCCTAACGTACCCGTTCGTCCGCCGAGGTGACAAGGCGTATGACACGAGCCTTTTTGCGACTGGTAGGACTGGCGTTTCTAGGAGCCGCTCTGGTTCCCGTGGTGACGGTGACGTGCGACCGCTGGAGTGTTCATCACGCGTTCAGTCCGGGGTTCCTTTTCGAGCTCAGCGGCACCGCTTTGGCGCTCGCGGGGACGCTGGGATTCTACGCGGTGCTCCGGAGATACCAGAGCCGCGTCGACGCGAACGCTCGTGAGCAGGCCGATTTCCTCAGCGCGTTTCCCTCGCAGTACGCGGACCTGGCAATTTTCGGCGCAGCTGCCCTGAGTCTATTCCTCGAGCTCGCCGTGATCCGCTGGCAGGGCACGGTGTTTGAGTTCTTCGCCTTCTACAAGAATTTCTCACTGCTGTGCTGCTTCGCCGGCCTAGGCTTGGGGTATGCGTTAGCCAGTAGCGACCGCATTCCCCTCGGGTTGGCGATCCCGTTGCTCGGCGGGCAGTTCGGGCTGCTGATCGGTTTGCGTTTCGGGCTGGCCCCTTGGCTGTCGTGCCTCACCATCCTGCCGTTCCGCGAGCAACTGAATATGGGTCTCCCGAGCGCCCGCAACTTGTCGCAGGCGATAGCGATCTACGTGTTCTTGTCGGTCGTCTTCCTCCTAACGGTATTGGCGTTCGTCCCCATCGGGCAGCTGTGCGGCCGTCTCATGGAGCGGCGAGAGAAGTTGAGGAGCTATGGGCTCAACCTCCTCGGTAGCCTGGCGGGTGTTGCGCTGATGCTTATCCTCAGCTGGTTGTGGATGCCGCCGCTGGTGTGGTTCGCCCTCTGCTTCTTCGGCATCTTGCTGTTCTACTCGAGAAAACAGGCTTCCCTGCTGGTGGGAGTTGGCGGCGCCACGGTAGCCATCATCCTTCTGGCGTGGCCGGTCGCGCCTCTCTGGAAGAGGATCTATTCGCCGTACCAGCTACTGGAGCTGTCCCAAGGCTCGCGAGGTCTCATGGTGATGCGCGCGGCGGGGCACTACTACCAGAGGGTTCACGATCTCGCCCGCTCGAACCACAACGTCGATCTGGACCCCGAACTCAGACACATCCGTGATTACTACGAACTGCCCTACCGCATTCATGGGAAGCCCAACGATGTGGCGATCGTGGGCGCAGGGACAGGCAACGACGTCGCGGCGGCCTTGCGCTCCGGCGCGGAGCACGTCGAGGCCATTGAGATTGACCCTGCCATCCTGATGGCGGGCATCGCCAATCACCCCGAGCGGCCGTACCAGGACC
The DNA here is from genome assembly GCA_003221005.1 of Gemmatimonadota bacterium. Lineage (GTDB taxonomy): Bacteria > Gemmatimonadota > Gemmatimonadetes > Gemmatimonadales > GWC2-71-9 > AG25. Next base: position 2,828 of record QHTZ01000115.1, read on the forward strand.
CGCGCGTGCGGGCCATCGTGAACGATGCGCGCTCCTTCTTGCGAACCACCGACCGGACGTACGACATGGTGATCTACGGCCTGCTCGATTCGCATACCCTGCTCAGCCACGCATCGAGTGTGCGTCTGGATTCGTACGTCTACACCGTGCAAGGATTGAGCGAAGCACGGGCTCGCCTGAAACCGGGTGGCGTCCTCTCGTTGTCGTTTTCGGTCATAAGCGTCGAGCTGGGCCGCAAGATCTACCTCATGATGCAAGATGCCTTCGACGGACGGCCTCCCGTGTGTATCAGGGCGGGGTACGATGGATCCATCATCTTCCTCGAGGCCAGGGATAACGACCTCGTCCTGCCGGCGCAGTTGCTGCAGGAAACCGGATTCCACGAGGTGACGTCCTTCCTCGCCGATCCCGCGCTGAAAGCAGACGTCTCCACCGATGACTGGCCGTTTTTCTACATGCCGCGACGTATCTATCCGCTCTCGTACTTGATGATGGTGGG
>QHTZ01000038.1 GCA_003221005.1 Gemmatimonadota bacterium
ATCAGGGCAAGGCTCGCCGCTGCGAGACGGATGCTATGGAGACGACGCTGCGACGTCCGGGGCACTACCCAAAGGGCGAGCGCGAGCATGGCAGGTGACGCCCAGCCCCAAAACACGATGTTCGTGTGGACCGGCCGCAGACGCCCGAAGGATAGCCACTGCGCGACGCCCAGATCGGGCCAGACGAATTTCAGTGCGAGGTAGGCGCCCACGAGCGTGCCGACCACGAGCCACACCGTGGCGGTGGCGACGTAGGCGTACACCAGGCGGGTCAGGCGCTGGTCAACGTCGATCAGCTCATCGACGGATGTCTTCCGGACAGCGAGCGGGCGATACCCGGTCACAGCCCCTCCGCGCAGTGCAACGGCGCCCTTCGTCGCCGCCCGGCTAAGATGGGAGAGTCTGGTGCCCCGGTCCAGGGCAAGTGCGATTCAAGCCATCATCTCCCGGATTTCCACCTCGCAGTCCCACCCGGGGAAGTGCTTGACGTGCAGATCCAGGAAGCGGCGGGTCCACTCCTTCGCCTCGGCGCGCGACGGCACCTCGTAGATCGCGAAGCCGCCGATCACCTCCTTGGCCTCGGTGAACGGCCCGTCCGTCACCGTCACCTTGCCCTTCGCGAGGCGCGCCCTCGCGCCCTTGCCGCTGGGCAGGAGGCCGCCCACGCCCACGAGCCGCTTGCCGGCATCCTTCATCAGCTGGTCGATGCCCTCGATCAGCGCCGGGGGCGGGGGTGCGTGATGCTCGGAACCCTTCACGATCGTCATGTACTTCGGCATCGGCTGGTCCTTTCGCGTTGTGGTTGACCAAAGTCCTCGGTCTCAACGGGTGACCGTGCGGCTGTCGAGGACGTCCCGAAGGGCATGCAGGTCCCGCTGCACGGCGCGCGCGTCCGCCTCGAATTCCGCATCGGAAATGCCCGGCCGGCGAAATAGCGTGAACATGATTTCACTGCGGCCGCCCTCACGCGGGACGACGCGCATCGGATTGTGAATCGAGACGCCGGACTCGAGCGTCACGTCGTGGTGCAGCACTCCGAATGCGTTGAGCTCAACGAAGCGCACCTTCACCGTTCCCATCGGCGAGCGGGCGATCCATTCCCCGCCGACGTGCTCGATCGAGGTGGCGAGACCGCGCGCCCAATGCGGCAGGTTCTCGGGCTGCGACGCGAACGCATAGACCTCGTGCGGCGGTCGGTTGATCGCCACGCTGATGTGGCGGACATCCGCAGGGGTCATTGCAGCACCCTCCTGGCCGGCGTCGCTCGCGCCCCGATGGACGCACCCCGAAGGCAACGGGATGACGGCCAGCGCACGCCTGATCCGGGCCATGGATGTCTCCGGTCATGGGTCCTCGACAGCGACGAACGAGTCGCCCAGAAATCGACCGTCACGTCTCCCCGTCGAGGCGGGCCAATGCATAGCTCAAGGGTGCTCGGGAGTGCTAGAATCGAGGGCATCGCTAAGTTACGCGAGTGAAACGTGCACCGCGCCACCAGGGAACGGCGGCGCCAGGGAACTTGGGAAGGAGGAACCACCATGAGGTCTTTGGGCCAGGTGTCTCGGTGGATGGCCGCCGTCACGACAGGAGCGATCGTTGTTGCCTGCGCACAAAGCGCCGCTGACGAAGCAAGGACGCGCAAGGCAGGCGCCGAACCCCGGCGCGACATGATCGCCGTGCTTCCGGCTCTCGGGCCGCACCCCTCGCTGGGCCACCACGCGGACCTCTTCGGGCGCTTCGTGGGGACGTGGGACGCCGACTACGCGTTCATCGCCGAGGACGGCAGCGTTCGCCATAAGCGCGGCGAGGTTCTCTTCGGATGGATCCTGGACGGCTACGCGTTGCAGGACATCTTTCTCAGCTACCCCAAGCCTGGCTCGAACGAGGAGCGCAAAATGGTTAGCGGGGTGCGGTGGGTTGACCCCAAGACCGACAAGTGGACCGTGATGTTTGCGGCGCCAGCCTTCAACGTGGCCATCCGGATGGCAGGGGGGGCCGAGGGAGATCGCATCGTGCTGCGCGGCCATGACGACCAGGGTGCGGAGCTGCGCTGGTCATTCAACGACGTCACTCCGGATTCGTTCATCTGGCGCGGCGAGACGTCGCACGACGGCGGTAAGACGTGGCGGCTCGAGGAGGAGCATCACATGACTCGTCGTGCCGGAGGCCGCTCCGGCTAAACCATCCTAGTCGACTCGGGACTGGCCCGGAACTACCTGAGCGCCTCCTCGAGCAGCGCCGCCAGGCGGTAGCCGGCAAGGGCGATCTGCCGTTCGGAAACCGTCACGGCTTCCGCCTGATAGGCGACGGTCGGTGCGGCGCCGCGCCGCAGACCGTCGTACACGACGGTCTGCACGATGTGCAGGCACTCATGCTCCCACTCCGCAACGTCGCGCGATGCCGTGGCCTCCGCGCGCGATGACCCCGGGTGCTCCTGCTCGATGCGGCGAGCGTTGTGCGTAGCGTACGTGATGGAGTCCTCGCCCGGCTGGCGCGGGACGCCTGCCTCTAGAATGTCGTCCCAGTAGGCGTGCAAATTGTGGTTGTCGTCGAGGGCGAACCTGTTGCCGCCCAGATCGCCGCGCGGGAGCGGCTCTTCGGGCGTGACCCGCGAGCTGCAATGGAGCGGCTGGTGGATGTCGCCTACCAGGTGCAGCAGCCACGCGAGGTCCACGGCCTTGGTGGTGTCGGCGACGCTTGCGTCGGCGAGCGCCGCACGGAATGCGGCGATGCGCTCGCCGGCGTTCACACTGTCGGGGCCGGTGCCCGGCAAGTCATGCGGGTGTCCATTCACGACGTCCCAGTAGAAGTCCGCGTAGTGCCAGGCGGGGCGGTTGTACACGGTCCAATCCTGGTCGCGGTTGCGCACGAGGTCGGGCCAGGTGGCGGCGTTGAGAAACAGGGCGCGATTGCGCTCGGCGTCCGTGCCCTCCGCTGGCCGGAGCGAAGCGAGCTTCGCGCGCGCGGGTCCATGGAGGAGAAGCGCGACGGCGCGCGCCCGGGCACGCGGCGTCATGGCGTCCCACGCGATCGCAGCGACCGTGCGGTGGCCGGCGGCGTTCCAGGCGGAGGCGAGCACCGGCGAAGCGAGCACAGCGGCGCCGGCCATGGCGAGGATGCGAAGCCTGGGCCGCCCGGCGCCGCCCATCAGGGACGTTCCCGCACCCCTCCCGCCTCGCTCGCCCACCGAGCTACGCTGGCCGCAACGTTGGTTTCGCGGTCACGTAGGCGGGCTACAACTCCAGCGTGGTCGGACGGCCAGATCAGATACGCGGGGCCCGGCACGCGGTCGCCCGGCCGGTTGCCGACCACCGCGATTCTGCCGTGGAGCGCGCCGTCCGGGCCCTCGAGGCCGCGCGCGAACACGTAGTCGATTCGCTCGAACAGGAGCGGGAGGGGGTTGGAGAGGTCGGGGGGCTCGCAGCAGGTGAGTCCGGCCACACCGGGTCGCAAACGTGCCCACGTGTCCGTAAACCCGGCGCCCGTGACCACGCCGTACATCGGCGACCCTTCGGTATCGTTGAAATCGCCGAGCAGGATCGCGCGCGGTGCGGCGCCGACTGACGCGACCAGCTCGGTCGCCTGCGCGGCGCGCAGCGCGGGGAAGGCCGGGGTGGTGTTCGAACCCGACTCGAGATGCGTGCTCGCGACCGTAATACGCTCGCCGCCGATCAGCGCATCGATCTGGACCCACCCGCGCTTCAGCTCGACCCCGGGTGCCACCACGCCGAGATTCGTGCTGTAGGTGTGCGCCGCGACGCCGGGGAGCACCGTCACGCGATCCGCGTTCACCAGGATGACGTCCTCATCGGTGAGGTTGATGGCTCCGGAGAGCAGGAACGCGGTGACGTTGGTGACCCGGCCCGCCACCGCGTAGTGCAGCCCGCGCCGCGCGAGCGCCGCGCCGAGGATCGCGAGGAAGTTCTGGTTGATGGCGACGGGAAGCCCAAGGCTCGTGAGGTCGATGTGCAGCTGCTCGACCTCCTGCAGCCCGATGACGTCCGGCCGCGGGCGGGCGATCTCGTCCGCGAGCGCCTCGGCGCGCGTCGGGAAATCGGTATGCTGCAACACCGCGATGGCGTCGAGCAGCGTCGGCACATCGTCCGCCGGGTCCGGTGACGCGAGCGCGGCGATCACCACGTCCACGTCCGCACCGATATAGAGATTGCGGGTCATCGCGGTCACACCGAGCGCCTGGGGATCTCTGGCCCGGACGTCGTTCCGTCCAAGGTCCGCGACCAGTGGGGAATCAGGCGCGGTCGAGTCGGCGCAGGCGGCGGTGAAACCGACGACCAACAGGAAGCAAAGATAACAGCGCGTCTTCACCCGACCTCCTCTTGTGAGGCCCTGGGTGAAGCTAGCCACGCTGACGCACGTAATGCAGGCCCACGACACCGGTCGGGTATGGGCTCGCGGCACGCAAGCCGAATGTCGCATGCAGCCCGTCCGGCAGGACACGCTTGCCGTCGCGCGAGGCTGCCCGGAATCGACAGCAAGGGCTAACGTGTATCGCATGGCGGCGCCGTCTCGGCCCTTCGTCTTGCGCTACTTCTTCGTTGTTGCATACGCGTGGACCTGGGCGTTCAATCTGGTGAAGATCCTCGCGCAGCGTGGCATCATCGCAGCACCGCTGCCCTTTATCGGCCTGGATATCGCAGCAGGGCTCGGGCCGCTCGTCGCGGCTCTCGTAGTGACCGGGTACGAGGCTGGAGGCGCGGGTCGGCGAGCGCTGCTCGGACAGCTGCTGCGCTGGCGAGCGCCCGGGCGCTGGTACGTCAGCGCCATCCTCGGGCCGGTGGTGCTCACCGCGGGCGCGTTCGCGCTGTGGCTCGCCACGGGTGGTTCGCCGCCGCCCGCCGCGGCCCTGGCGCAGTGGACGCTGCTGCCGGTGTACTTCGTCTACATCCTGCTGGTCGGTGGCGGTGTGGACGAGGAACTGGGTTGGCGCGGCTACGCGCTCCCACGCCTCCAGGAGCGCTACGGCGCGACCATCGCAAGCCTGATCCTCGGTGTCGCCTGGGCAGGCTGGCACATCCCGGCGTGGTTCGCGCCGGGCTCTGGGCAGGACGCGATCTCGTTCCCGGTCTTCGTGGTCAGCACAATTGCGGCGGCGATTCTCCTCACCTACCTCTACAACAGCAGCGGCGGCAGCCTGCCCGTCGCGATCCTCGCCCACACCGTCTTCGACCTCTGCACGACCGGCCCGTGGTCCCGGGCGCTCTTCACCCTGCCGCCCGACCAGCGCGGCCTGGATGCATTCAACCTGCTGACCGTCATCGTGGGGATCGTGGCTCTGAGCGTCGTGCTCACGACCGACCCGCGCACCCTCACAGGTAGGCGGCGGCCGTCGCGCGCAGATGCGCCGGGCGCTTGATGGTGAGCGTGGACTGAGCGAGCGAGAGCGGCCGCAGACCCGCTTCAATTACTGAGTGCCTCCTTCACCACCCTTCGCGCACTCGCGATCGCCCCATGCACGGTCCCGTTCTGCCCATCCGATTCCGTCGCTTCCCCCGCGAAGAAGATCGTCCCCTCGAGCGGCGCACCCAGCTCCTCCCCCGCGCTGCTGCCGCCCACCCCGGCATAGCTGTACGCGCCACGCGAGAACGGATCGGCCTGCCAGTCGTGACTGAATCCGCCACGCAGCCCCTTCTGTAGCCGCATCGGGTCCATCCCGAGGACTCGGGGCAACGCGTCCACCGCGACGCGCACGCGCTCTGCCTCGCTCCGCGCGGCGAGCGCCCGCGCATTGGGACCCGCCGCCCACCCCGTCACCACGGGAAGCGGCGGTGGCCGGCTCACCCACCACACCGGGAACGGCGGATCGCCCGTGAAGAGAAAAGCGTCCGCCGACAGCTGCTCCTGTGCGGCCCAGACCTCGTCGCTTAAGCACAAACTGACCCGCACCACCGCTCCCATCTCGAGCGTGCTAAGCGCCTGTTCCTTGCCATCGAGTGCCGGCGTAAAGCGGATCCCCCCGGCTTTGAGCACCCCCAAGGGCACCGTGATGATCACCCTAGGCGCGGTGTACTCTCGGCCGGCAGACGTCTGGAGGAGCACCCGTTTCGCGCGCCACTCGACGGCCGTCACCACGGCGTTCTGCTCCACCTCGCAGAGATTGCGGTCGATCCGTTGGAAGATGGCCTCGATGAGGCTGTCGTAGCCGTCAGCAAACCGAAACTGGCGCTCTGCACCCGGTCGCTCGTCGGCGGCGGTGTTGCGAATGAGCGACTGCACGCTGATGCGCGCGGGATCAGCCGCGTGATATCCTTCGACGAGACGCAAGGCTTGCCCCTTGATCTCCGGCTCCACGTCCACCCGGTCCACGAGCTGTTGGAACGATTCGTCGGCAGCTCCGGCCGAGGCGAGCGCGAGCAGTCGGTCCATCGCGGCGAAGAAGTTCGGCACATCGCGCCGCCCCCGCCCGGAGGTCCGGCCTGGTCGGCTGCCCACCTCCCTGAGCCTGAGCCCCGCCTCCTCAACCACTCCGAGAATCTCCCTGAAGGCCCCGTGCACGAACTCGGCGCCGAGCTCGACCGGGCCATCGGCCGTGTGGTGCGTCATGACGCGGCCGCCCAGACGATCCCGCGCCTCGAGCACGAGGACGCGCACGCCCGCCGCGGCGAGCTCGCGCGCCGCGGTGAGACCGGCGACGCCCGCGCCGATGATCACCACCTCGGGGCTAAATCGCCTAGATTCGCTGGGTCTCTTGATGGGTCCTCCATGACCGATCGCGATCAGCTGGAACAACTGAAATCCTGCGACGGTCCGACCTTTCGGGAGCTGTACGAAATCTACGCCGTATCGATCGCCGCGCGGGAACGGAAACCTGAGGACTGGATCTGCTCGATGGTACGCGCGCCCGAGTACACGTTCTGGGTGATGAAGGGCTCGGGCGGCCTCGAAGGGTTCAGCATCCTGTTCTTGCCGCGCGCCGAGCACTTCGCACTGCTCGAGTACATGGCGGTGACGCCGGAGCGGAGGAATCGCGGCGTGGGCAGCGCATTGTTCAAGCGGACCGCCACGCGAGCCCCGAGCCTCCCCATCTTGCTCGAGGTGGACTCTGACCGTGAAGCGAGCGACGACCGAGAGATTCGCACGCGCCGACAGCAGTTCTATCGGCGTCTCGGGTGTGTCCGCATCGCCGGGCTGCACTACATCCTGCCGCTCCCGGGCGTCGGCCCTGTACCCGAGATGGACCTGATGCTGTACTCGGCGGAGCCGCTGCGGCAACTTCCGAAGACTCAGCTGGAACGATGGCTCAGGACGATCTATCGGGATGTGTACCGCTCGTCGCCCGACGATCCACGCATCGCCCAGATGTTGCACGACGTGCCCGACCCCGTTCGGCTCGACTGAGCCTGAGAGGAGAGACCAGCGTGGCAGCCCTTCCGGTCGCAGCCGAGGTCATGTCGACGTGGGATAAAGCAGCGGTGATCGCCGACTCAGCGGCGGCCCTCGGCATCGTCCTCACCCTGTTCTACTCGATCTGGAGCTTCCGGACTACACTGCGGGACAGCTACTACGCGGAGCTGGACCGCGTCTATTTCGACCTCCTGCAGATCGGTCTGGAGCACCCCGAGCTCCTGGACTTCCCCACAAGGCCCGATCCCAGCAAGGCGCGGGAGTACGATATGTACGCGTTCATGGTCTGGAACTTCGTGGAGACGGTCTTTGACCGCTGCCAGGGGTGGACGAAACGACGCCTGCGCGAGACCTGGTATCCGGTGATCGCCGCAGAGAACGCCCGGCACCGGGCCTGGTTCAACGTTCCCGAGAACCGGCGCAAGTTCAAGGAGCCGTTTCGCCGGTTCATCGACGCGCACTACCCGACGCCACCCGCCGCCTCGCCAAGGCCGTAACCTTCCAGGGACGTTGTTCCGCTATACCTTTCTCCCAACATGACCACGGCCACACCAGCAGTCCCCACGGCCACCTCGCGCACCGAGCAGCTCTTTCCAATACTGACGCCGGCACAGGTCGCGCGCATCGCGACCCATGGGCGCGTGCGACGCGTCGGGGACGACGAAGTGCTGGTGGAGCCCGGGAAGCCAGTCGCCCACTTCTTCGTCGTCACCGAGGGTCTGGTCGAGGTCTTTCGTCCGGACGGCACCGGCACAGGGCCCGAGGCGGTATTCGGCCCGGGCCAGTTCACCGGTGAAGTGACGTTGCTGTCGGGCCGGCGGGGGCTCGCCCGGATCCAGGCCGGAGCCGCCGGGGAAGTCATCGAAGTCGGTCGCGACGCGCTGCTGGCACTGATCCAGACCGACGGCGAGCTGAGCGATGTCCTCATGCGCGCTTTCATCCTGCGGCGCGTGGAGTTGATCGCGCGCGGCGTGAGCGACGTCGTGGTCCTCGGGTCGAGTCATTGCCAGGGGACACTCCGCGTCCGGGAGTTTCTCACGAGAAACGGACATCCCCACGCGATGCTCGACCTCGACCGCGATGCCGCCGTCCAGGAGACGCTCGATCACTTCCACATCCAACCAGCGGACATTCCCGTGGTGATCTGCCGCGGCACGCTCGTGCTGCGGAACCCGACCAATCAGCAAATCGCCGATTGTCTCGGCTTCAACGACGCCATCGATCGAGCCCAGCTGCGCGATCTGGTCGTCGTCGGCGCCGGGCCGGCGGGGCTCGCGGCGGCCGTCTACGGCGCGTCAGAAGGACTCGATGTTCTGGTGCTCGAGTCGAGCGCGCCGGGCGGCCAGGCTGGGGCAAGCTCTCGCATCGAGAACTACCTCGGCTTTCCCACCGGGATTTCCGGTCAGGAGCTTGCGGCACGGGCCTTCAACCAGGCACAGAAGTTCGGTGCCCAGCTGATGATCGGGCACGATGCCAAAGGTCTGACCTGCGATCGCAAGCCCTACGCCATCGAGCTCGACGGCGCCTCGCGGGTGTCGGCGCGTGCCGTCATCATCGCCACGGGCGCCGAGTACCGCCGCTTGTCCCTCGCGAACCTGTCGCGGTTCGAGGGCGCGGGCGTCTACTACGCGGCCACGTCCATGGAGGCCCAGCTCTGCAAAGGCGAAGAGGTGGTAGTCGTGGGCGGGGGCAACTCGGCAGGCCAGGCCGCGGTGTTCCTCGCGGAAACCACGAAACGGGTCCATATCCTCGTCCGGTCGGACGGACTCGCCGACACGATGTCGCGGTATCTGATCCGGCGCATCGAAGACCATCCGGCGATCGTCATGCATGTCCGCACGGAAATCGTCGGCCTCGAGGGAGACCGGCATCTCGAACGCGTGCGCTGGCGGGATAAGGCGTCGGGCCGTGAAGAGACACACGACATCCGGCACGTTTTTTCCATGACTGGTGCCATCCCCAGTACCGCCTGGCTCCGGGGCTGTATCGCGCTCGACGCGCGCGGATTCATCAAGACGGGCCAGGATCTTTCTCCGGACGATCTGGCGGCGGCGCACTGGCCACTCCCACGTGCCCCCCGCCTGCTCGAGACCAGCCTGCCGGGAGTGTTCGCGGTGGGCGACGTCCGCAGCGGCAGCGTCAAGCGCGCGGCCTCCGCGGTTGGGGAGGGCTCGATCGCGATCGCTGCCGTCCACCAGGTGCTGCACGAGTAAAAGGAGGACGATGACCACCAACGGTTCCTGCGCGCATCTCACCGCCATCTCGAGCGTGCGGCACGCCAAGCGCCGGGAGTGCGCCGAGTGCGTGAAGATCCACGCCTCCTGGGTTCATTTGCGCACCTGCCAGGAGTGCGGCGCCACGTTGTGCTGCGATAGCTCCCCCAACAAGCACGCCTCCAAGCATGCCCGCGCCAGCGGGCATCCGGTGGTGTCGTCCGAGGAGCCGGGGGAGCGGTGGCTGTACTGCTACCCTGACGACGGCTATGCGGAGTACTGAAACAGTGCAGGAGGTGCCATGATCCGTCCCATCGCAGGACTCGCCTCACTCGCGTCCACGCTCGCCTTCGCTGTCTCGCTCGCCGCACAAATGCCCGAGGAGCATGGCGGACACGCGGAACGGCTTGGCCGCATACGATTCGCAACATCCTGTCGCGGTCCCGCGCAGAGCGGTGTCGAACACGGCGTCGCCTACCTGCACTCGTTTTGGTATGAGAAGGCGGCAGAGACCTTCCGCGCGGCGGCCGCCGCGGATTCGACCTGCGCCATGGCCTTCTGGGGGCAGGCGATGAGCCTGCTGCACCCGCTGTGGACGCCGCCCTCCGCGGCCGACGCGCAGGTCGCCATGACCGCGATAGATCGCGGCCTGGCCCAGGCCAGGACCGCGCGCGAGCGCGGTTATTTGGGTGCGATCCGAGCTTACTACGCCGACTACGACCAGACGGATCCCAAGACGCGGCTCGTCCGCTACGCGCAGGCGATGGACGCCGTGCGGCGGCGTAGTCCCTCAGACAGCGAAGCCACGATCTTCTACGCGCTCTCCCTCATCGCGGTAGGGCAGGCGAACGCGACTGATACGACATTCACCTACCAGAAGCGAGCCGACTCGATCCTCGAGCCGTTGTTCCGGCGTGAGCCTCAGCACCCAGGCCTAGCACACTACCTGATCCACACGAACGACGTGCCACAGCTTGCGGAGCATGGGCTGTACGCCGCGCGGCGCTACGCCGAGATCGCGCCCGACGTCCCGCACGCCCAGCACATGCCGTCACACATCTTCACGCGGCTCGGCCTGTGGGACGACGATATCGCGTCGAACACGCGCTCGGCGGGGGCCGCCCGCGCCTACGAGGTCGACCGGGGGCTCACCGCGATGTGGGATCAGCGGGCCCACTCGCTCGACTACCTCGAGTATGGGTACTTGCAGGGGGGGCGCGATACCGCGGCGCGGCGCGTCGTGGACGAGGCCGCGGCCGCTCCGGCCGGCTATCCCGCGGGCTCCCTCACGCACGAGTACGCGTTCGCGGCCATTCCCGCACGCTTCGCGCTCGAGCGCGGCCAGTGGGCCGAGGCGGCGCGGCTTGCCGTTCGCCCCGCGCCCGAGTGGCCCGCCGCCGAGGGCGTCACGCATTTCGCCCGCGCGCTAGGCGCCGTGCGCAGCGGCGACACGGCGGCGGCCCGCCGGGAGATACTCGTCCTCGTGCAGATCGAGGGCACGCTCACGGCGAAGGGCGGAGCCCAGGCTTACTGGCCCGGACAGCTCGCCATCCAGCAGCTCGCGGCTTCCGCGTGGCTCGAACTGGCAGCGGGAGATACCGCCCACGCCGTCCT
>QHTZ01000039.1 GCA_003221005.1 Gemmatimonadota bacterium
CGCATTCGTCCCTCCAGGCGCACTCCTACCGCTCACTCATCCAGCGGCTCAGCGAACACCTCGGCGCCCCCATCCGGCCCGTAGCGCACCGTCACGCGCCACGGCCGGCAGCACACCTGGCAGTCCTCCACGTATTCCTGGGTCGGCCCGCCCCCTGGATCGAGGCCGATCTCGTTCTCTTCGCCGCAGTGCGGACAAATCACGATCCCTCGCGTCTCGGTCGCGCCGTCGCCGGGCGGGAAGTCGTCGTCGTCGAGCGGGTCGAAGCCGGGGTCGTCCATGCCACCTACAATTTGCGGTGAAGATATCGCCGTAGTCGTCTGGCGCACTCCGCGCGCCGCCCGTACACTACCCCATGCCGCCGCCACGCACCAATCCTCTGCGCATTCCCCTCTGGGTCGTCGGCCAGCCGCCCCCCTAGCCAGACATGCCCTTCATCGATACCAATCACCAGCGCGCCGCGCTGCTCGTGCTGGTCCTCGGCCTCAGCCTCGTCATCGCACTCTCGCCGTACGCGACCGGGCTGATCGGCATTCCGGTCCTCTATGTGGTGTTCGCGCCGGTGCATACCTGGCTCTGCAAGCGGCGCGTGCAGCCTCAGCTGGCCGCGAGCCTCGTGGTCGTCCTCGTGCTGTTCGTCATCGTCGTCCCCGGGGTGTCGTTCGCCGGGCTGGTGGTGAATCAGGCGCAGCAGATCGCCGGTGGCGTGGTCCGGAGCCCCCTGCTCGGCCGGCTCTCGGAGCTTCACGTGGGCCAGATCGACGTCGGCTCCCAGCTCGCCGACCTCGGAGCCAAAATCGTCACCTTCATCGGCTCCTCCGCATTCGGCCTGATCGGCACCGCGACACGCCTCGCGCTCAACCTCACGATCTCACTGTTCGGCTTGTTCTACCTGTTGCTCCGGCCCGGAGAGACGTGGACTGCGGTGCGACCCTACATCCCATTCTCCGCCGGGAGCACCGAGAAGCTGCGCGCCCGGTTCCGCGACGTCACCACCTCCACGATCATCGGCACCGGCCTCACCGCCGCGATCCAGGGCGCGCTCGTGGGGCTCGGGTTTCAGGTGGCGGGGCTCTCAAACGCGCTGTTCTGGGGCGTCGTCACGATGGTGTTCGCCATCCTGCCGGTGGTGGGCAGCGGGCTCGTCTGGGCCCCGGGCGCGTTCGCCGTATTTCTCGATCACCGCCCCGCCGCCGCGATCGGGCTCGCGCTCTGGGGCGTGATCGTCGTGGGGAACGTGGACTACGTGATCCGGCCGATGGTGTTCCGCCGCTGGGCACACATCCACCCGCTCGTCACCCTGCTCGGCGCGCTAGCGGGCGTGCCGTACTTCGGCATCCTGGGACTGCTCATCGGGCCGCTCGCGCTGTCGTACTTCTTCGAACTAATAAAGATGTATAGAGAGGAGTACCTCAGGGCGTAGGATGGGCAAAAGCTAGAGGCATAGACGCACAGTGGCGGACAGTCGTCAGTTTGAGGACACCCCTCAAAACTCGCACCTGTGCACCGCTACGCGTCTATCCGTCTAGTCTTTGCATTGCCTGTTGCTATTCACTCCAGCCTTGTGCCTGATCCTTAATGCCTGAATCGCCAGTAGAGGTAGACTGGCACTCCCAGCAGCAGCAGCCCCCCGCCGATCGCCGCGTTGCGCGGATTGGCGAGCACCGAGCTCGCCACGACATATGCCGCCGCCACGACGAACAGTCCGGGCACCCATGGATAGCCGATGGTCCGCAAGGCGCCGGGCGGCGCCGCCACGCCGGCGGCCCGATCCCGCGCTCGATAGACGAATAACGTCGCCACGGTCAGCCCGAAGAAGATCCAGTCGCCGAACACCACGTAGTCGAGCAGCTGGGCGTAGGTGCCGCTCACCGTGAGCAGGATGGCCCACGCCCCCATGAACACGATGGCGCCCGTCGGCGTGCGATGTGCGGGGTGCAACCGCGCGAGTCGCTGGAAGAAGACGCCGTCCGCCGCCATCGCCTGGAACACGCGCGGCGTCACAAGCAGCACGAGGCTCAGGAACCCGAGCGTCGAAACCGCGATCCCGACGCTGATGAGCCGTGTCCCGGGCCGGCCCAGCGCCTGCTGCATCACGGCCGCCGCCGGCGCGGGCGAGGCGGCGAGCCCCGCGACGCCCAACGCGTGCAGGTAGGCAAGGTTCGCGAGCAGGTACACGGTGACGACGCCGGCCACGCCGAGCGCGAGCGCGCGCGGCAGATTGCGCTCCGGCGCGATGATCTCCTCGGCGATGAAGTTGGTCTGTTGCCATCCCCCGTACGCGAACAGGATCGGGACGAGGGCGGTGCCGAGAGCCGCCACAACCCCAACGGCCCCCGCCGGGGCGGTCAGAGGCGGTAGCGGGCGGTAGGGGGCGGCAGGGGGCGTGAACCACAAGCCCACAGCGATCAGCGCGGCCAACGCCCCGAGCTTGAGAACCGTGAGGACATTGAGAGACAACGAGGCGGGCTTCACACCCACGTAGTTGACGATGCACAGCACGACGATCGCGCCGACGGCCACGTGCGTCGTGATCCCGACCGGCAGTCCGAGCAGGGTCACGGCGTAGCCGGCGAAGGTGACGGCTACCGCGGCCGTAGCGCCGGTCGCGATCACCAGGAGCAACGCCCAGCCGTAGAGAAACGCGGGAAGCGGTCCCAGCGCGTCGCGCAGGTAGACGTACCCGCCGCCGGCTCTGGGGCTGCGCCGCCCCAACTCCCCGAAACACAGCGCACCCGCGAGTGAGATGAGCCCGCCCAGCACCCACGACACCAGCGTAAGGCCCGGCGTCCGCACGCGTGCCGCCACCACCGCCGGACTGCGGAAGATCCCGGCGCCAACGATCCCGCCCATCACGGCCATGGTCGCTGAGAAGAGACCGAGGCGGCGGGCGTAGGACGTCAAGCGAGGGACGGGAGACGAGGGACGGGGGACGGGGATGTCACGGCGCGGAACATAACACCCCTCCCGATTCCCCTTCCGCCTTCCCTCTTCCCTCGCCCCGTACGGTTAATCAGGTTTCCAGCACTCTCCGCGCTGAGGTTCCCATGCCCGCGATTTCATTCGTCCTGAACGGCCGCTCGCGCACCGTCACCGTCGCGGCCGACACGCCACTGCTCTGGGTGTTGCGCGATACCCTGGGCATGACGGGCACCAAGTTCGGCTGCGGCGTCGCGCAGTGCGGCGCATGTACCGTGCACGTGGACGGCGCCGCGACCCGGACGTGCGTACTGCCGGTTTCGAGCGTCGCCGGGAAGCACGTGACCACGATCGAAGGCCTCTCCCCCAATCGCTCGCATCCGGTGCAGCGCGCCTGGATTGAAGAGGACGTCCCGCAATGCGGCTACTGCCAGTCGGGCCAGATCATGGCCGCGGCCGCCTTGCTCGCCCAGACGGCCCACCCGACGGACGCCGATATCGACGAAGCGATGACGAACATCTGCCGCTGCGGGACCTATCAGCGGATTCGCGCCGCCATCCACCGCGCCGCGAAGGGAGCGTGACAATGAGCACTCCGACTCGCGTCACCCGGCGTGAATTCCTCGAGACCGCCGGGGTCGTGGGCGCCGGCCTGGTGATCAGCTTCTACCTCCCGGGCGCCAGTCGTTTGCGAGCGGCCCCAATGGGCCCGTTCGCGCCCAATGCGTGGGTTCGCATCGGCGCGGATGAGAGTGTCCTGCTGATGGTGGACCGCTCGGAGATGGGACAAGGGGTCACGACTTCGCTCCCGATGCTCCTCGCCGAAGAGCTCGAAGCCGACTGGACGAAGGTGCGGATCGAGTTCGCGCCGGCGGCGAAGGAATACATCAATCCCCTGTTCGGGATGCAGGGCACCGGCGGGAGCACGAGCGTGCGTGCTGGTTGGATGCCGCTGCGCAAGGCGGGGGCAGCGGCGCGTGAGATGCTCGTCGCCGCGGCAGCCCAGACCTGGAAGGTCAACAAGTCCGAGTGTCGCGCCGAGCGCGGCGCGGTGGTCCACGGACCGACCAAGCGCCGCCTTACCTATGGCGCCCTCGCCGCCACTGCGGCGACACTCCCGGTGCCACAGGACGTGCCACTCAAGGATCCCAAAGACTGGAAGATCCTGGGGACGCGCGTGCGGCGGCTCGACACGCCCCCCAAGGTGGACGGCAGCGCGCAGTTCGGCATCGACGTGAAGGTGCCCGGCATGCTCGTCGCCGTGGTCGCCCGCTGCCCGGTGTTCGGCGGCAAGGTGGCGAGCTTCGACGCCACGAAGGCCCAGGCGGTCCCCGGGGTGCGCCGGGTCGTCCAGATCTCCTCGGGGGTCGCCGTGCTGGCCGACGGCTACTGGCCCGCGAAGCAGGGCCGGGACGCGCTCGAGGTGAAATGGGACGAGGGCCCGAACGCCGGCGTCACGAGCGGGAGTATCTCTCGGCTCTTCGCGCAGCGGGCGGACCAACCAGGTGTCGTGGCGCGCCACGACGGTGATCCTGCTGCCGGGCTCAGCACGGCAGCCTTGAGGGTCGAGGCCCCCTATGAGCTCCCGTTCCTCGCGCACGCGACGATGGAGCCGATGAACTGCACCGCCCACGTCCGGCCTGACGGCGTGGACATCTGGGCGCCCACCCAGTTCCAGACTGGCGCCCAGGGGATCGGCGCCCAGATCGGCGGCGTCGCGCCCGACAAAGTGAAGGTCCATACCACGTACCTAGGAGGTGGGTTCGGGCGGCGGTTCGAGCTCGACTTCATTCAGGAAGCGCTCGAGGCGTCGAAGGCCACCGGCGCGCCGGTGAAGGTCGTCTGGTCGCGCGAGGACGACATCCAGCACGACCTGTACAGGCCGGCCTGCTACCACCGCCTGGCGGCGGGCCTCGACGCCCAAGGGATACCGGTCGCGTGGACCCACCAGATCGTCGCGCCGTCCATCATGACCCGGGTGTTTCCCCAGACGGTGAAGAACGGCCTCGACGAGGAGGCAGTCGAGGGCGGCGTCGGGATGCCGTACGGCATTCCCAACGTTCACGTGTCTTATGTACTGACAGACACGGGCATCCCGGTGGGGTTCTGGCGCTCGGTGAACAACTCGTTCCACGCATTCGTGGTCGAGAGTTTCGTAGACGAGCTTGCGCACGCGGCGAAGCGGGATCCCTACGAGTATCGCCGTGACCTGCTGACCAAGGCGCCGCGGCATCTCGGGGTCCTGAACCTCGCCGCGAGCAAGGCGGGCTGGGGCACGGCGCCGCCGATGGGACGATCTCGGGGCATCGCCGTATGGAAAGCGTTCGACAGCTACGTGGCCCAAGTCGTGGAGATCTCAATCAACGGGGACGGCGAGGTGCGCGTACACCGGGTGGTATGCGCGGTGGACTGCGGGCCGGTGGTGAACCCGGACACCGTCGAAGCCCAGATGCAGAGCGGCATCGTGTACGGGCTCACGGCGGCGCTGTGGGGTGAGATCACGATCGACAAGGGTCGAGTGCAGCAGAGCAACTTCCCTGACTATCGGATGCTCAAGATGGCCGAGATGCCCGAGATCGAGGTGCACATCGTGGCGTCGAGTGACGCGCAGGGTGGCGTCGGCGAGCCGGGCACCCCGCCGATCGCGCCCGCCGTGTGCAACGCGATCTTCGCGGCAACGGGGAAGCGCCTTCGCAAGCTCCCGATCGGGAAGGTGACGTAGATCGGTGCGTGGAAACCGCACGGCACGTCCGGGGTAGACGGTTGCGTATGCGCGCCCCGCGATCCGGACTGTTCCGTCCCGCCTTGGTCCTCGTCGGGACACTCGCGCTGGTCCTCGGCGCGACTCCGCTGTCGGCTCAGTACTTCGGACGCAACAAGGTCGAATACGACGACTTCAAGTTCTCGGTCCTAAAAACCGAGCATTTCGACGTCTACTTCTATCCCACCGAGCGCGCCGCGGCTAGCCAAGCGGGCCGCATGGCGGAGCGGTGGTACGCCCGCTACTCCCAGCTCCTGGGCTACAAGCTGCGGGGCCGCCAGCCCCTCATTCTCTACGCCAGCCACCCCGAGTTCGAGCAGACCAACGCCATCGCCGGCGAGCTAGGTGAGGGAACGGGCGGCGTCACGGAAGTCCTGAAGCGGCGGATCGTACTGCCGCTCGGAGGCTCGCTCGCACAGACCGACCACGTCATCGGCCACGAGCTGGTGCACGCCTTCCAGTACGACATCACGGGGCAGGGACTCGGCGTCAACTTCCGGCTGCCGGGCGCCGCGCGGTTGCCCCTCTGGTTCATCGAAGGAATGGCCGAGTACCTCTCCATCGGCCCGGTGGATCCGAACACGGCGATGTGGCTGCGCGACGCGGCCGAGCACCACAAGCTCCCCAGCATGCGGCAGCTGTACGACCCGCGCTACTTCCCCTACCGCTACGGCCAGGCGTTCTGGGCGTTCCTCGCCGGCCGCTACGGCGAGTCGATCGTGGGTGACGTGTTGCGCAAGGCGGGCCGGACCGGGGATGCGGAGCTCACGCTCGCGCAGGTGACCGGCGTCAAGGCCGACTCGCTGGTCAAAGAGTGGCACCACGAGATCGAGGCCGCCTACCAGCCGGTGCGCCAGGTGACGCACGTGCCCCAGACGTACGGTCGCCTGCTGGTGGGCGGGGACAAGCGTCCCGGCCTCAACGTCGCCCCCGCCCTGAGCCCTGACGGCAACGGACTGGCGTTCTTCTCGCAGCGCGGCCTGTTCTCGATCGACCTGTACCTCGCGAACGCGCGCACCGGTGAGGTCACGCACCGCATCATCGAGACGGCGCTCGACCCCCATTACCAGAGTCTCGAGTTCATCAACTCCTCGGGTGCATGGGACGCGGCCGGCAAGCGCCTCGCCTTCGGCGCGGTCGTCAACGGCAAGGCGGTGCTCTCCGTGCTCGACGTCGCGAGCCACCGCACGGAGCGCGACATCCCCGTCCCCGACGTCGGGGAGATCTTCAACCCCACGTGGTCGCCCGACGGGCGCTCGATCGCGTTCGCGGCGCTCGCTCAGGGCTTCAGCGACCTGTTCCGCTACGACCTGGTCGCGAACCGGCTGGAGCGCCTGACCAATGACGCGTACGCCGATTTCGAGCCAGCGTGGTCCCCGGACGGCCGCGAGATCGCGTTCGTCACGGACCGCTTCTCCACGAACCTC
Organism: Gemmatimonadota bacterium; assembly: GCA_003221005.1. Classification (GTDB taxonomy): domain Bacteria; phylum Gemmatimonadota; class Gemmatimonadetes; order Gemmatimonadales; family GWC2-71-9; genus AG25. The sequence continues at coordinate 7,108 of QHTZ01000039.1, forward strand.
GAGGAGCTGCGGTACGGAAACTACGAACTGGCGCTGCTGGACGCCCAGACCGGCGCGATCCGGCGGCTGGCCGCGTTCGCCGACGCCAAGAATATCAATCCCCAGTGGACTCCGGACGGCCGCAGCCTCTACTTCGTCTCTGACCGCAACGGGATCTCGAATGTGTACCGCATCGAGGTCGCGAGCGGCCGCCTGTCTCAAGTGACGAACCTGTACACAGGGGCGAGCGGCATCACTGAGCTGAGCCCGGCCCTGTCCGTGGCACAGCAGAGCGGTCGTCTCGTCTACGGCCTGTACGAGGCGTCGGGCTACAGCCTGTACGCCATTGACTCGGCGCAGACGCTCGCCGGCGGCCCGCTGGCGGAGCCAGCCGCAGGCGTGAATGCGGCGGCGCTGCCGCCGCTGCAGCGCCTCTCGACTACGCTGGTGGCCGCGCTGCATGACCCCGAGACGGGACTCCCCGCCGACTCGGCTTTCCTCGTCAGGCCGTATAGCGCCAACCTATCGCTCGACTTTGTGACCCAGCCTTCGCTCGCCGTCGGCGCCGACCGGTTTGGCACCTACGTCGGCGGCGGCGTGGGCATGTACTGGAGCGACATGCTCGGCAACCACAATCTGGTGACGGCCCTGCAAGCGAACGGCGGGTTCAAGGACATCTCCGCGCTGCTCGCCTACCAGAACTTGAGCCACCGCTGGAACTGGGGCCTCGCCGCGCAGCAGGTCCCCTATTACTCCGGCGCTTACGGTATCGGCAGCGGCACGGTGTGCACGCCGCAGTGCGAACCCGCCTACATCGAACAGGTCAGGCTGTTCCGGCAAACCAACCGCGAGCTCGACCTGATGACCGCTTACCCCTTCAGCTCGGCAGCGCGGGTCGAGTTTTCCGCGGGGATCGACAACGTCAGCTTCGACACGCAGATCGAGACGCAGGCGATCTCCCAGATTGATGGGTTCTTGCTCTACGACAGCCTCACGAGCGGGCCCAGCTTCTCGGACATCAACCTGGGGATCGCGAACGCGGCGTTCGTGTACGACAACGCCTTCTTTGGCGCCACGAGCCCCATCCTCGGCCAGCGGTACCGCCTCGAGGTGTCGCCCGCAACCGGCACGCTCACCTGGGTGAACCTGCTCGCGGATTACCGCCGCTACTTCATGCCCGTGCGGCCTTTCACCATCGCCGCCCGGATCATGCACTACGGCCGCTACGGCAGCGGCGCGGAAGACTACCGGCTCACACCCCTATACCTGGGCTACCCCAGTCTCGTACGGGGCTACGACATCGGCTCGTTCAGCACGGCGGAGTGTCCGCAGAGCACGGGCGCCTGCCCCGCGTTCGACCGGCTGCTCGGCTCGCGCCTGTTCGTCGGCAATCTCGAGCTGCGCTTCCCGCTGCTCGGCGTGCTGGGGTTGGGGAACGGCTACTACGGCGCGTTCCCGATCGAGGCCGCCCTCTTCGCCGACGGCGGCGTCGCGTACTGCCAGGGCGGGAAAGCCTCCTTCTGCAGTGGCGACAACAAGCCGGTGTACAGCGCTGGCGCGGCGCTGCGCATCAACGTGTTCGGCTACGCGGTGGGAGAGATCGATTTCGTGCGGCCGTTCCAGCGCCCGGACAAAGGCTGGTACGTCGAGCTCAGTCTGACTCCGGGCTTTTGAGTTTCCAGACCGACCGCACGATCAGCCAATCCAGCAATCTGTCGGGAAGCCTCAGGAGCAGGCGGTCGATAATCGGGTGCTCAGACACGAGCATCCGCACCGGCGGCCGGCGCGCCGTGAGGGCCCGCGCGACCGCCCGCGCCACGATGTCGGCCGGGGGCGCCCGCTTGGCGCCCCGCAGTGCGGCATCGCGGAACCGCTCGAGTACGGGACCATAGGCCGTGGCGCGATAACGGCCCAGGTCCATCGCCGCCACCTTATCCCAAATCCTGCTTTGCACGCTCCCCGGCTCGATCATGATCACCCGCACCCCAAACGGGAGCAGCTCACGCCGCAGGCTGTCGGACATCCCTTCGAGGGCGAACTTGGAGGCGGCGTACGGGCCCATGAACGGCAGGGCACCCCGCCCTGACACTGAGCTGACGTTCACGATGCGGCCGCGAGCCGCCTTGAGGAGCGGCAGGAACGCCTGCGTCACTGCGAGCACGCCGATGAGGTTCACCTCGAGGACCCGGCGGAACTCCTCGAGGGGGATGAGCTCCAGCGGCCCGGCGCCGGCAATGCCGGCGTTGTTCACGAGCCCGGCGAGCGACCCGGGGCCGAGCGCGCGCTCCACCTGGGAGCGCGCGGCTGCGATGCTCGCGGCGTCGGTCACGTCCATGAGCACGGGGGTCGCCCCATAGGCCGTGACGGCAGCCGCGTCCTCGGCCCGGCGCACGGTCCCGAACACGCCGAAACCCTGGCGCGCGAGCTCCCGGGCGACCACCGCACCGATCCCTGAGCTCGTCCCCGTGACGAGCACACTCCTGGTCAAGCGAGAGCCTCCCGCAGCAGGGCGGTGAAATGTATCCGCCGCGCTACCCGACCGGGTGGTCCGAACCAGCCGGATCAGGCTACCTTCCCCAATGGCGGACGCGCCGTTGCACGAGACTTGCAATCGGTGATCAGGGATCAGGCGCGATCCGTTCACCACGAGGGAGTTGTCCGATGAACCGTCAGGACATCATCAGCGAGCTCGAGCGCGAGTGGCAGACCAGGGGCCGCTGGACCGGGATCACCCGTTCCTACGCTGCGGCCGACGTGTACCGGTTGCGGGGCTCGATTGCCATCGAGCACTCGCTGGCGCGCCATGGCGCCGCGCGCCTGTGGCAGCTGCTGCACGACGAGCCGTTCGTCGCCGTGCTCAGCGCGATCACCGGCAATCAGGCGATTCAGCAGGTGCAGGCGGGGCTGAAGGCGATCTACGTGAGCGGCTGGCAGGTGGCGGCGGACGCGAACCACGCGCTGGAGATGTATCCCGACCAGAGCCTCTATCCGTCCGACAGCGTGCCCATGGTGCTCGAGCGCATCAACAACGCGCTCAAGCGCGCGGACGAGATCCATCACCTGAAAGACGATCATTCGACCTACTGGTTCGCGCCGCTCGTGGCGGACGCGGAGGCGGGCTTCGGAGGGCCGCTGCACGCGTTCGAGATCATGAAGAACATGATCGCCGCCGGAGCAGCGGGCGTACACTTCGAGGACCAGCTCGCATCCGTCAAGAAATGCGGCCACCTCGGGGGCAAGGTGCTCGTGCCCACGAGCGAGTTCATCACCAAGCTCATCGCCGCCCGGCTGGCCGCCGATGTCTGCGGGGTGCCCACGATCCTCATCGCGCGCACCGACGCGAATAGCGCCACCCTGCTCACGAGCGACACCGACGAGTACGACCGGCGCTTCCTGACCGGCGAGCGGACGACCGAGGGTTTCTTCCGGATACGGGACGGCATCGAGGCGGCGACCGCGCGTGCCCTCGCCTACGCGCCGTACGCCGACTTGCTATGGTTCGAGACTTCCAAGCCGGACATGGCCGAAGCGACGCAGTTCGCGGAAGCGATCCACGCGAAGTTCCCCGGCAAGCTGCTCGCGTACAACTGCTCGCCGTCGTTCAACTGGAACAGGCACCTGTCCGAGCGGCAGATCGCCTCGTTCCAGCGCGAGCTGGGCGCGCTGGGCTACAAGTTCCAGTTCGTCACGCTCTCCGCCTTCCATGCGCTGAACCTCAGCATGTTCCAGCTGTCGCGCGAGTACGCGGCGCGTGGGATGGCGGCCTACGCGGAGCTGCAGCAGCGCGAGTTCGCTGCGCAGGGAGAGGGGTACGAGGCGGTGCGGCACCAGGACTTCGTGGGCGTGGGCTACTTCGACGAGGTCACGCAGATCGCGACGAACGGCCAATCGGCGACGCTCGCGATGGAAGGCTCGACCGAGAAGGCGCAGTTCCATGAGCCCTCGCGCTGAGACCCCGAACGCGAACCGGGCCCGCCGCGCGGCAGGCCCGGTCTATTCTCGGAAACGTTGCGGCGTCACTGCACTGCGTTGAGCGCGTTCACCCTCCCGAGGCCGTAGAAGTCGTCGTTCCCCGGCTTGCCGAGGTCATCCGCCGAGTGGCGCAGCACTGCCGCAACCCCGGCGGGCCCGATCCGGCCGTACTTCTCGATGATCAGCGCGCCCACAGCTGCCGCGGCCGGCGTGGCCATGCTCGTCCCGGCGGCGAAGAAATACACGTTGTTCACCGGGCCGAGGCTTCCCGGGCTGATGACATAGTCGAATACGTAGCAGGGGGCGGTGATCAACCCGGTCGGGATCCGTGGTAGCGAGCAGTTGGGGTTGGGGTTCGGCGCCGGCGGCGTGAAGGGAATGAAGAGCCGGAAATCGCCGCCCGGCGCCCCGAAGTCGATCACGGACTGGCCGAAATCGGTATACGACGCAGGATCGTCGTAGTCCGTTGCGCCCAGCGCGAAGCCCTCCGGCGCGAGCGCCGAGATCGCGAGCACATGCGGAGACTGCGCCGGCAGGTCGATGATATTGGCGGTGTGGTCGAAGTCGACCGCGGCGTTGCCTGCGGCCGCGAACACAGTAACGCCTTGCTGGTAGGCGTACGTCGTCGCCTTCCCCAGGGCTACCGCCAACTGTGCCGCCCCCACGCCTTGGCGCGGGAAGATCGCGCCGAGACTCATGTTGATGATGTCCGCGCCGGCGCCACCCTGGGCGATCGGCGTCGCGGCGTAGACGATCCCGCGGATCACCGCTTGTCCCGCGCCGCGACGATACCCGCCACGTGTGTGGCATGCGAGAACGTGGTGCACGTGCCACCGGGAGGAGGTGTACAAGGGACATCTTGGTTGAATGCGAAATTCTGGACGAACGATGCCGAGTGCGCCACGTCAACGCTGCCGTTGAGGTCGATGTGGAGGTTGTTCAACCCGCCATCGATGACGGCAACGCGCACCCCTGCGCCGCGTGCCCCGGCGTCCCACGCCTCGGGTGCGTGCACCGCCTTGACCGCCCACTGGATATTGAAAAAGGTCTCGTCGCTGCCGAGGCTCGTGCCCCCGACGACGCCGCTCGCGTCCGCATCGAGCGGTATCGCGGCTTCCTTGGGATCGACCCACTGCACGACCATGTCCGCGGTCACGGAGCTCACACCAGCGAGCTTCGCGACGCGGGCCGCAAAGCCCGCGTCGCTCGAGACTGCGAACGCGACGCCGATCTGGGGGAGCGTGCTCGTCAGGGTGCCACCGGCGGCCCTGACCGCGTCGGCGAGGCCGGCGGGCACCGCGTTCCCGGTGCTTTGGATCACATAGGAGCTCGCGCCGCCCGCCGCGGCGACGGATGAGGCAGAGATAGACGTCGGGGCGGAGCTCCGCGGCCCGAGCGCCACCTGATCGACGCAGCTCGCGAGTGCGAGCCCGCCGATCAGGCTGATGGATGTGACGGTGAGGAATCTCATACGCGTGCTCCAGGGCCAGAGGGACTTTGAGGAGGGACCGGCCACTTATGAACTGAGAGAACGTGCGCCACGCGGGGCGCGCCCGCAATGCCCCCAGTGTCGCACGCCAGCCACACCGGGGCCTGTTCTTTGACAGTCCCGCGGGACCGCCTAGCTTAGCACACTCCCCACGGGACTGCCCATGAAACGCTCGACGCTCTACACCCTGGCGGCCGTGCTCGCCGTCGCCGCGCTCTTCTTCTTCATGACCACGGCTCGCGCCAAGGTCGAGTGCCGCGTGTGCATGGACTATCACGGCCGCAGCAACTGCGCCACCGCGCTCGGCCCCACGCAGGAGGCCGCGCACGAAGGCGCGCAGACGACCGCATGCGGGCCCATCGCCAACGGGATGGACCAGCAGATCGAGTGCGGGCGAATCCCGCCCGCCTCTGTCCAGTGCAGGCAGCGGTAGTCCTCTCTACGCCTTTTCTCGACGTTTCACCTAGACGCTGCTCCTAGACGTCTTTAAGTTGTTCCCGTGTCTTTCGCCCTCCCCCGCACCGCCGTCCCAGCCCACCTGCTCCTCACCGAGGGCGACCTGCGGGAGGGTGATGTCTTCGTGATGGAACGCTTCCCCCAGCACGACGGCGCCGAGTCGGTCCTCGAGATGCTCAACCGGCCCGAGGGCTTCTTCGCGTTCCGGCCGGCGGACGGGGCGGACGCCCTGCTCGTGTCGAAGGCGCACACAGTGTCCGTCTCGACGGACCGGCAGGCGCCGATCGCCGACCCCGCACGCCTCTCGGCGGCGAAGCTGCTCGGCGTGGAGCTGGTGCTCGCCGGCGGGTCCACGATCGGTGGCTGGGCGAGCGTAGAGCTGCCGCCGCAGCACTCCCGCCTGCTCGACTACCTCAACGCTTCCCGCGATCCCTTCTTCGCCGTGTGGACGCATGCCGCCACGCATTACGTGAACCGGACGCACGTCATGTACGCGCGACCGCTGGACTAGGCCATGCCCGCGCGGATCGATCCCTTCGTCGACCTCCTGCTGCGCGAGCAGGGGGAGCAGCTGTACCTCCTCCCCGACGAGCCGGTGACCATGGTGAAGGGGGGCAAGCCGCGCAGAGTGAGCCGCCAGCCGCTCACCGACCAGCACATCTACGCCCTGCTGGTCGAGGTGGCACCCTCGGAATCCGCCGACCACATCGACAAGATGGCGGAGACCGAGTTCGAATACGCGGCGGACCGCGGCCTCGTGCTGGTGCGCATCGTCCCGGAGCAGGGCCGGCTCACGGCCGTGGTGGCGCCGCTCGAGCAGGCAGAAGCGTCCGACCCTGCCCCGCCCGTGGCGCCACCGCGGCCGCCCCGGCCCTCCGCGATCGCTGCGGCGCCCATGGTGGACGCCCCCGCCGCGACCGCGCCCGCACCGGCGCCACGGCCTGCGCTCCCCGGCGAATTCGCCGCCTCCCAGTACCAGGCGGCCGAGCGGGCGCTCGGCGAGCTGCTCAAGCGGCTCGTGCAATCCAAGTCGTCCGACCTGCACCTGCGGGTGGGCGAGCCGCCTCTGTTCCGAACCAACGGCGAGATTGCCCGGCAAGCGCCGCCACCCGTCTCGGGCGATCAGCTCGAGCTGCTGCTGCTTGCCATCATGCCGGAGCGGAACCGCGTCGAGTGGAAGGAGACGGGAGACTCGGATTTCGCCTACGAGATCGCCGGGCTGGCGCGCTTCCGGGTGAACGCGGCGCGCGACCGCAAGGGTCCGGTTGCCGTGTTCCGCGTGATCCCGGCGCAGGTCGTGTCGGCGGAGCAGCTCGGCCTCAACAAGGAAGTGCAGCAGCTCTGCTACCTCACGAAGGGGCTCGTGCTCGTGACCGGACCGACGGGATCCGGGAAGTCCACCACGCTCTGCGGGATGATCGACCTCATCAACCGGAACCGCACCGATCACATCATCACGATCGAAGACCCGATCGAGTTCGTGCACGAGAACAAGAAATGCGTCATCACCCAGCGTCAGGTAGGCATCCACACCGAGAGCTTCCGGTCCGCCCTGCGGGCGGCGCTGCGCGAGGACCCCGATATCCTGCTCGTAGGCGAGATGCGGGACCTCGAGACGATCGCGATCGCCATCGAGACCGCCGAGACGGGGCATCTGGTGTTTGGCACGCTGCACACCACGACCGCGGCCTCCACTGTGGACCGCATCATCGACCAGTTCCCGGCCGACCGCCAGTCGCAAATCCGGGTCATGCTCTCCGAGTCGCTCAAGGGCGTGATCGCGCAGACGCTGTGCAAGAAGGTCAGCGGCGGGCGGGTCGCGGCGCGCGAGATCCTCCTCACCACGCCCGCGATTTCGAACCTGATCCGCGAAGGCAAGACCTTCCAGATCCCCTCGATCATCCAAACGTCGAAGCAGCTCGGCATGCTGACGCTGAACGACGCGCTGGTCGATCTTGTCGAGAAGAAGGAAGTGAGCCCCGACGAGGCTTACATGAAGTCGGTCGAGAAGGCGGGACTCGTGACCTCCCTCAAGTCGAAGGGCTTCAAGGTCACTCTAGCGTCGTAGCAGCTGAGCCGGCGACTCCGCCAGCTGCCGCCCCAGCGCGCTCGCCACGTCGCGCATCCGCTCCATCAGGTCGGCGAACCCGTCGAGCCGCAGCGACTGATCGCCGTCCGAGCGGGCGTGATCAGGATCGGGGTGCACTTCGATCAACAGGCCGTCGGCGCCAGCTGCCACCGCCGCGAGCGCGAGCGCCGGCACCAGGTCGCGGCGTCCGGCGGCGTGACTCGGATCCACGAGCACCGGGAGATGGGTTTCCCGCTTCAGATAGGGCACCGCCCCGATGTCGAGGGTATTGCGGAGCGCGCGCTCGAACGTGCGGATGCCACGCTCGCACAGCATCACGTGCGGGTTGCCGCGCGCCAGGACGTATTCGGCCGCGAGCAGCAGGTCCTCGAGCGTCGCCGACAGCCCGCGCTTCAAGAGCACCGGCTTCCCCGACTCCCCCACCTCGGTCAGCAACGCGAAGTTCTGCATGTTGCGAGCCCCCACCTGGAGGCAGTCGGCCTTCTCCGCGACGAGCGCGACGTGCCGCGTGTCGAGCACCTCCGTGACGATCGGCAACCCCGTCGCCGCGCGCGCCACGACCAGCATGTCGAGCGCCTCCGACCCGAGCCCGTGGAAGGCGTAGGGCGACGTGCGCGGCTTGAAGGCGCCGCCCCGCAGCGCCGCCGCGCCGGCGGCCCTCACGGCCTCGGCCGTCTGCAGCAGCATGGCCTCGCCCTCGACCGAGCACGGTCCTGCGATGACGTGGACCGCGCCGTCGCCGACGGCTCCCTGACCCAGGCTCACCTGCGTGTCCCCTGCGGCGAACTCGCGCGCCGCGAGCTTGTAAGGTTTCTCGATCGGGACGACCGTCTCGACCGCCGGGAAGGCGAGCATCGGCACCTCGCGCAGCCGGTCTTCATCGCCGATACAGCCCACGATGGTGCGCGTGACGCCGCGCGAGATGTGGGGGGTGAGGCCGAGCTGGCGCACCTGCTCGACCACCTGGGCGAGCTCCTCCTCGGTGACGTGCGGACGCAGAACGATGATCATGCAGCGCTCCTCGAGACGGTCGGAAAAACCAACGGCCCCGGTGAGTCGCCGGGGCCGTCGGTTCATGTGAGTTTGGGCTTTGGTCTAGCTGGTCACTGCCGCCCTGGCGCACGAAGCCGACGACCCCGCGGGGCTAAACCAAAACGCGAAGTAGTAGCTCGTGCGCTGCATGCGGGTAGCCTAGCCTCTTACCGCCGGGCTGTCAACGCCGTAGAATGGCCGTCCCTAACCCTTCTCGAGGAGGAAGTATGCGCCTGCTTCCGGCGTGCTGTACCGGGCTCGTCACCGCGCTGCTGCTGCCGGCGCTGGGTCACGCCCAGGCTGCGATGATGACTGACGCGCAGTTCATCCAAGCCGCCCAGGGGGGCGCGCCCGCCGCGATCTCCGCGAAGGCTGCGATCGTCCGGATCGATGCGGCGAAAAAAATGACCATGGAAGTGCGGCCGGGTTCCAACGGGTTCACCTGCTCGATCATCCCCGATGAATCGAAAGCCCCGTTCTGCGGTGACAAGAACGCCTGGGCCTGGTTCGCCGCGGCGTTCACCGGCCAGCCGAAGCCCCCCAATACAGAGCCGGGAATCTCGTACATGGCGCAGGGCGGCATCCACTACGAGACCGCCACCGGCGACATCGTGATGGCGCCCGGGGCCGGCACGAAGAACGTCGCGGAGCCTCCGCACTGGATGCTGATGTGGGCCTTCGATCCCGCGGCGAGCGGCCTTCCCACCAAGCCGAACGCGAGCGGCGTGTACATCATGTTTGCTGGGACACCGTTCGCGCACCTCATGATCTACCAGAATCCGGCGACCATGAAGTAGGGCGGATGGGGGTTGGGCGGTTGGTTGTCTCGGTGCGTGCCAACCGCCTCCCCGCCGAACCATGTGACCGCTCAGGGCGGCGGGACCCGGACCCGCTCCGGCACCACGATACTCCAGAGCTGTCTGGTCCAGAGCCTCTTGCCGCTCTTGGCATCCGTCGCGGTGAGCGTGGCGGTCGCAGCGTATGACAGCGTGAACTTGCGACCACCCAGGACTGCAGCGAACGGGTACGGCGGGTTCGAGATGGGTTTCGCCTCCTCCACACGCTTGATGGGAGCGAGGGAAACGGCCCCGCTTGTAAGGTCGACATCTCCACGTCCGGAGGTCGTGTACGGTCTTATGGTAGCTCCGCCCGGCCAGCCGTTGATGAGTATGTCCCAGCTGAGGCGGGCTCGGTCGCCCTCGATGCGCACGTCGGTCGTGAGGGGGTCACCCCAGGGTGCGAGCGTGGGGCGGCCCCAACCCCAATCGGGGATCGGGATGGGCTGGGAGGTCGCCACCTCGGCGCCGCTCACCGGATCGATCTGGGCCATTTGGAACACGCTCGCGAGCGTGTCGCGTTGCTCGAGGACAATGACTCGACCGTTCCAGATCCCTACCGGCCTTGCTGGGCTCTGCGTGCGCCACTTAACGGTCCCATCGGCGAGGGCCAGTGCCATAGTCGCGCCGGCGTCGGTTTGGACGTAGGCCACCTGGGCAACTGGATCCGCCACGCCCGCCGGGAATGGGCCGAATGGCACTTCGGGCACCGGGGCGGACGCCCGCGCAGCCCAACCCTGCGCCGGTCCCCCGCCCCGCATGACCCAGCCGGTAGCGGCGAGCTGCGGCCCGCCCGGAATGGTGTACGCACCCACGCTCCGGTGGTACGCGACTACCAAGTCCCCGTGTACGAGTCCGGCGACGTAGCCGCGTTGGTCGACCGGGAGCTCGCACAGTGGAGTCAGCTTGCCGTCGGGGGAGATGCGCCCCACGCGCTGGTTCTCCACGAAGAGCACGGAGCCGTCACTCAGCAACAGGAGGTGCTCCCACGTCAGCCCCACAGGGTGCGAGAA
>QHTZ01000118.1 GCA_003221005.1 Gemmatimonadota bacterium
CCGCCAGGTGCAGGCGGGCGGACGGCTCCACGGTGACCTGCCGGCGGAACACGACGATGTCCCGGCGCACCCCGTACAACATGATGGTCGCGAGCAGCGTGAGCGTCGTGACGGCGATGACGAGACTGATCGCGCCCGCGATCACCGGCAGCGTGAACACGTAGTAGCCCACGTCGCGGCCGAACACGGGGTCCGTCACGCCGAACGGCGTGCGGTGCAGGAACTGGAGCATGCTAAGCCAGCCGCCTGCGGCGCCCATGCCGAACAGCAGCCCTAGGCCGAGCGCCGTCGGCAGGGCCAGGCGGCGCAACAGCCGGGTGACGTCCACGGCGGCGGCCCCGGAGCTGAACTGGACGACCAGCGGGTTCGGGGCGAGGCCGCGCTGGGCGATCCGCAGGTTGACGTAGAGGAACGCGAACACGAGGCCACCGACCCCCACGCCGAGCACCGCCTCGGCCACCAGCCGGGTCGTGAACACGCGCTCGTAACCCAGGGCCTGGAACCAGAACCATTCGGCGGCGAGCGGGACCAGATTGGAGAGGAGCAGCAAGAGGGCGAACAGGACGACCAGCACGACCAGGCCCAGGCGACGCCGCCGACGAGGCGGCAGACGGGCTACGCTTAGCGGAGCGGTCATGAAAGGTAAACTAAGGCCATGGTAGACGCGCTGGGACGAGCACTAGGCCTTGTCGGACGACACCGTCCACATGAGCACGTTCGGCGCGTACCGGCGAAACAGCCGGGGCGCGGTGGCGGCCTGCTTGGTCACGGCGATGACCGCGTCGTCCGCTTCCCTCACTCCCACAAGGGCGAGCCGTACCTGGCCGTCCGCCTGCGCCTGGAAGGTGAAGGTGTCATGCGACGGGCGGTCCGCATGCGGTTTTGCCCACGCGGGCGGCTTGGCGCCCGAGAACGCGATGACCTGCAGGGGCTGCGCGAGGGTGACGTCAGAGAGAACCTGCTGCTCGTGCCAGGTGCTTGTGCCCGAGCTCGGGTCCTTGGTGTGCCGGTGGCCGGTCTTCGGGTGCGTCGTGTGCGTGCCCGTCGAACCGGAGGCGACAAACACCCCGTCGGCGGTGCTGCTCACCGACGCGACCTGGTACGGCGTTCCGTGCCAGACTCCCACCACGTCAATGTCTCTGGGCATCCGAGAAAGGTAGCAGGGTGGCCGGGCAGGGGTTTCTGCCCCCCGCGGCGTTCCTTCGTGTCCCGGAACCGGGAACGTATCCCGAGTGCCAGGTAAATCCGTGTGACCGCTCGGTAGACCTGGGCCCAAGTCCGATGGCCAGGGCGCCCGGAAAGCCACGCAGTTTCAGGGCGTTCGGCCGAACCCGCCGATCACCCCCGTGCCTCGTCCACGGCCGCGACGTCGCGCCTCCGCCGGCGCCGGAGCTCGGCGTGCTGGACCCGAATCGCTGCCATCACGCGGTCGATCACCGCCTGAGCCGTCTCCCGCGTACGCGGCATTGCGAGCAAGTCCGTATAGTCCACGGGCGAGCCGAAGGACACGGCGATGCGCTTGAAGATCCGCGGGAGGTAGCGGCCGATAGGGAGCACCGCTTGCATCCCGTCGATCGCGACGGGAACCACCCGTGGCCGAGTCGCAAGAATCAGCAGCCCCGCTCCCGGTCGTCCCGGGCCCACGGCGCCGTCCCGCGACCGGGTGCCCTCGGGAAAGAGCGTCATCACGCCGCAGGGTAGTACCTGAATCATGCGGTGGAGGGCGTGCAGGTCGCGGCGCCCTTCCCGGACCCAAATGCATTTCCAGTTGTCTGCCAGCCAGGCCAGCAGCGGGTTCTTGTAGAAGTTCTCCGCCGCCGCCGGATTCCAGGGAATCAACTGGGGCTTGAGCCACGACGTGGGATAGAACGCCGCTAGGCCCACCAAAAAGCTATCGAGCATCGATTGGTGATTCGAGAGGAGCAGTGTGTTCCGGTCCTCGCCGACGTTCCGGCGGCCGATCACCACAGTCCTGTTGAAGACGAAGAAGACCAGCCAGAACAGGGTCACGGTGACATTCGTCACCACATAGGACGTGACCGGCCAGAGGAGGTGGAACAACTTCCCTCGGCGTGGCGCGTGCTGCGCCAGCCTACGTCCAGGAGTCCCCGCGTCTCTGTCGGTGTTCGACGGCCGCTGGTCCGATGAGGAGTTGGCAGGCACTCCCATGGCTGCATTATACCCCGCCTGGGCGTCTGCCTAAGGGGCGGTCCGGTGGAGTGAGTTGAGCAGCGTTCAGGGGTCTGTTCGTTCCATCGAGGAACCGCCTGATGCACGTACAGGAGGGTCTAGCCGGCTCGGCCTACAGTGGTCACGCGCGCGGGGCAGTGTGTGCACCGGCAGCTATTGCGCGGCTCGCGCCAGATACCAACGACAGCCGGACGTGAGCGGGCACCGATCGCACAGCGGCCCGTAGCGCTGCTCGAGTCGTGCGATGCGCTCTTTCAGATGGTGTCGAGTCCGGGTGGCCACCCATCAAGCCTGCACGCGGTTCGCACGGTGCGCCAGGCATGGATCGGTCGTGCAGCTCGGTTGGTACCGGGCGCCCCGCGCCTAGTCAGTCGCGGTCGACACGGCACGCACCGAGTCTACTTGCTACTCGCCCACGCGAGCAGGCATCCTGTTCTGTTCTACGGGTGCTGGTGCCGAACGATTCCCAAGCTGCAGGAGGAGGAAATGGAACGAACCCCTCGATTCGCTGTGGCGGCGTTGGGCGCGGTCACCGTTAGCATTGTCTTCGGCATCCCTCGAAGCCCGAGTGCCACTGAGCTCGCGCCGCTGAGCGGGCAGGCGGCACCGGCGGTCATTTGGCATTTCGATTCACTGCCCCTGGGCCAGCCGCCGGCCGGTTTTTCCTTCGGCCGGACCGGCGGCGGCCGCGTGGGTCATTGGATTGTGCAGTCGGCTTCAGACGCGCCCAGTCCGCCGAACGTTCTGGCCCAGGTCGACAGCGACCGTACCGACTACCGGTTCCCGGTAGCGGCCGCACCGTCGCCGAGCTTCACTGACGGCAGCGTTTCCGTGAAGTGCAAGCCCGTGTCGGGGCACGTCGACCGCGCGTGCGGCATCATGTTCCGCTACCAGGATGAGAACAACTACTACCTCAGCCGCGCGAATGCACTCGAAGACAACGTCCGCTTCTACTACGTGAAGAACGGACGCCGAATCCAGCTCGCTAATTGGAGCG
>QHTZ01000119.1 GCA_003221005.1 Gemmatimonadota bacterium
CCACCGGGGCTGTGCGCCGGCCGGCGGTCTACGAGCTCAAGCCGGGTGAGAGCCTGGTCGACCTGATTCACGCGTCAGGGGGGTTGAGGCCGGACGCCGCGATGAAGCGGCTGTCGGTGTTCCGCCTGATGCCGGCGGCAGAGCGCGGGCCGGGCGCGCCGCCCCGCGCGGTCATTGACGTCGCCCTCACCCCTGCACCCTCAGGGAGTGTGCAAGGACCGCTGCCTCCCGGTGATCCTCCGCTGCCCGTGAGCATGCCGTCGATGGCGCTCGAGGATGGCGATTCGGTGGTGGTCGACTCCGTGCAAGCGCTCACTGGTCAGTATTACGTGGCGATCGCAGGGATGGTGAACAAGCCCGGCGCGTATCCGTGGCATCAGGGAATGACGCTGCGGGACTTGGTGCTGCTCGCGCGGGGCCCGCGGATCGGCGCCGATCTCAAGGAAGCCGAGGTCGCGCGGTTGCCGGAGGATCGTTCCAAGGGGCAGCTCGCGACGACGGTGCGCGTGCCGCTCGACTCCACCTATTTGTTCGAGCGGGACTCCTCGGGGCGCTACTTCGGTCCCCCGGGCCTTCCCTTCCCCGGCTCGGGCTCGCCTGAAGTCGCGCTCAAGGCCTACGACAACGTGCTGATCCTGCGGCAGCCCGCGTTCGAGCTGCAGCGGACTGTCCAGATCCAGGGCGAGGTGACGTACCCGGGGACCTACGCTTTGAAGTCGAAGGACGACCGCCTGGCCGATCTTTTAGACCGGGCAGGCGGGCTCACGCGGCAGGCCTACGCCCAAGGCATCCGGTTCTACCGGGCACAGGACGGCCGCGGGCGGATCAACGTGGATCTGCCCGACGCGTTGAAAGACCGCACGTCGGGCGACAACATCATTCTCCAGCCGGGTGACTCGATCTATCTGCCGGAGTACGAGCCAAGCGTGCGGGTGACGGGCGAGGTCAACTCACCGGGGAGCGTGTTGTGGCAGAAGGGACGCGACCTCGACTATTACATCAACTCGGCGGGCGGGTTCACGCATCGGGCCGAGAAGGGTCGCGTGAGCGTGCGGTACGCGAACGGGGAGATGCGGACGCGGCACCATACGCTGTTCGTGCAGAGTGATCCGAAGCCGGGGCCAGGGTCAGAGGTGTTAGTGCCGGTGAGGGATACCACGAAAAGCACGGATTACTATGTTCGGCTCTTCGGGTCGATCGCCCAGATCATCATGAGCTCGGTGGCGATCATTGTGGTGGTGACGAGGTGAGCGTCGTCAGACCATCAGCGCGCGCATGGGGTGGAGGACGCGGCGGAACGGGTCGAAGACGAGGCCGAGGATCTCGAGCGTGACGACGCCGAGCAGCGCTTCCGCATCCCCTGGCTGGCCCAGGACCACGGGCGTATGCGCCTCGCCGTGCGGGAGCGCGAGCCGGCACTCCGACACGGCCCGGCGGACGGTGGTGCCGTCCGCGAGCACAAATTCCATCTCCCGTTGAGGCGCGAGGCCGATGGCCTGCCATACCGCGTCGGGGAGCAGCGAGTAGGTCGCTCCGCTGTCGATGAGGAAGCGAACGCTGGCTTCCTTACCGGTAGGACCGCGGACGGTGCCTTGGACGTAGCTGATACCCACGCTCCGGAGGATGGGATTCTCGTTCGCCAACGCCGTCATCCGAAGATTGCAGGGAGGGGCAAAGCCACGCCAGGGGAGCGCAAGGACACCCGGCCCTCCGTGTCGCCGAAGCTACGGCGCTGCATGCCCGTTCACGGGCAGGGCCGAGCCGCGAGTTCACTCGCGATCGCGCAGATCCTGGCGAGCACGGTGGCGATCATCGCGATCGCCACGAAACTGTGAGGCCACGCGTGGCAGTCCCGCTCCATGGCTGACCCACAGCGAGTCGGAGGCGCCTCGGCCGGACCCGCGGCGCCGGTGCCAGCGGTACCGTCGGCAACGCCCGGCTACGCTTTGCTCGGGCTCGGGGACGAGCCGCGCCCGCTCGAGTTCGTGAACATACTCCTCCGCCGCCGGCGCCTCGTGGTCGGCCTATCCGTAGCGGCGGCGCTGGTCACGGCGGTCGTGTCCCTCTTCGTCCCGCCGACCTATACCGCCACCACGACATTCGTCCCGGAGGCGGGACCGGGTGGTCGCTTCCCAGCAGGGTTGGCGGGACTCGCGGGCCAGTTCGGCGTGGCTCTCGGCAGCGATGCCAGCCAGTCGCCACAATTCTACGCGGACCTGGTGCAGAGCCGGGAGTTGATGCAGCAAGTGCTCCTCGCCCGTTACCAGGCGCCGGGCGTACCGGCCGGTGCGGCCGACTCCGCCACGCTGCTCCAGATTCTGAGCGCGGGAGGGACGAATTCGGCGGATAGCCTGTACCAGGGCGTCAAGCAGCTTGCCAAGCTCGTTTCGACCGACGTCGACCGAAAGACGAATGTGGTTCGGCTCAGGGTGGACGCGCACGATCCCGTGCTTGCGGCCCTCGTTGCCAACCGCTTCATTGCGTACCTGAACGAGTACAACGCCAAGACGCGCCAGTCGCAGGCGCGCGAGCGCCGCAAGTTCGCCGAGGAGCGCCTCGCGGAGGCGGAGCGGGATCTGCGGGGGGCCGAGGAGGAGCTTAAGGCGTTCTACCAGCGCAACCGCTCGTGGCAGCAGGCGCCGCAGCTCATGTTCGAGGAGGGCCGGCTGCGCCGCCAGGTGGACATCCGTCAGGAGG
>QHTZ01000120.1 GCA_003221005.1 Gemmatimonadota bacterium
CACCGCCGAGGCGCCCGCTAGGCCCAGCAGCTCCTGGATCGAGAGGGGGTGCACGCCCGACTCGGAGAGGTTGTAGCGCACCCGGTTCTCCCAGGTGCTCTGCAAGCGCTCGAGGTCGAAGGGAACGAAGCGGGTCACAGCAGGTCCTCCAGGTCCTCGGGCGTCTCGAGCCAGTAGTCGGGATGCAGGTCTTCGAGGTGGTTGCGGTCGAAGGGACCCCACAGGGCCGCGGCGGTGGCGACGCCGGCGGCATGGCCGCACACGATGTCGTGTCGCGCGTCGCCCACGAACACGGCGTCCTTGGGGCCCGCGCCGAGCCGCTCGAGCGCGAGCAGGACGGGCTCAGGGTGCGGTTTGGGGTTCTCGACCTCGTCCGCCCCTACGATCGTGTCGAAGGCGGCGTCGATCCCTGAGAGGCGCAAGCCCCGGAACGCGGTGCTCCGGATTTTGCTCGTGACGAGGCCGAGCTGCTTGCCGCGCTGTTTGAGTCGAGTCACGGCGCCCACGATGCCGTCGTAGGGCCGCACCAGCTCGTCGTGGTGCGCGAGGTTGTATGTCGTGTAGGTCTGCGCCATCGCCTCGATCTCGACCGGGTCCTCGGTCCAGTGGCGCAGCTGCACCCGGATCGGGGTGCCGAGGCCCTTGAGCCACAGCTCGTCGGGGGGCTCGACGCCGCGGTGGGTGCGCAGCGTGTGCCGGTACGAGCGGAGGATCAGCTCGACCGAGTCTATGAGCGTGCCGTCGAGATCGAACAGGAAAGTGGAGAAGGGCACGCCGGAAAGTAATGCGGCGCGAGCTGCTGCTCGACGGGGGGTGAGCTGTCACCCGACTAGCAGCGCCGCCACGAGGTCCGCGCCGGGGGGCTCGGCGGGAGACTCCACGGGCGGGAGCGCCTCGTGCCACGCGATGAGGTCCCTTACCGAGAGCGGCGCGCGGCGCTCCAGCAGCTCAGTGAGCAGCAGCTCCTCACCGGCCGTCATTCCCGCGGCGAGCCTCGAGACGAGGGAATCGAGCCGTGCGAGCGTCGCGCCGTCGCCGCGCCGGGACACCGCCCGCGCGGCTGCGAGCGCCCAGGGGATGAGCCGGCGGCCGGGGCCGTCGCGCTCTGCGGCCCGCCAGCGGGCGTCGGCGATGGCGTTGAGCCGGCCGCGCACCAGCGGAGCCGACTGCTCGATCGCGCGCGCCAGGACGGCGCGATCCGCGGGGCGCTGCATCGCCGACGCGGCGAGCTCGAGCTGATGAGCGGCGCGCGCGGGATCGGGGCGGGCGCCGTCTCGGTCCACGACGATCGCTTCCACGAGCCCGCCGATCCGCACAATCAGGACCACTGCCGGTGCGGCTCCGGCGACGGCAGAGCAAGAGCCATGCGACGCTACGGCCGAGCGGCGTTGCGCGAGCGAGTCCAGCCGGTCGCACCAATCGAGCCCGGCCGCCGCGCGGGCGCCTGCGATTGTCTCGAGCTGTGCGCTCGCGACCGAGGACTGCACGCAGGTCTTGGCGGCTAGCCGCTCCTCGAGCCGCAGGGCTTCCGCGAGCGGAGCGGGCGGCAGGAACGTCACCGTCTCGATCGCGCCGTGGGGTGAGCCGAGCCGGTCGATCCGACCCACGCGCTGCGCCAGCCGGGCGGGGCTCCAGGGGAGGTCGTAGTGGATCACCCGGACGGCATCCTGGAGGTTCAGGCCCTCGCTCAGGAGGTCGGTCGCGATCAGGAGGTCCGTCTCGAGCGCCGCGCACGGTGGCGGGGCGCCCTGAGCCTGCGGCGCGAACGCCTGTAGTACCTCGCGCGCCGTTGCGCGCGTCCCGCCCAGCAATCCCCCATCACCGAGCACCGCGGTCACACGCCGGCCTGCGAGCCGCCGCGCGAGGTAGCGCACCGTGGCGCGAGCACTCGCGAAGACTATCGTCTTGCCCTCTCCTGCGGCGAGCAGCCGCTCGAGCGCCTCGGCCTTGGGATCGCTGCCGTTGGCGGGCAAATCGCGGAGGCGGTGGAGGAGGGCAAGATCATGCGTCGAAACGACCGTCGAGCCCGGGTCGAGGAGCATGGGGAACAGCGCGAGCTGGAGCGCGTCGCCCTCTTGGTCCGGAAACAAGCGCTGGAACTCGCGGCGCCCGAGCGCCCGTCCTGCCCGCGCGGCGTCGAGGGCGAGCTCGATGTACGCCTCGTAGCGGGCCACGCTTTCGCGGAAGGCGGGCAAGCTCGAGGCGAGGCGCGTGAAGAGAAGTAGGCGCAGCAGCGGCGCTGCATGGTTGCCGCCGTGGAGCCCGCGAATGGAGCACACGACTGCGCCGAGCTCGGCATCGGGAAGGGTGCCGGCGCGCACCACGCGACTCAGCCCCCGCTCCGGAAACGCGAGCGACCGCGCTGCCCACGCGTAAGCCGTGCGGACCCGCTCGCGCGAGCGGGCGACGCTCAGCCGGGCCACCAACGCGGGTATGAGCTCAGACGGCGCATCGCCACGGGCGGCGCGGCTGAGCGACGGCAGCCCGAGTCCGGTGAAGGCGTGGTCGCGCAGAAACAGCCGGAAGAGATGGAAGAGGTCGCCAAGGCGGTTGTGCACCGGTGTCGCAGTGACGAGCAGAACCCGCGTCCCGACCACGAGCCGCGCAAGTGCCCGGTAGCGCGCCGTCGCGGGATTGCGGAAGCGGTGGGCTTCGTCGACTACAAACAGTCGGACAATCGGTCGGTCGGACAGTCGGACCGTGGAAGCGCTGAGCGCCTCGTGTGTGATGATAGGCGCCTTGACGTCGTGCTGCGCGAGCAGCGCCCGCCATTGGTCTACGAGTACCGCCGGAACGACGAGTGCGAACGGCTCGTGCCGCGCCAGCGCGACCGCGAGAGCCACATAGGATTTGCCAAGTCCCACGGCGTCGGCCAGCAGGGCCCCGCCGTAGCGGTCCAGGATTCCGCAGAGCCGCCGCGCGGCCGGCACCTGGTGCGGGGCCAGCCACTGGGGAAGCGCGAGCCCGCCCTGCTCCGGACCGACGAGAGCGCGCGCGGCGAGTGCCACGACCGCCACGGGCGGCGCCTCCGCGCCTGGCTGTAACAGCAGCGCGAGCGGCTCCTCCGGCGCCGTCAGGTCTTCAGAGAGAACCCGGGGCCACTCGGGCGAGTGCACGGCGGTCCGAGCCGTCGAGCTGGAGAGCGTCGGCCACCGGGTCCGGCCACGACCCGGGCGTTGAAGCGCCGGAAGCCGCCACGGGCGGGATCGGCCACGAGGCACGCGAGGGCCGTGAGCCACCGCGAGTTGAGAAGCGCCGCCAGCGCATGCGCGTCTTCCGCTGTCCGCGTCGCGATTCCATAGACGGTGTTGAGCGGCACAACCGCCACCGCCGGAACCGCCGCTCGCAGACCCCGTGCCAGGTCGGGCCACACGACCCGGTGTGGCGCGCACGCCAGGCCGACGCGGAACAGTTGCCACGGCGGTCCGCCACGGTAGTCGGTGCGGCGGCGCAAACGCTCGACGTGCGGGGCAAGCAGGCGCGCGAGGTCGCCCGGGAGTTGCAGCAGCACGCGCCCGTCGGCGCCGTGGGTCCACGCGAGATGGACGCCGGGCTCCGCGCGCCACGCCGCGATGTCTCGCCCGCGAACCGCCGGTCGCGTCCACGCCGCGGGCTCGCGCACGAGGAACACGTCGTCGGCGCCCGTCTTCACGCCGAGCTGCGGCCTCCAGCGCTCGCCCAGGGTGGGGAAGGAGGCCCGCAGGCGGCGGGCGACGCGCGTCGCATCGGGTGCTAGGATCCACGGGCCGGCTCCCTGGAGGCCGCCCTGCGGGACCTGCGGTGCCTGCGATTTCGGCCCCAGCGCGGTGGCGGTCTGGTCGGCTGGCTGCGGCTCGGCGCGCGTCGTCACGAGCGCCATCGGGTACACCGCGGCCGCGAAAGCCTCGCTCGCGCGGCCCAGTGGCGCCGCGCGCTCGATTCGGGTCCTGACTCCCAATCGGTCGCGTAGGGCCGCCGCGTAGCCGCTCGAGGCGAGCTTCGCGGGCACCAGCAACGCGATCGCGCCTCCCGGTGCCGCGAGCTCGAGCGCCCGGTCCACGAATGCGACCGCGAGATCGGGGATGTGCGCGAACCCACCCTCGCCGGCTGGACGCCAGGACGGGTACCGCCGCCCGAGCGTCTCCCGCACCTGCGCGGGCAGGCGCTCGCCGCGCACCCACGGCGGATTCCCGAGTACCAGGTCGAAGCCGCCCCGCGCCAGGATGTCCCCGAAGTGGGACTCGAACGCGAAGAACGGGGCCTCGCCGTCGCGCGCGAGGCGGCGGGCGGCCGCCCGCAGCGCGTGGCGCGCGGCGCGCAGCCGCCGCAACCGCGCACGAGTCGCGCCGTCTAGACCGCGCTGGCGATCGAACAGGTCGCGTTCCCGCCCTGCGGCGATGAGCTCCCCGATGCGACCGTCCAGGGCGGCAGTGGCTTGCTCGAGCAGGTCGCCCGCCAGGGCCGCTTCGGCGCGCGCCAGCTCCCCAGCGACCGCCCGCTTCGCCGGCCCCGAGAGACTGAACAGCGCCTGTCGCGCGTCGGCCAGTCGCGCGAGCTCGGGCCGGCGGGCGCTGAGCCCGGGCGCGCCGGCGAGTGAGGCCGCGATGGTGAGCGGGTCGAGCAGCGCGTCCCCTTGTCGCACGTGCCCGTCGAGGTTCGGGAGCGGTGCGAGCCGC
>QHTZ01000074.1 GCA_003221005.1 Gemmatimonadota bacterium
GCCGCACCGGCGTGAGCCACGTTCTCGCCCTGGGACTCGTGGCGCTCGACTGCGTGGTCCGCGCCTGGCGGATCCAGCTCGCGGTGTGGGCAGCGGGCGGGCGATTGGGTTTCCAGGACGCTGTGCGTCTCAACCTATATGGAGAAGCCGCCTCGACGCTCACGCCAAACCGCCTCGGCGGGGAGCCGGCTCGATTCCTCGGGCTCAACGAGGCGCGCGTCCGACCGGTCACGAGTCTCGTGGCCATCGGCGTCGAGGTGGCCGCGGAATGGCCCGTGTTCATGTTGCTGGGTGGTGCGTTGATCGCGTACTACGTGCCCGACTGGCAGACTGAGGCGCGGCACTGGCTGCGGCGCCACCGCGCCGGTGAGCTCGTAGCCGTTGAGCTCATCGCGCTGCTCGTGCTCGGCGTCATCTATTTGCTGCAGCGCATGGTACGCTCCGGGATGATCCGCCACCGGGTGCGACGCCAGTGGCGCGTCGCCTGGGCGCACGTGCGCCGCGCCCCCTGGTGGCTGCTCGGCGCCGGTGCCGTGCTCACCGTGGTCAGCATCGCCGCGCGCGCCCTTATCCTGCCGGCGCTCGTGTGGGGCGAGCCGCACCCGCCCTTCGGCCAGATGTTCTTCGGGGCGCTCACCCTGATTCACGCGCCGTTGTTCCTGCCGCTGCCGTCCGGGGGCGGCGGAGTCGAGGTGGCGTTCCTGTCGGGGTTTGCCGGGGATTTCGGCGCGCGCCAGGTCACGCTGCTGTTGCTGTGGCGGTTCTACACGGCCGTGCTGCTCACTATTCTGGGCGGCTACGCGCTGGTCCGCGGCGTTGGCTACCGGGCGGCGACGGAGCTCTTGAAGATCGGATGGTTCCGCGGACACAAGGAGAAGCGGGAATGACGGGACCGAGGCTGCCGCCGCTCACGCCGGAGGAGGCTGCTCCCGAGGTGCGGCCCATTTTCGACACGTATCTGAGGGAGCGCGGCAACATCCCCAACATGTTCCGCACCGTCGCGGTGCGCCCCAAGCACCTCCAGACGATGATCGCGCACTTCCGGACGGTCATGAACGAAGGAACGGTGCCGCCCCTGTTGAAGGAGCTCCTGTGGGTGCGGATCTCCCACCTGAACGGCTGCCGCTACTGACTCAACTCACACACCGTCTTGGCAAGACGGCACGGAGCGAGCGAAGCGCTGCTGGACGCGTTGCAGGACCGCGGCGCGCCGACGGCGCGCGCTGCGCTCGAGCCCGGGTGGCGCGCGGCGCTCGACTACGCGGACGTCGTGCACCGCACGGGGCACGACGTATCCGACGAGCTGTACCGCCAGGTGGCGGGTGCCTGGGATCAGGGGCAGATCGTTGAGATCACGCTGGTGATCGGAATGGCGGAGTACTTCAACCGGTTCAACAACGCGCTGCGGGTCGAACCGACGAAGTGAGCGGACCGCGAGAGCTAGGCCTTGGGCGCCGGTGTGATCGCCACGAGCAGCACCGTGCGCTCGAGTGCCTGCTCCACACCGTGGGGGACGCCCTCGGGTGCCAGGATGAGATCACCGGACTGTGCTTCAATCGTCTCGTTTCCCAGCACGAACCTCGCCTTTCCGCTCACGACGAAATAGAATTTGTCGGCTCCCGCGTGCGCGTGGACCTTCTGCGTCTGCCCGGGCTCGAAGCAATTGAGCCCGACGAGCAGGCGCCCGGAGCGGAAGCAGTCGAGCTTGACTGGCGTGTCGCCCGCGAACCGGGCGCGGGTCGGCAGCCGCTGCAGCAGATCCTGAGCATTCATGGTTGATTCCTGGCTTGAGACCGACGGCACTCGCACCGAACTGGCGGGAGCGATGAGCGCGACGCGCATCGAGCGTGATCCCCTGGGCGAGCTGCCGGTCCCGGCGGACGCCCTCTACGGGATCCAGACGGAGCGCGCGCGCCACAACTTCCCGATCTCGCAGCTCCTGCCGCTCGCCCCGTTTGTGGACGCCGTCGTCTGGATCAAGAAGGCGGCGGCGCTGACCCACAAGCGGACCAAGCGTCTCGACGCGAAGCTCGCCGACGCCATCGTGCAGGCCGCGGACGAGGTGCTCGGGGGCGCGCACCGCGAGCACTTCGTAGTGGATCCCTACCAGGCGGGCGCGGGCACCTCGCACAACATGAACGTTAACGAGGTCATCGCCAACCGGGCGAACGAGTTGCTCGGGGGCCGGCGCGGGGAATACCGGCCCGTCCATCCCAACGATCACGTCAACATGGCGCAATCGACGAACGACGTGATCCCGACCGCGATCCGTCTCGCCGCCCTCGCCCAGCTCCCCGCGCTGCGCGACGCCGTGGAGCGCCTCGCCCGGGCCTTTCTCGGGCAGGGTCGGGCATTCGACGCGATCGTCAAGTCGGGCCGCACGCACCTCCAGGATGCCACGCCGATCCGCCTGGGCCAGGAGTTCACCGCATACGGCCACGCCATCGAGCGGGGCGGCGACCGGATCGTGCACGCCGCTGACGCGCTGCGGGAGCTGGGGATCGGCGGCAGCTCGGTCGGGACCGGGCTCAACGTGGAGCCGCAGTACCCGGATCTGATGGTGAAACACCTGCACGAGATCACCGGGCTCGAGCTCAGGGAGGGGAAGGATCTCGTCGAGCTGATGCAGTCGCTGGGAGACATCGCGGCGCTCTCCGGGGCGCTGCGCACCTACGCGGTGGACCTGGGGAGGATCGCGAGCGATATCCGCCTGCTCGCATCGGGTCCTCGCACAGGCCTCGCCGAGATCACCCTGCCCGCCGTGCAGCCCGGATCGAGCATCATGCCGGGCAAGGTGAACCCGTCGATCGCCGAGATGGTGAACATGGTGTGCTACCAGGCGATCGGGAACGACGTGACGATCGCCACGGCAGCCGAGGCGGGACAGCTCGAGCGCAACGTGATGATGCCCGTGATCGCGCACAACCTCCTGTTCACGATCCAGATCCTCGCCAACGCGAGCCGTGTGTTCGCGGAACGCTGCGTCGAGGGCATCGAGGCCGACGGGGCGCAGTGCGCATACTGGCTCGAGCGGAGCCCGGCGATCGTCACCGCGCTGGCACCGCGCATCGGCTACGCGCGCGCGGCCGAGCTCGCCAAGGAGGCGGTGGCGAAGAACGTGAGCGTACGCCAGCTGGTGCGCGAGAAGGGCCTGCTCACGGACAAAGAGATGGACGCGGTGCTGGACCTGCGGGCGATGACGGAGCTCGGGGTTCCGGGCGAGCGGCGGCGGTAGGGTGTCGTCGGAGGACACACTCTCTTCGGGGGAACACTCATGAACTGGATCGTGGCGGGGCTCATCGCGGGCGTCGGCGCGTTTCTCGCCGACTGGGTCATGTGGGGCAAGGTGTTCACGAAGGGGATGGAGGCATACGGCACCATGCCCACCTCGCCCGAGGAAGTGAAGAAGATGATGGGACCGAACCTTCTCAAGTCCGGGGTGCTCGCACTGCTCTTCGGCGTGTTGCTGGCGTGGTTCTACGGACGGCTGAAGGGCGGGCTGTGGGTGCAAGGCGGCCCGCTCGCCGGTATGGAGTTCGCCACGATCCTGTGGCTGCCCACCATCGCCGTTCAGACCATCGGCAACGGTATCTGGTACGACAAGGTCCGGCGTTTGAACAATGCGACCTTCTGGTCGTGGCTCGTCCGGATGAACGTGGCAGGGCTCCTCGTGGGGGCGTTCGTCAGATAACCGACGCGCCGTGTGGGGGCCCCGTGACGGACGTCACGGGGCCCCATTTCAGCCGGTCACTGAAATCCGACGCGGTTCGTCGTATCAGTTGGTCATGCGCAAGGCATCGCTGGTCCTGGCCGCGCTACTGCTCGGCCTCACACGCTCCCTTCCATCGCAGCGCCGCATGCGACTCGGGCCGACGGGATCATCCATCGCCATTGAGAACGCGTCCGGGGTGTCACACGGCTTCATGTCCCACGGCGCATCCGTCGCCTTGATCACCGGCGACGACAATGAGACTGGTCTCACCATCGCCCGCTATCCGGACCTGAGCGACAGCTCGTGCACCCGAACGCTCATGTCGTACAGCCTCGACTCCTACTACTATCCGGTGGGAGCCCGCGGCGTGGCGCCGTTCGCCTCGACCGCACTGGGACTCGCGCGCGTGGCGGAATCCACCTTGCAGACGCCCATCCTTGGCTCCTGCGGCACCGTCTCCACGACGAGTCAGATCAGCCTCGGCTTTGGGCTCGGGGTGTGGCTAGGCGCCGGTCCCGACGTCGTGGCGCTCATCGAGGGCCGGTTCTTCGAGGTCCCGAACAGCGGCGTCCAGTCGCTCGAGGCACGGGCCAATCTTTCGCTCGCGCTCGGCAGCCCGCGCACCGGGGAGTTCCAAGCCGGCACCGTCGGGCCCGCAGTTGCGGCGCTCGTGCCGGTCTCCGGGCCGCTGCGGGCGCGCGGGCCGCTCGTCGGCGTGCGGTTCCGCCGCGGGCTCGGGGCCGACGTCGCGAGCAGCCACCTCCTATGGAACGTCAACTGCCGCGTGCTCTGGCTCACACGGAACGACGGGGCCAACGTGTTCGGCGTGCAGGCAGGGGTAGCCTTGAGCCCTGCGCTGAGGCGCGCCCATTGAATCCCGATACGATGCATCGCATATTGATTGCATGCGCATCACGACGTGGGGCGAGTACGGGCTGATCGTCTCGCTGGGCTTGGCGCGGCGCGCGGGGGAAGGCCCCGTGGCGGCGCGCGAGCTCGCCGAGCACGAAAAGCTTCCGCACGACTACGTCGAGCAGATCCTCCTCCGCCTGCGGCGTGCAGGGCTGGTGGAGTCGGTGCGCGGCGCGAAGGGTGGTTACTACCTCGCGCGCGCGCCGCACGCCATCACCGTGAAGGACGTGATGGCCGCCTCCGAGCACGTCACCTTCGAAGTCAACTGCGACCTCCACCCCGTCGACGCGCAGCGATGTAGCCCGGACGCGTCGTGCAGCATCCGGCCGGTGTGGCGGATGCTCGAGCAGCGCATCAATGAGCTGCTCTCGAGCATCTCGCTCGCGGACCTCCAGCATGACGAGCCGGTGGTCTACCAGATCGCCGGGGCTACAGCCGGGAACTAGGCCCGCCGCACCGTCGTTGCTGTAACCTCGAACCCGACCGCTCCGTCGGGTCTAGCTCGCTTGGAGGTTGATGTGGATTACGCGCATCCGGAAGTGCTCGTCTCAACCGAGTGGGTGGCCGGGCATCTCAGTGACCCGGGCATCCGCCTGATCGAGGTCGACGTGGATACGACGGCATACGACTCGGGTCACATTGCGGGCGCCGTTGGTTGGAACTGGCAGTCTCAGCTGAATGACCGCGTGCGCCGCGACATTCCCGACGCCAAGGCGTTCGCCCAGCTGATGGGCGAAGCCGGTGTGACGCCGAAGACCATCGTGGTGCTGTATGGCGACAACAACAACTGGTTTGCCGCGTTCGCCTTCTGGCTGCTGCAACTGTACGGGCACAAGAATGCCACGTTGATGAACGGCGGGCGCGCGAAGTGGAGCGCGGAGAGCCGACCCCTCGTGACCGCCCGGCCGGTCGTCCACGCGACGAAGTATCCCGTGCCGAAGCGGCCGAACCTCGCACTCCGCGCCCGGCGTGCCGAGGTGGAACGCGCGCTGCGCGGAAAGGGCGTCGCCCTGGTAGACGTGCGCTCGCCCGCGGAGTACGTGGGCGACATCATCGCGCCGCCCGGAATGACCGAGACGGCGCAGCGGCCCGGGCACATTCCCGGCGCGCGCAACGTCCCCTGGGCGCAGGCCGTCGGCGGGGACGGCACGTTCAAGCCGCGCGACCAGCTCGAGCAGCTCTACAAGCAGACCGGGGTGCTCAACAGCGGGGAGATCATCGCCTACTGCCGCATCGGCGAGCGGTCGAGTCACACGTGGTTCGCGCTCAAGTACCTGCTCGGCCACAAGAAGGTGCGCAACTACGACGGCTCGTGGACGGAGTGGGGGAACCTGGTGGGCGCACCGATCGCCAAGGGGGCGCAGCCGTGAGCACCGCGGCGGTAAGGGGCGGTATGGGGCGGCATGAGGCGGTCAGGGGTGCGAAGCCCGAGCCCGCATTGTGGGGGCTGGTCGGTAACACACCATTGATCCCGCTACCGCCCCTTACCGCCTCTGAGCGCCGCTTACCACCGCTCTATCTCAAGGCCGAGTGGTTCAACCCCGGCGGCAGCGTGAAGGACCGGGCGGCGCTGTTCATTCTGCGGGACGGCGTCGCCTCGGGCGAACTGCCCGGGAAGCGATTGCTCGACGCGACCAGCGGCAACACCGGCGTGGCCTACGCGATGCTCGGCGCCGCGGCGGGGATCGGGATCACCGTGTGCGTTCCGGCGAACGCCAGCCCTGAGCGCAAAGCCCTGCTCGAGGCGTACGGCGCCGAAGTCGTTTTCACAGATCCGCTCGAGGGCTCGGACGGCGCGATCGTGCGCGCGCGCGAGCTCGCGGCGGCGCAGCCTGACCGATACTGGTACGCGGACCAATACAACAACCCCGCGAATCCGCGCGCGCACGCCGTCACGACCGCCGAAGAGATCTGGCGGCAGACCGGAGGTCGGATCACTCATCTCGTTGCGGGTCTGGGAACGACCGGCACGTTGATCGGGACCGGCAAGCGGCTCCGGGAGCTGAATTCGCACATCGAGTTCGTCGCCGTGCAGCCCGACGGGCCGTTCCATGGCCTCGAAGGGCTGAAGCACCTCGCCACGGCGATCGTCCCCGGGATCTACGATCAGGCGGTCCCGAGCCGCACCGAGTTCGTGGCGACGGAGGATGCGGACGCCGCCGTGCGTCGGCTGGCGCGAGATGCGGGGCTGTTTGTCGGCTGGTCCACCGGTGCCGCGCTCGTGGCGGCAGGGCGGTTACTGTCCGACCGTACGACGGTCCGACCGTCCGACGCCGTAGTGGTCGTCATCGCCCCCGACTCCGGGACGCGATACCTCAGTGAGTACCACCGGCTCGCCGGGCGGGATGTGGGGGGAGCGGCATGACGCTGGTGCTCGGGCCCGCGCAGCTCGCGGCCATCCGGCAGCACGGCGAGGCCGACTACCCGCACGAGGCGTGCGGGCTGCTCGGCGGGATGCTCGACGACGATCGCGGCGTCGTCGTGCAGCTCGTGCCGCTCGCGAACCAGCGGACCGACGCGGCACGCAATCGCTATCTGATCGACCCCGAGGCGTTCCGGCGCGCGCAGGCGCGGCTCGACCGCGACGAGCTCGAGGTGTTGGGCGTGTACCACTCACACCCCGATCACCCGCCCGAGCCGTCGGCGTTCGACCGCGAGCACGCTTGGCCGCGGCTCAGCTACGTCATCGTCGGGGTCGCGCGCGGGCGGGCCGGCGAGGTAAAAAGCTGGCGTCTGTCGGACGATCGCGCCGGGTTCGCTCAGGAACCCATTATCTTGGAGGAACGGAAGGTCGCATGGCAGTCACCGTCTTGATCCCCATGCCGCTCCGGCCGTTCGTCGGGGGCAAGGACGCCCTCGAGCTCGACGGGGGGAGCGTGGGCGAGGTGCTGGAACAGCTCACGATCGAGCACAGCGGGCTCCGCAAGCACCTGTTCGGGGACGACGGCCGGCTGCGGAGCTTCGTGAACGTGTACGTGAACGACCGGGATATCCGGCAGCTAGCGCAGCAGCAGACACAGGTGGCGGCGGGCGACACGGTCTCGATCATTCCGAGTATCGCTGGAGGGACCGCGGTGGCCGATACGCTGCCCAAGCTGTCGCACGAAGAGATCCTGCGGTACTCGCGCCATCTCATTCTCCCGGACGTCGGCGTCGAGGGGCAGCGTAAGCTGAAGGCTGCGCGCGTCCTGCTGATAGGCGCCGGCGGGCTCGGGTCCCCCGCGGCGCTCTATCTGGCGGCGGCCGGCATCGGGACTCTCGGCATGGTCGATTTCGACGTCGTCGACAAGACCAATCTGCAGCGCCAGATCCTGCACGGCACGCAAACCGTGGGTGTCCCGAAGCTCGAGTCGGCGCGACGGCGCATCGAGGACCTCAATCCGAACGTCCAGGTGGAGACGTTCGAGACGCGGCTCACCTCCGAGAACGCGCTGGACATCATCCGTGAGTTCGACGTGGTGGCGGACGGGACCGATAACTTTGCCACGCGCTACCTGGTCAACGACGCGTGCGTCCTGCTCGGCAAGCCCAACGTGTACGGGTCCATCTTCCGGTTCGAAGGCCAGGCGTCGGTGTTCTACGCCAAGGAAGGTCCCTGCTACCGCTGCCTCTATCCGGAGCCGCCCCCGCCGGGCTTGGTGCCATCGTGCGCCGAAGGCGGCGTGCTCGGCGTGCTCCCGGGGATCATCGGGTCGATCCAGGCCATGGAGACGATCAAGCTCGTCCTCGGCCGGGGCGAGCTCCTCATCGGGCGGCTGCTGCTCTTCGACGCCCTCCGGCTCAAGTTCCGCGAGCTGAAGCTCGAGCGCGATCCCGACTGTCCCGTGTGCGGGCGCAACCCGACGATTACGTCGCTCATCGACTACGAGGCGTTCTGCGGCGTCGGGCCGGAGCCGGCGTACGACGGCGCCGAGGTGACCGTGCTCGATCTGAAGGAAGAGCTGGACGCGGGGAAGCCGATCGCGATCGTGGACGTGCGGGAGCCGCACGAGTACGAGATCGCGAGCATCCCCGGCGCCCGCTTGATTCCGCTCGGCGAGCTGCCCGAGCGGTTACGCGAGCTCGATGACCACGCCGAGATCGTCACGCACTGCCATCACGGCGCGCGCTCCCTCAAAGCGCTCGAGATCCTGCGCGCCGCCGGCTTCTCCAAAGTCCGCAGCCTGAAAGGCGGCATCGATGCCTGGGCGGTCAACGTGGATCCGGAGATGCCGAGATACT
This sequence comes from Gemmatimonadota bacterium, assembly GCA_003221005.1. Classification (GTDB taxonomy): domain Bacteria; phylum Gemmatimonadota; class Gemmatimonadetes; order Gemmatimonadales; family GWC2-71-9; genus AG25. Next base: position 8,846 of record QHTZ01000074.1, read on the forward strand.
AGGCGGGTAGACGGGTAGACGGGTAGACAGACAAGGGCGGCGATCTGACCACGAGCCGCCCTCAGGTTTTCCTACCCGTCTCGCCGTCTACGTCTAGTAGGTATGCCGAAGGGGGGACTCGAACCCCCACGGGCTTGCGCCCACTGGCTCCTGAAGCCAGCGCGTCTACCAGTTCCACCACTTCGGCTGGGGGTTGGAACGGCGAATAATAGGCCGCGGTATAACCTCAAGTCAACTCTTGGCTTGACCGCCCTCAACCCGGTTTCTATCTTGGCCTGCCAGCTTGGACAAGCTCTCCATCGCCCGGAATCCGCGGGCGCGACATGACTACCATCTCCTGGAAACGTGGGAGGCCGGACTCGTGCTCACGGGAACGGAAGTCAAGTCGCTGCGCGCGCGGAAGGCCAGCCTGGGCGAAGCCTACGCGCACGTGCGCAACGGCGAGGTGTGGCTCGAAGGCATGAACATCTCGCCGTACGCAGCCGGCAGCTACAACAACCCTCCTCCCGCCCGTTCCCGCAAGCTCCTGCTGCACAAACGCGAGATCCGCAAGCTGATCGGCGGCACCACGCAGCGCGGCCTCACGCTGGTTCCTCTCGAGTTGTACTTCAAGGACGGCGTCGCCAAGGTGGCGCTCGCGCTCGCGCGCGCGAAGCGCACGCATGACAAGCGCGAAGAGCTGAAGCGGCGCGCCGTGGAGCGCGAAACGGCGCGGGCGTTTCGGGGGAAGCGGTCGTGATCGCGCTCGTCGCGCTGCTGCTCGCACCCGCGCAAGTGGTGATCGTCACACCCCGCGGCGAGGCCGTGGTGCCGGTGACTACGGAGCGCGGCTCGGCGGCGTTGGCCGCGCCGCTGCTCGCGTGGCCCCTCGATCTCACCACAACCCTGGACGGCGCGCAGGCCACTGTAGGACTCGCGGGAACGGTGTTCGTCTTCCAGCTCGGAGCGCCCTACGTGCGCACGGGCGGGGCGGTGTACGCCCTGGTGGGCGCGCCCTACGTCGCGCGCGACACGCTCTTCCTGCCGCTCGACTGGCTCGCCGTGTCGCTGCCGCGGGTGCTGGGCGCGCGCTATCGCTGGGACGCGACCGCCGCGCGGCTCGAGGAGTTGCCCGAGAGCGTACCGTTCGCGAAGGCCGCGGCCGCCCCAGCGGGGACGCTTGGGGCGCCGAATCAGCTGACCGGATTGCGACTGCCGCACTCCATCGTCATCGATCCTGGGCACGGCGGGGCGGATCCGGGGAACCCCGGCCTCTATTTCCCGGCGGGGCTGGTCGAGAAGGACATCACGCTGCGCGTCGCGCGGCTGTTGCGCGCGGAGCTCACCCGCCGCGGCTTGGCCGCCCGGCTGACGCGCACCTCCGACACCCTCGTCGATCTCGCTGACCGGGGCGCCTTGTGCAGCAGCGACTGCGATCTGTTCGTCAGCATCCACGTCAACGCCATGCCGCCCGGGCGCCGGCGCGACCGGGCCAGCGGCGTCGAAACTTACTTCCTGTCCGATGCGAAGACCGAGGATCAGGCGCGGGTCGCCAAGATGGAGAACGACGCGATTCGCTTCGAGACGGGCGCCTCAGGTGCGCCCACGGGCCCGGTGGGATTCATCCTCCGCGACCTGCAGCTGAACGAGTACCTGCGCGAATCCGCCCGACTCGCCGAGCTGGTCGAGGAGCGCGTCAGCGTCGTCCACCCAGGGGGAGGCCGCGGGGTGCAGCAGGCGGGCTTCGTGGTGCTGAACACGGCACGCCGTCCCGCCATCCTCGTCGAGACCGGCTTCGCGACCAATCGCGAGGACGCGACCTTTCTCGCGTCGGGCCTGGGCGAGCACAAGATCGCGAGCGCGATCGCAGACGGCATCGTCGCCTACTTGCTCGAGTTCGAGCGCAAAGTCGCGGTCGCGGCCCCGCCGGGGGGCCGGTGATGCGCGCTGCGGCGGTAGGGTTGGCGGCGGCGCTCGCCGGAAGCGCGTGCGGCTACTACAACGGCATGTGGAGCGCCGACCATTTGGCCGGCCAGGCCCGGAAGCAGGAGCAGGAGGGACGGCGTGAAGAGGCGCGCGCCTCGTGGGCTCAGGCGGCGGTCAAGGCCGAGTCCGTGGTGACTCGCCACCCGCACGGCCGCTGGGCCGATGCCGCGCTCGTGCTCCAGGGTGAGGGACTCGCGAAGAGCGCGGACTGCGACCGCGCCGCCGCGCCGCTCGCCAGGGCGCTCGGGTCGGTGAAGGACACCGCGCTGCTCGAGCGGGCCGCGCTCGCCGCGGCGGAGTGCGACCTCGCGGGCCGTGACCTCGCGGCGGCAGAGCGGCTGCTCGGCCCGGTCACCCGCTCCGCTGACGGGCGGCGGGCCGCCCACGCCTGGTACTTGTCGGGCAGACTGGCCGAGCTGCGGGGCGATCGGGATGCGGCGGCGGAGCGGTATGGGCGTTCCGCCGAGCGCGCGGCGCGTCCCGCCCGCGCGCAAGTGCTGCTGGCGGCGGGCCACACCGAGGCTGGCGTCGCGCTACTCGACACGGTCGCGCACGGCGACTTCGAGGAGGAGGAGTGGGCGGGGCTGCTCGCGGACGTGAGCCGCGCGGCGAGCGCGGAGATTGCACGCCGCACGCTCGATCGCCTCCTCGCGCGTCGCCACGTTCCGGCAGGATCGCGTGCCCGGCTGCTGCTCGCGGACGCTGACCGCCTGTTTGCCGTCGGCGCGCTCGCCGCCGCCGCGGCCCGCTACGGGCAGGCGGCGGCCGCGGCGCCTGATTCGACGGATGGCCAGAGGGGGCGCGTGGGAGAGTTGCGCGTCCTCGCGGCGCAGGCCGAAAGCCTGGCCCAGCTGCGGGCAGTCGGCGAGCGGCTGGGCGCACTGCAGACGGCGATGGGCGGTGCCGCGGCCGCCGACAGCCGCGACTTCGAGCGCCGTGTCCGCCAGGTACTCGACGCGGACAACACGGCGGACGCCGCGCTGTTTCACCGCGCCGAGCTCGTCCGGGACTCGCTCGCCGCGCCGCGCCTCGCGGCGAGCCTGTTCCTCGCGTTCGCGCGCCAGCGCACGGCGTCGCTGTTCGCGCCCAAGGCGCTGGTCGCCGCCGCCCAGCTCGCCCCCGAGCGGGCCGAGTCGGTGAGCGCCGTGTTGCAGTCGGCGTATCCTGCGTCGCCCTACACCCTCGCGCTGCGGGGGGACGCGAGCCCAGGGTACGCGGCCGCTGAGGATTCCTTGGCCCGGGCGCTCGGCGTCGCCGTGGAGTTGCCGCCGGCGTTGCTCGGCCCGCAGGTGGCGCCGCCGGTACCGGGGCAGCGCGGCCCGCCGCTCGAGCCGCCCGCCGCCGGCCCCGCCCCCCTGCGGCCGGGGCAGCCCCGCGTCCCCGGCCGCATGCCGGAGCGCCGCGCGGAGCCGGTTCGGCAGTGAGCGCCGTCAGCGTCCTCGGCGCCACCTTCCAGAATCCCGTCCTCCTCGCCGCCGGCACCGCCGGATTCGGGCGCGAGGTACAGGACGTGATCGATCTCGAGGCCTTGGGCGGCGTGATCACCAAGGCGGTGACCCCGGAGCCCCGTCAGGGGCACGCGCCACCGCGCGTAGCCGAGTTCGCTGGCGGCATGCTGAACGCGGTCGGTCTCGCGAATCCCGGGCTTGCGACCGTAGCCCGCGACCACCTGCCCTGGGCGGCCACGCGGTTGCGGCGCGCCCGCGTGATCGTGAACGTGGCCGGCGCCGTCGTCGAGGACTACGCGCGCGTCGTCACCGAGCTGAGCGAGGCGCCCGGCATCACGGCGTTCGAGATCAACGCGTCCTGCCCCAACACCAGCGCCGGCGGCCTCGAGTTCGGTGCCGAGCCCCGGAGCCTGGCCGAGCTGGTGCGCCGTTGCCGGCGGGCGACGACACGGCCGCTCGTGGTCAAGTTGTCGCCCGTGCTGCCCGACATCGCCGCGATGGCGGACGTGGCCAAGGCGGAGGGAGCGGATGCGGTGAGCGTGGTCAACACGATCCCGGGGACATTGGATGGTCGGCTCGGCAACGGGATCGGGGGGGTGAGCGGGCCGGCGCTCTTGCCGATCGGGGTGCTGGCCACGCGGCGGGTGGTGGCGCGGACGGCGCTCCCCGTGATCGGGGTCGGCGGTATCCGCACGGCGAGCGACGCGCGTGCGTACCTGGCGGCGGGCGCGGCCCTCGTGGCGGTCGGCACAGCCGCGCTCGCGGATCCGCGCGTGCCCGAGCGTATCGCGCGGGAGCTGTCCCATGGCTGAGCTCGTGGTGGCGCTGGACGTGCCGAGTGCGCGGGAGGCGCTCGACCTGGCCGACCGGCTGCGCGGGTTACGGTGGGCCAAGATCGGGCCGGCCCTCTTGGTACGCGAAGGTTCGGCGGTGGTGCGGGAGCTCGCCGCTCGCGGGGTGCGCGTGTTTCTGGATCTCAAGTGGCACGACATTCCCAGCACCGTGGCCCACGCCGTGACGGCGGCGCGCGAGCTCGGCGTGGCGCTCGCGACGGTCCACTGCCTCGGCGGGCGCGCGATGCTCGAGGCGGCGGTGGCGGCGGCGGGGGACCTACCGCTGGTAGGGGTCACCGTCCTGACCGCACACGACGCCGGCGGGTTCGAACAAGTCGTGGGTCGCGGCGTGCCCGACCTCGGCTTTGAAGCCGAGCGTCTCGGGCGGATGGCGTGCGCTGCGGGCCTGCGCGGCGTGGTTGCCTCCGGTGCTGAGCTCGCGATCCTGCGGGAGGCGCTCGGGCCGGACCCGTGGATCGTGGTCCCGGGGATTCGACTGCCAGGCGAGCCGACAGGCGATCAGGCGCGCACGGTGAGCGCCGACGAGGCAGTCCGGCGTGGCGCGACGCATCTCGTGGTCGGTCGGCCGATCATCGCTGCCCGGGATCCGGTCGCAGCGTTCCGGCGGTTGGTGGAGGCCGTGTGAGGGCGTGCGTCCTGTTGCTGTTCTGCGTGGCTCATCCGCTCGTCGCCCAGCACGGCCTCGAGGACGCAGCGCGGGCAGCGCAGGCCGCGTGGCTCGTGCACGATCCTCAAGCCCTCGTGGGCCGGAGTGCGGCGGTCGCGCTGCAGATTCCGGGGACGAATCCCTCGGGGCCGCTCGGGAGTGCCCAGGCGGTCGAGCTGTTACGCCGCTATCTGCGCTCGGCCAGCGAGCGGTCCGTGACAGTGCGGAGCGTGCGCGAGGTGGCGCCGGGGAGCGGGTTCGTGGAGCTCGAGCGCGAGTACGCAGTGCTCGGCACGAAGGATGTGCGACGAGAGACGCTCTTCCTTCGGTTTCGGGCGACGGGGGGTCGCTGGGAGCTGACTGAGGTGCGCAGCGCCCCCTAATCGGTAGTGGGTGTTTGACCCTCATGCTTGACCGTTCTGGCATGATTCTTGGGCCTTGCATTCTTGCGCTGATACGCGTAGCCTTGCGGCTATGCCTAAACGGTCAAGCACCCCCCCGGGGGACGAGAATAAGGCTGCCCTAGAAGCCATTGCCCGTCTTACGGGTTCGACGCCAGAGGAACTGGAAGGTAAGAATCCTGCGGCCGTGGCCTTGGGTAGAATGGGCGGTAAGAAGGGCGGACCTGCGCGCGCCAAGAAATTGAGCGCACAGCGGCGCAAACAGATTGCCCGAGACGCTGCACGGGCTCGTTGGCGTTCCAGATAGGCTCGTATGCCTTTGCAATTGCCCGTCCCGAATCGGATCGTCGAGGAACACCTCGACGAACTGGCGCGACGACTAGAAGCCGTGATGGAAGCGGACGTGCTCGCGTTCATTCGCCGACTCCGCGGCCAGGGAGGCGGTCCCGGTCATAATCTGGTTCGGCCTTTCACCAGAAGGCTTGAACGGACCAAAACTGCCACGCCGCCGCTGCCCCAAAAGCGGTCTCGTCGCTACAGGCAGACCTTGAAAAGGTCCCTAAACAGGGCTCACGGATCACGTCTGGACCGTCGCGGATGTGGTCGCCCTACTCGACCAGAATTTGGTCGCTTGAAATTGACCCACTACCCCCCTAATCGCGCCCCTTGCGTGGAGTTACGGGCCCGGCTATAGTTACAGACTAGGCCGCAATCTTTCCCTGGAGACCATTCGGTTGAAGGTTCGCTCGAGCGTGAAGCCGATCTGCGAGCACTGCAAGGTGATCAAGCGCCGGGGCGTGATCCGCGTCATCTGCAAGCGGAATCCCAAGCACCGGCAGCGGCAAGGGTAGGGGATGGCACGTATTGCGGGTGTGGACCTGCCGCGCGAAAAGAAAATCCTGTACGCCCTTCCGTACATCTACGGCATCGGCCCGAGTAACGCCCGCAAGATCCTCGCGGAGACGGGGGTCAACGCGGACGCGCGGGTACGCGATCTGCGCGACGCCGAAGTGGCCCGGTTGCGGCAGGTGATCGAGCGGGACTACAAGGTCGAGGGCGCGCTGCGCACCGAGGTCGCGATGAACATCAAGCGGTTGATGGACATCGGGACGTATCGTGGCTCGCGCCACCGCAAGAACCTCCCGGTGCGCGGCCAGCGCACGCATACCAACGCGCGCACCAAGAAGGGACCGCGGCGCGCGATCGCGGGCAAGAAGAAGCCCCTGCTCAAAAAGTAAATGGCCCAAGCGAAGCCGGCGGGCGCCAAGCGCGCCAAGAAGGTGGTCGAGGCGGAGGGGATCGCCCACATCACCGCGACGTTCAACAACACGCTGATCACGATCACCGACATGCAGGGGAACGCCGTGACCTGGGGCTCCGCGGGCAAGGCCGGGTTCCAGGGCTCGAAGAAGTCCACGCCGTTCGCAGCTACGGTGGCCGCCGAGCAGGCGGCGCGCGAAGCGATCAACCTTGGCGTGCGCCGGGTCCATGTGCGCGTGCAAGGGCCGGGCTCAGGGCGCGAGTCGGCGATTCAAGCCCTCGCGACGGCCGGCCTCCAGATCCGGTCGATCCGCGACGTGACCCCGATCCCCCACAACGGCTGCCGGCCGCCCAAGAAGCGGCGGGTCTAGGCGATGGCGCGCTACACCGGTCCGGCGTGCAAGCTGTGCCGTCGTGAAGGGACGAAGCTGTTCCTCAAGGGGACGCGGTGCCTGACGGAGAAGTGCGCGGTCGAGCGGCGCGCCTACGCGCCCGGCCAGCATGGCCAGTCCGCCGGACGCCGGCGCAAGGCCTCGGAATACGCAAAGCAGTTGCGCGAGAAGCAGAAGGTGAAGCGCATCTACGGGCTGTCGGAGCGCCAGTTCCGGAACATCTTCGATCGCGTGCTCAAAGAGCCCGGCGTGACCGGCGAGGCGCTGCTCGTGGCGCTCGAAAGTCGGCTGGACAACCTGGTGTACCGCATGGGCTTCGCGGTGTCGCGCCGGCAGGCGCGCCAGCTCGTGCGGCACCGTCACATCTCCGTGAACGGGCGCACGGTGGACATCCCGTCGTACCGGGTCCGCCCTGGCGATGAGGTGAAGGTGGCGGACGCGAGCCGCGAGCTGACGCAGGTGCGTGCCGCGCTCGAGCAGTTCGGCCGGACCCAGCCGGTCACGTGGATTCAGGTGGATACCGAGAAGGCGCTCGGTCGGATGACCGAGCGGCCGAGCCGCGACGCGATTCCGATCGCGGCGCAAGAACAGTTAATCGTCGAGCTCTATTCCAAGTGATGACGACTCTCGATTTTACGGGGCTGGTGCATCCGCATCTGGTCGAAATGACCAAGCGGGAAGACAACCCGAACGCCGCCGAGTTTCGGCTCCAGCCGTTGGAGCGCGGCTACGGCTATACGCTCGGGAATTCGCTGCGCCGCATGCTGCTCTCTTCGCTGCGCGGCGCGGCCGTGTGGGCGTTCCGGCTGGACGGCGTGGTGCACGAGCACCAGACGATCCCGGGCGTCGTCGAAGACGTCCACCAGATCATCCAGCGTCTCAAGCAGCTCACCCTCGTGCTCGCGCCCGACGCCGATGAAGCCGTGCTCCACGTCAAACGGGAGAAGGCGGGTCCGGTGCACGCGCGGGATATCGAGGCGCACGGCGCCGTGACTGTCGTCAGCCCGGACCTGCTGCTGTTCACGCTGCAGGACGACCGCGAGATCTCGGGCGAGCTGTACGTCAACAAGGGCCGCGGGTACGTCGAGGCCGAGCAGCATCCGCTCGACCGCACGATGCCGGTGGACGTGGTCCGCATCGATTCGATCTACAACCCGGTGCGGCGGGCGAACTTCACCGTCGCCGAGACGCGCGTGGGACAGCGCACCGACTACGACCGGTTGACGCTCACGGTCGAGGCCAACGGGACGATCTCGCCCGAGGACGCGGTCGCGTATGCCGCGGCCCTGGCGCAGGAGCATTTCCGCTTCTTCGTGGACTTCGGGAAGGTGCCCATGGTAGCCGCCGCGCCGGCGGGGAACGGCGGCGCCGCGGCGAACCAGCTGAAGGAAGCGCTCGGCCGTAGCATCGACGACGTGGGCCTCTCGGTCCGGTCGGTGAACTCGCTCAAGAACTCGAACATCCGCACGCTCGCGGACCTGGTGCAGTACCGCGAGGAGGACCTGCTGAAGGTGAAGAACGTGGGGGAGAAGGCGCTGGGCGAGATCGCGGAGCTGCTGCGACGCGAGGGACTGAACTTCGGCATGAAGCTCGAAGAGGTGGAGGGCGAGCTGCGGGTGGTGGATCCCGGGACGCCGCCCCAGGCGCAGCCGACCGAGGGCGAAGAGGAGGAGTAGTGCGCCACCGCGCGAAGAGCCGCCAGCTGTCGCGCACCGCGAGCCACCGCAAGGCGCTGCTCGCGAACCTCGCCACCAGTCTGTTCCAGCATGACCGGATCGTCACGACCGAGGCGAAGGCAAAGGAGCTCCGGCCCTACGCCGAGCGACTGATCACCCTGGCGCGCCGCGGCGGGCTGCACGCGCGCCGCCTGGTGGAGTCGCGCCTCAAGGACCGGGACGTCACTCAGCGGTTGTTCAAAGACGTGGGGCCCCGCTTCGCGAAGCGTCCGGGAGGTTACACGCGGATCATCAAGCTGGGCCACCGGGCCGGAGACGGCGCGGAGATCGCCCGGATCGAACTGTTGAGTGAGTAACGGAGCGGCGGGGTACGCCACCGGGAGGGGGACCCTGACGGGTCCCCTTCTTCATTTACGAGGCCTTCGCGACCCGATTCGACTTGAGGCAGCGGGTGCAGACACGCAGCCGCCGCGTCACGCCTCCCACCTGGGCCCGCACCCGCTGCAGGTTGGGGTACCAGCGCCGGTTGGTCTTGTTGTTCGCGTGGCTGATGTTGTGGCCCGTGATCGGGCCCTTGCCGCAAATGTCACACACTCGAGCCATAAGGAACGGTCCGACCGAGAATGAGTCCGAAACGAACGGCGGCGAAGAGCGCGAAACCTAAGGGAGCCCCACGGCGGGAGCAACCCCGCCGCACCGCGCTCGTAACCGGCGTTACCGGACAGGACGGCTCCTACCTGGCGGAGCTGCTGCTCGACAAGGGCTACGAGGTGGTCGGCGTCGTGCGCCGCACCTCCCACGATTCCTACGAGCGAATCGGCCACCTGCTCGACCGCCTCCACATCGTACCGGCGGACCTGCTGGACCAGCATTCCCTGACGGCCGTGGTGCGCGACGCCCGGCCCGACGAGGTGTACAACTTGGCGGCGCAGAGCTTCGTCCCGACCTCGTGGACCCAGCCCGTGCTCACGGGCGAGTTCACGGCGCTGGGCGTGACCCGGCTGCTCGAAGCCGTGCGCCTCGCTCACCCGGGCGCCCGCGTTTACCAGGCGAGCTCCTCGGAGATGTTCGGCAAGGCGGTGGAGACGCCGCAGCGCGAGACGACGCCCTTCTACCCCCGCTCCCCGCGCCGGGGGCTGGAGTTCGTGACCCGCAAAGTCACGCACGGCGTGGCTCGGATCGCGAAGGGACGAGCCCGGGAGCTGAGCCTGGGGAACCTCGAGGCGCGTCGCGACTGGGGCTTCGCCGGCGACTATGTCGACGCCATGTGGCGCATGCTGCAGCGGCCCAAGCCAGCCGACTATGTCGTCGGCACGGGAGTGACGCACACGGTGCGCGAGCTGTGCGAGATCGCCTTTCAGCACGTGGGACTCGATTGGCGCAAGCACGTGCAAGTCGATCCGGCCTTCGTGCGGCCCGCCGAGGTGGACGTGCTCCAGGCCGACGCGAGCACGGCCCGACGCGACCTCGGGTGGGCGCCGCGCGTGGATTTCCCGGCGCTCGTGCGCATGATGGTCGACGCCGATTTGGAGCGCGTGACGTGAAGGTGCTCGTGACAGGTGCGGACGGCTTCGTCGGGAGCTGGCTCGTGCGGCGGCTGCTCGCCGACGGACGCGAGGTGTACGGAGCGATCCGACCGACCCAGACGCCATCCCCAGGTGACGGCCGGATGACCGAGGAGGAGCGTGGGGCGGTGCAGTGGCTGCCGCTCGAGCTCGCCGACGGCGAGTCGGTGCGGCGCGTCGCGGCGCGGCCCTACGACGGCGTCGTGCACCTCGCCGCCGTCGCCTCCGGCAGCGATGCCGCCGCCGACCCTGGCTACGCCTGGGAGGTCAACGCCGCGGGTACGGCGCGCCTCGCTCAGACACTCGCGGACGCGAAACGTAGCGGTCGCGCCGACCCGCTCGTGCTCGTGGTCTCGAGCGGGGAGGTATACGGACGCGGTGACCCGACCCCGCGCCGCGAGACGGATCCCGTGGCGCCCTGCTCGCCGTACGCGGCGAGCAAGTTGGGCGCCGAGATCGCCGCGCTGGAAGCGTGGCGCCGCACGGGCCTGCGCGTGGTCGTGGGGCGAGCCTTCGCGCACACGGGACCGGGACAAGATGCCCGGTTCGTCGTGCCGGCGTTCGCGCAGCGACTCAAGGTGGCGAAGAAAGTGGGGGCGCCGGTCGTGAAGGTCGGCGACCTCGAGCCGGTGCGGGACATCCTCCACGTCCAGGACGTGGTGGACGCGTACGCGCGACTGCTCGTGCGCGGACAGCCGGGGGAGGTCTACAACGTGGCTTCGAGCATCGGGACCTCGCTCGCAACCGTACTGCGCCGGCTGGGGGACCTGATCGGCGTACACCCCATTCCGGAGGCGGACCCGGATCTCATGCGCCCGGCTGACATCCCGCATCTCGTGGGTGACGCTGCAAAGCTGCGGACGGCGACGGGATGGACGCCGCGCCGCTCGCTCGAGGACACGCTCAAGGACGTGGTCGATGCCCAGGCGGACTGACCTGAAGCGGATCCTGCTCATCGGGTCCGGCCCGATCGTGATCGGGCAGGCGGCGGAGTTCGACTACTCCGGCACGCAGGCCGTGAAGGCCCTGAAAGAGGAGGGCTACACGGTCGTGCTGGTCAATTCCACCCCCGCCACGATCATGACCGATCCTGAACTCGCCGACCGCACCTACATCGAGCCGGTCACACCCGATTGGGTCCGCCGCGTGATCGAGCGGGAGCGCCCCGACGCCCTGCTGCCGACCATGGGCGGTCAGACGGCGCTCAACGTGGCGATGGCGCTGGCGCGGGACGGCACGCTCGAGCAGTTCGGCGTCGAGCTGATCGGCGCGAACGCGCGCGCGATCCAGATGGCGGAGGACCGGGCGGAGTTCGCCGCGGCGATGCGGCGGATCGGCCTCGCGATTCCTGCGGGGCGCACCGTCGCCTCGCTCGCGGCGGCGCTCGAGGCCGTGGCCGAGGTCGGCTACCCGGCGGTGATCCGGCCCTCGTTCACCCTGGGCGGGACGGGAGGTGGGGTGGCCTTTAATCGCGCCGAATTTGAGGAGGCCGTGGAGCGGGCGCTCGACCTGTCGCCGGTGCACACCACCCTGATCGAGCGCAGCGTGCTCGGGTGGAAGGAGTTCGAGCTCGAGGTGATGCGCGATCGCAGGGACAACGTGGTGATCGTGTGCTCGATCGAGAACCTGGACCCGATGGGGGTGCACACGGGTGACTCGATTACGGTGGCGCCGGCGATGACCCTCACCGACCGCGACTACCAGCGGATGCGCGACGCCGCGATTGCCATCATCCGGGAGATCGGCGTCGAGGCTGGAGGCTGCAACATCCAGTTCGCGGTCAACCCCGCCGACGGCCTGATGCTCGTGATCGAGATGAATCCGCGGGTCTCCCGGAGCTCCGCGCTCGCCTCGAAGGCGACGGGGTTCCCGATCGCGCGCATCGGAACGAAGCTCGCGGTCGGCTACACGCTGGATGAGCTGCCCAACGACATCACCAAGACGACGCCCGCGTCGTTCGAGCCGGTGCTCGATTACGTGGTCGTGAAAGCGCCGCGGTTCGCGTTCGAGAAGTTCCCGACGGCCGATTTCCGGCTCACGACCCAGATGAAGTCCGTCGGCGAGGCCATGGCGATCGGGCGGACCTTCAAGGAGGCGTTCCAGAAGGGGCTGCGGGCGCTCGAGGCGGGTCGGGCAGGCTGGGTCGTGGGCGCGACGCTCGCCGATGATCGGCTGACGAGCGACGCGCCGGAGGACCTGCGCGTGGCGCTCCGCACGCCGACCCCGGAGCGGATCTTCCAGATCAAGCGCGCGCTCGAGGCGGGGCTCTCGGTCGACGCCATCGCCCAGGCCTCGGCGATCGATCCCTGGTTCCTGTATCAGATGGAGGACCTCATCGCCGCGGAGCGCTGGTTCGCCGGGCTCGACGCCGTAGGCGCGCCCGAGCTCCGGCGCATGAAGCGTCTGGGGTTCAGCGACGAGCAGCTCGGGAGCCTGCGCGGCATCACGGAGGAGGAGCTGCGCGCGTTGCGCTGGCGTCTGGACGTGCACCCCGCGTACAAGACGGTGGACACGTGCGCGGGCGAGTTCCCGTCGTCGACGCCGTACCTCTATTCCTCGTACGACGAGGAAAACGAATCGGAGCCCGTGGGGGAGCGGGGGGTCGTGATCCTGGGGAGCGGACCAAATCGGATCGGCCAGGGAGTCGAGTTCGACTACTGCTGCGTCCGGGGCGGCCTGGCGTTTCGCGACCTGGGCTACAAGACGATCATGATCAACTCGAACCCCGAGACCGTTTCCACCGACTTCGACATCTCGGACAAGCTGTACTTCGAGCCGCTCACGCTCGAGGACGTGCTCGAGATCGTCCGCTTGGAGCGGCCCCGAGGAGTGGTGGTGCAGCTCGGTGGGCAGACGCCGTTGCGGCTGACCAAGCCGCTGGAGGCCGCCGGCGTGCCGATTCTCGGAACCTCCCCCGACGCGATCGACATCGCCGAGGACCGGGGGCGGTTCGAAGTGCTGGTGCGCCGGCTCGGTGTGAATCAGCCCGCCAACGGCACGGCCCGCTCGGTCGACGAGGCGGTGAAGGTCGCCGAGCGCATTGGATATCCGGTGCTGATTCGGCCCTCGTACGTCCTGGGCGGTCGAGCGATGGAGATCGTGTACGACCACGGTTCGCTACGGGACTTCTTTCAGCGGGCGGCGCGGGTGGCTCCCGAGCACCCGGTCCTGATCGATTCGTTTCTCGAGGACGCGTTCGAGGGAGACGTGGACGCGATCTCCGACGGCCGGCGCTGCGTGGTCGGCGGCGTGATGCAGCACATCGAGAACGCCGGCGTGCACTCCGGCGACTCGGCGTGCGTGCTGCCGCCCTACCTCATCGGCGACCGGCAGGTCGAGGAGATGCGCCGCTACACCAAGGCCTTTGCCGAGGCGCTGGGGGTGGTCGGACTGCTCAACGTCCAGTACGCCATCAAGGGCGGCGTCGTCTACGTGCTGGAGGTGAACCCCCGGGCGTCGCGCACCGTTCCGTTCGTGAGCAAGGCGACCGGCGTGCCGCTGGCCAAGCTCGCGGCGGCGGTGATGGTGGGCCGGACCCTGGACGAACTGGGGCTGCCCGATGAGCTTCCGCTCCCGGGCGTGGCCGTGAAAGAGGCCGTGTTCCCGTTCACCAAGCTGCCCGGGGTGGACACGCTCCTCGGACCGGAGATGCGCTCGACCGGCGAGGTCATGGGGTTCGCCGACAGCTTCGGGATGGCGTTCGCGAAGGCGCAGATCGCCGCCGAGGGCGAGCTACCACTCGCCGGGACCATCTTCGTGACGGTCAACGACTCCGACAAGCCGACGGTCCTGCCGATCGTGCGGCGGTTCCACGAGATGGGGTTCCGGATTCTCGCAACCGAGGGCACGCAGAAGTACCTGCGCGCGCGCGGGATTCCCGCCGAGCGCGTGGCGAAGGTGCACGAGGGACGGCCCAACGCGATCGACCTGATCGTTTCGGGCGAGGTCCACCTGCTCATTAACACGCCCCTCGGCAAGTTCACGCAGGCCGACGATTATGCGATCCGGCGCACCGCGTTGGTGCACCGAGTGCCGTATACCACGACGATGTCCGCGGCGAGCGCCGCAAGCGACGCGATCATCGCGTTGCGGAGCCGCACGGGCAGCGTGAGGAGTCTCCAGGAATGGCACGAAAGCACAGCACCCGAAAAGCCGCTGCCCCCCGGGGGAAAAGCGCCGACCGCAAGTCGCGAACCGCGCGCGGTGCAGGCGTAGCCAAGCCGGCGGGCAAGCCGGCCCCGAAGCCGGGGCCGCCGCCCGCTCCGCCCCCGCCCAAGCTCAAGTTCCGGGGGAAGCTGCTCGAGAACGAGCTGCTCAGCCGCTCCACCACGTACCGTATCGGCGGGCCGGCGCGCTACTTGTTGAACCCCGCGGAAGTCGAGGACGTGGAGAAGGCCCTGCAGTTCGCCCAGGAGAAGGGCGTGCCGTGGCTCGTCCTCGGCCTGGGCTCGAACGTCCTCGTGAAGGACGGCGGCTTCCCCGGCCTCGTGATCCGCTTGGGGAAGGGCCTGGACAAGTTCGAGATGAAGGGCGCCACCGCGATCGTCGGCGCCGGCATGCCGACGCCGCTGCTCGCGCGACGCACCGCGGACGCGGGCTTCGCCGGGGTGGAGCGGTTCATCGGGATTCCGGGGACCGTGGGCGGCGGGGTGTACATGAACGCCGGCGCCCACGGCGCCGAGTTTGCCGAGGTCGTCACCGAAGTCACGGTGATGGACCCCAAGGGCAAGCTCAAGCAGCTCACCCGCAAGCAGATCCCCTTCAAGTACCGCGCGAGTGGGCTCGGTCAGGTGATCGTGCTCGAAGCGAAACTGGGTTTGGGCGAGGAGGCGCCCGCCAAGCTCAAGGAAGTGCAGGGGCGGCTGTTCCGGTGGCGCAAGGCCGGCACGCCGTTCGATCAGCCGTGCTGCGGCTCGGTGTTCAAGAATCCGGGAGGGCCGAAGACTGCCGGGATGCTGATCGAGGAGGCGGGGCTCAAGGGCTTCCGCATCGGCGGCGCGCACGTCTCGATCCTGCACGCTAACTACATCGTCAACACGGGGAACGCGACCGCGGCCGACGTCCTCAAAGTGATTGATCACGTCCGCAAGACCGTCGCCAAGAAGCTGCGGGTCGAGCTCGAGCTCGAAGTGAAGGTCATCGGCGTCTGAATGGGTGATTACTTCGTGCACGAGTCGAGCTACGTCGACGAGGGCGCGCGCATCGGCAAGGGCACCAAGATCTGGCACTTCTGCCACATCATGCCGGGGGCCGTGATCGGCGCGCGCTGCAATCTCGGCCAGAACGTCGTCGTGATGCCGGGGACGCGCCTCGGCGACAACGTCAAGGTGCAGAACAACGTCTCGATCTACGAAGGTGTGGAGCTCGAGGACGACGTGTTTTGCGGCCCCTCGTGCGTGTTCACCAACGTGGTTAACCCCCGCAGCCACGTGTCGCGCAAGCATCAGTATCAGCGGACGCAAGTCAAGCGCGGCGCCTCCATCGGAGCGAACGCCACCATCCTGTGCGGCCTGACGCTCGGCGAATACGCGTTCATCGGCGCGGGCGCCGTCGTCACGTCCGACGTCCCCGCATTTGCTCTGATGGTCGGCGTGCCGGCCCGGCGCGTCGGGTGGATGTGCCAGTGCGGGGAGCGGCTGATACTCTCCGGGGGCAAGGCCGCGTGCGCCGCCTGCGGCGCGACGTACCAGGAATCGGAGGGGTTGCTGCGCGCGATTGCCCCGCCCAAGAGCGCCAGGTAAATTGTTGCGCCCTTTGCGGATACCGATCACGTGAACGTGCCGCTCCTCGACCTCGTCGCGCAGTACCGCGCCATCAAGCACGAGGTTCTCCCCGCACTCCAGGCGGTCGTCGAGTCACAGCAGTTCATCATGGGTCCCGCCGTGGCGCAGCTCGAGGCGGCGGTGGCACAGCTGTCGCACGCCCGGCACGGCATCGCGTGCGCCAGCGGCACCGACGCGCTGCTCCTGCCGCTCAAGGCGCTCGACCTCCGGCCCGGGGACGAGGTGATCACCACCCCGTTCACGTTCTTTGCGACCGCGGGGGCCATTCACAACGCCGGCGGTGCGCCCGTGTTCGTGGAGATCGAGCCCGACACGCTCAACCTCGACCCCCGAGCCGTGGAGGCAGCGGTGACGCCGCGCACCCGCGCGATCCTGCCGGTCCACCTGTACGGCCAGATGGCGGCGCTGGAGCGTCTCATAGCTATCGCGAATCGGGGGGGACGCGGCATCAGGGTGATCGAGGATGCCGCGCAGGCGATTGGCGCGCGGCGCTCGATCGACGGCGAATGGCGCATGGCCGGCGAGCTCGGCTGGGTGACGGGGTACTCGTTCTTCCCGAGCAAGAACCTCGGCGCCTGGGGCGACGGTGGGATGATCGTCACGTCGGACGACCGCGTGGCCGACCGGTTGCGGAAGCTGCGGTTGCACGGCGGCGGGAAGCAGTATCATCACGACGAAGTCGGGACGAACTCCCGGCTCGACACGCTCCAGGCCGCGGTGCTGCTCGCCAAGCTGCCGCACCTCGCCGACTGGTCGGCGCGCCGGCGCGAGCACGCCGCGTATTACTCCGCCGCGCTGGCCGGCGTGCCACAAGTCAAGCCTCCCGTCGTCGCGCCCGGCAACGAACACATCTTTCACCAGTACACGCTCCGCGTCGAGCGGCGCGACGAGCTGCAGGCGCACCTCAAGGCCAAGGGAATCGGCTGCGCGGTCTACTATCCCGTGCCGCTGCACCTCCAGGAGTGCTTTCGCCACCTTAGGTACCAGCAGGGTCGCTTCCCCGAATCCGAGCGCGCAGCGCTCGAGGTTATCTCGCTCCCGGTGTACCCCGAGTTGAGTCGCGAGCAGCTCGACTACGTCCTCGATGCGATCCGCGGGTTCTATCGGTGAGCCGCCTGCGGCTGGGCGTCATCGGCGCAGGTGCCTGGGGGAAGAACCACGTCCGCACCGCCGCGGCCACGCCGGAGGCTGAGCTCGCAGCCGTGTGCGATTCGGATCCCAAGGTGCGGGAGCGCGTCGCGCGCCAGCATCCGAGCGCGCACGTCACCGGCGATCCGGTCGAGCTGGTGGAATGCGCGGACGCGGTGATCATCGCCTCGCCGGCCGCCACACACGCCCGGTTCGCACGGCAGTGCATCGACGCGGGCAAGCCCTGCCTGGTCGAGAAGCCGTTCGCCCTGAGCGTGCGCGACGCGGAAGGTGTGGCGCGTGCGGCGGCTGAGCGAGGCGTCCCCGTGATGGCCGGGCACCTGCTGCTGTTTCACCCGGCCGTCGAGCGGCTGCGCGCCCTGGTTCAAGGCGGCGAGCTCGGCAAGGTCTATTATCTGTACGGGCTGCGCGTCAACTTGGGGCAGGTGCGGGCCGACGAGAACGCGCTCTGGAGCTTCGGTCCCCACGACGTGTCGGTGGCACTCTACTTGCTCGGTGAGGTCCCGACACGCGTCGCGGCCCAGGGGCGGAGTTACCTCCAACCAAAAGTGGAAGACGTAGTGTTCCTTACGATGGAATTCGCGAGCGGTGTACTCGCGCACGTGCAGCTGTCGTGGCTGGACCCGCACAAAGAGCGGAAGCTCACCGTCGTGGGCGCGAAGAAGATGGCGGTGTTCGACGACATGGAGGCACGGGAGAAGCTGCGCATCTACGACAAAGGGGTGGACCGTCCACCGGAGTACGGCTCGTACGGCGAAAGCCTCGCCGTCCGCGAGGGGGACATCTTCATTCCGAAGATCCCCAACGTGGAGCCGCTTGCGGCCGAACTTGCGCACTTCGTGCGGGTCGCGCGGGGGACGGAGCCCCCCCGCGCCGGTCCCGAGGACGGCGTGCGAGTCGTCCAAGTGCTCGACGGAGCCAGCCGCTCGCTCGCCGCGGGCGGCGCGCCGGTGGCCTTGTGAGCCGGCCGCGCACCGCGGGGACAGCCGCCGACCTGCTCCTCGCTAAAGCGCAGGACCGGTCCGCCCTCATCGGGATCGTCGGCCTCGGGTACGTGGGGCTGCCGCTCGCGATGGAATTCGCGCGCGCCGGGTTCCGCGTACTCGGCTTCGACGTGAGCCGGGAGGTCGTGGACGGCTTGAACGCGTGCCGCTCGCACGTGCGCGATGTGCCGAGCGCCAGGGTCGCGGAGTACGCGCAGGCCGACCGGTTCGCCGTCACCGCCGACCTGGCGCGGCTCAAGGAGCCGGATGTGGTGTCGATCTGTGTGCCGACACCGCTCTCCAAGACCAAGGATCCCGACGTCAGCTATGTGATCGCTGCGACGAACTCCGTGAAACAGACGCTGCGGCGCGCGCAGCTCGTCGTCCTGGAATCGACGACCTATCCGGGCACCACCCGGGAGCTGCTGCTCCCGGCCCTCGAGAGCACCGGGCTCAGAGTGGGCGAGGATTTCTTCCTGGCGTTCTCGCCGGAGCGCGTGGATCCCGGAAACCCCGAGTGGAACACGCGCAACACGCCGAAGATCGTGGGCGGCATCACCGAGACCTGCCGCCGCGTCACGATGGCCGTGTACGAGGGGGCGATCGATCGCCTCGTCCCCGTGTCGTCCCCCGAGGCGGCGGAACTAGTGAAGATCCTCGAGAACACGTTCCGCAGTGTGAATATCGGGCTCGTCAACGAGATGGCGATCGTGTGTGACAAGCTCGGCGTGGACGTGTGGGAGGTGATCGAGGCGGCCGCGACGAAGCCATTCGGCTTCATGAAGTTCACGCCCGGCCCCGGAGTAGGGGGGCATTGCATCCCGCTCGACCCGCACTACCTGGCCTGGAAGATGCGGACGCTCAACTACCGCACGCGTTTCATCGAGCTGGCGGGCGAAATCAACGCCGCGATGCCCGAGTACTGGGTGGCGCGGGTGGTGGACCGCTTGAACGAGCGCGGGAAGCCGGCCCGCCAGAGCGTCGTCCTGGTCATCGGGGTCGCCTACAAGAAGGACAGCGACGACACGCGTGAGAGTCCGGCGCTCGATGTGATCCGGCTCCTGGCCGAGCGCGGAGCGGTCGTCCGCTACCACGACCCGCTCGTGCCGGCACTGCAGGAGGACGGCATCGATCTGCAATCGGTGCCGCTCTCCGCCGAGACGCTCGCGGCTGCCGATTGCGCGATCATCGTGACGGACCACGGGTCCATCGATTACGCCCTCGTGACCAAGCATGCGCCCGCGGTCGTGGACACGCGGCACGCGCTGGCGCGCGTCCGGGGCGGGAAGGAGGCCACGTGAAGGTCGCCGTCATCGGGACGGGCTACGTCGGGCTCGTCGTGGGCGCGTGCCTTGCGGAGGCGGGGAACGACGTCGTTGGCGCAGACGTGGACGAGGCCAAGATCGCGGGTCTGCGGGCCAACCGGCTCCCGATCTACGAGCCGGGCCTCGAGCCGCTGCTGGCCCGCAACCAGCGCGAGGGCCGCCTCCAGTTCACGCCGGACGTGGGCGCTGCGATCGAGCGCTCCGACGTCGTCTTCATCGCCGTGGGGACGCCTCCAGACGAGGACGGCTCGGCCGACCTGAGGCACGTGCTCGCCGTCGCGCGCACGATCGGCCAGCGCATGAACTGTCCCAAGGTCGTGATCACGAAGAGCACGGTCCCCGTCGGTACGGCCGAGCGCGTGCGGGCCGAGATCGCCGCACACACGCAGCTGCCGTTCCACGTGTGCTCCAACCCCGAATTTCTAAAGGAAGGGGCGGCGATCGAGGATTTCATGAAGCCGGACCGAGTCGTCGTGGGCGTGGATTCGCCCGAGGCGGCGCGTGTGCTCGAGGAGCTGTACGCGCCGTTCGTGCGCACCGGAAATCCGCTGATCTTCATGGACATCGCGTCCGCCGAGATGACCAAGTACGCGGCCAACGCGATGCTCGCCACCCGCATCTCGTTCATGAACCAGATCGCGCGGCTGTGCGAGGCGGTCGGAGCCGACGTGACACTGGTGCGGCGGGGCATCGGGACCGATCGCCGCATCGGGTCCGCGTTTCTGTTCCCCGGCCCGGGCTACGGCGGGTCCTGCTTCCCGAAGGACGTGAAAGCGCTGATCCGGACCGGTGAGGAGCGCGGGGTGCCGCTCGACGTGATCGCGGCGGTGGATGCGGCGAACGAGCGCCAGAAGCGGATGTTGTTCGAGAAGCTCGCGCGCCACTTCGCCGGCGGGCTGCGCGACGTGGCCGTCGCCGTGTGGGGGCTCGCCTTCAAGGCCGAGACGGACGACGTTCGCGAGAGCCCCGCGCTGGTGCTGGTGGAGGCGCTGCTCCGGGCGGGCGCGACCGTCCGAGTGCACGACCCGGCGGCGCAAGAGACGGCGCGGCGGCTCCTGGGAGAGCGGGTCAGCTACGCGCCACACGCGTATGCGGCGCTGGAGGGCGCCGCCGCGCTCGCGATCGTCACCGAGTGGCTCGAGTACCGCAACCCGGACTTCGAGCGCATCAAGCGACTGCTCGCCCGCCCCCTGATTGTGGACGGCCGCAATCTGTACGCCCCTGAGCGCCTCGCGCGGCTCGGCTTCACGTACGATAGCATCGGCCGCCGCCTGACATGCGCGCCCTCGTAACGGGGGCGGCGGGGTTTCTCGGCTCGCACCTGTGCGACCGGCTCCTCGCCCAGGGGTATCGGGTGGTCGGGATGGACAACTACCTGACGGGCAACGCCGCGAACCTCGCGCACCTGCGGAGCAGCCCGAACTTCCAGTTCCTGCTCCATGACGTGACGAATTTCATCGAGGTGCAGGGCCCGCTCGACGGCGTGCTGCACTTCGCCAGCCCCGCGAGCCCGGTCGACTACCTGGAATTCCCGATCCAGACGCTCAAAGTCGGCTCGCTCGGCACGCACAAGGCGCTCGGCCTCTCGAAGGCGAAGACGGCGCGTTTTCTGCTCGCCTCCACGTCCGAGGTGTACGGCGATCCGCTGGTGCATCCGCAGCCCGAGAGCTATTGGGGGAACGTGAATCCCGTCGGCCCGCGCGGCGTGTACGACGAAGCCAAGCGCTTCGCGGAGGCCATGACGATGGCCTACCACCGCTACCACAAGCTCGACACCCGAATCGTGCGGATCTTCAATACGTACGGCCCGCGGATGCGCCCGCGGGACGGGCGCGTCGTCTCCAACTTCATCGTCCAGGCGCTCAAGGGCGAGCCACTCACGGTGTACGGAGACGGCTCCCAGACGCGGTCGTTCTGCTACGTGGACGACTTGATCGAGGGGATCGTGCAGCTGTTCGAGCGCGGCGGACCGGAGCCGACCAACCTTGGCAACCCCCAGGAGTTCACGGTGCGCCATCTCGCGGAGGTCGTGCTGCGGCTCACGGGGAGCCGCAGCCCGATCGTCGAGCGCCCCCTCCCCACCGACGATCCCAAAGTGCGCCAGCCCGACATCCGCCGCGCCTGCGAGACGCTTGGCTGGGAGCCGCGGGTGTCGCTCGAGGACGGCCTGCGCCGTACGATCGAATACTTCCGCGGGATCGTGGGGTGAGTCCCCGGATCCTCGTCACCGGCGCGGCCGGGTTCATCGGATCCCATGTTTGCGAGGCCCTGATCGCGAGGGGGGACGAAGTCGTCGGCCTCGACAACTTCGATCCGTTCTATCCGCGACAGCTGAAGGAGCAGAACATCGCCGCCCTGCGGGGGCGCGCCGAGTTCCGTCTCGTCGAGGCCGACATCACGCGCGACGCGCTGCCGCTCGCGGGCGTGACTGCGGTGGTGCATCTCGCAGCGAAGGCTGGGGTGCGAGCCTCTGTGGAAGACCCCGTCGCCTACACTGCCGTGAACGTCACCGGGACGGCCCGCGTGCTCGAGGCGGCGCGGGAGACGGGCGTGCGGCGCATCGTGGTGGGCTCGTCGTCGTCCGTGTACGGCGACGCTACCCCACGCCCCTTCGCCGAAGACGCTCCAGCCGTCGAGCCCGTGTCGCCCTACGCGGCCAGCAAGCGGGCGGCGGAGCTGTTGGCGCACGTGTTCGCGCATCTGCACGGGATGCGCATCCTGTGCCTGCGTCTCTTCACCGTGTACGGGCCGCGGCAGCGCCCCGACCTCGCCATTCACCGCTTCATCGACGCGATCGCGCGCGATCGGCCCGTGCCGATGCACGGCGACGGGTCCAGCGAGCGCGAGTACACCTATATTAGTGACGCCGTGGATGGCGTCTTGGCCGGACTCGACTGGACTGGTCGCCGCGGCCCCGGATGCGTCGCGATCAACCTCGGGGGCGGCGAGCGGGTGCGGTTGGACCGGCTGATCGGTCTGCTCGCCCGCGCGTCGCATCGCGACGCGCGGATCGAGCGGTGCCCCGAGCCGCCGGGCGATGTGCGTCTCACGGCGGCCGATCTGGGGCGTGCGGAACGTGAGCTCGGCTACCGCCCGCGGGTAGGCATCGAGGAAGGGATCGGACACTTCGTCCGCTGGTACGAGGCGACCCATGGACGTCAGTCCTGAGCATCTCGTCGATCAGGCCCGCGAGCGCTTTCAGCTCCAGGACTACTACGGCGCGATCCATCTTCTGGAAGAAGTGCTGGCGACCGGCCGGGCATTCGCCGACGCGCATCACCTGCTGGGACTCTCGTACTCGCTCGTGGGCCAGCCGGACAACGCGCTCGCCCAGTTCGATCGCGCGCTCCAGCTGAACCCGCGCTACGTCGAGGCGCTGATTCACCGCGCCATCGTCCTCAACGAGCTCGGGCGCGAGGACGAAGCCGACGCGATGTTTCGCCGCGCGGCACAGCTCGGCGGGGAGACCCGCGAGGGCTTCCCCGCCCACGTGGCGGCGAAGCTCGCCAATCAACACGCGGCGTTGGGCGACGCCTACGTCGAGTCGGGCGGCGTCACCCAGGCGATTGCGCAGTATCGCGAAGCGCTGGAGCTGGGACCCGGGTTCCACGACCTGCGGTATAAGCTGGGGCGGCTGCTGCTGCAGGCGGGGCGGGCGCTCGACGCGCGCGAGCAATTCGACATCATCGTACGGCATCGTCCCACCTACCTCGACGCTGCGGCGATGCTCGGCCTGGCGTCCTACCTGGCCGGCGATGGCCTCGCCGCCCGCGCCGTCTGGGAGGAATGCCGCGAGCGACGGCCGGAGGATCCGAGAGTGGAGGCCTATCTGGCGATGCTGTCCCGCAGCGACGTCGCGCCAAGCCCGACGGGAGCGACCGCGCCGCCCCCCGGCGCTGCCGACCGGGGAGAGGCCGAGGAGGGACGGGGAAGGGGAGGGTCCGGGGGAGGGGGAAGGAAACGGTCGTGAAGCGAGGCGCTATCACGCTCCTGGTCCTGGCGATCGGTTGTAGCCGCAGCGCGGCGGACCACGAGGAGCTGGGCGACCGCGAATACGCCAAGGGCTCGTACCGCGACGCCCTGGCGGAGTACCAGCTGGGGTTGAAAGCCCATGAGACCGCGGACCTCCACGCGAAAACGGCGGCGGCCGCGCTGCACACGCAGGACTACGCGCTGGCGGCAGCGGAGTATCGCGAGCTGGCGGACAAGGACCGATCGCGCGCCGGCGAGGCGGCCGTAGGGCTGGAGCGGGTGGTGCGCGCGGCGCTCGCGGCCAACGAGCGTGCCGCCCTGGTCGCTGCCCTCCGGGCGCTCCAGGTCGTGACCCCCACCCGCCCGCTCGGCAGGTACGCGCGCATCGCGGCGCTGGACGCTGCGGACCGCGGGGACACGGCGGGAGCGCTCGGACTGTTGCCCAGCGCGGTGGCGGCCGCGCCAGACGGCCGCAGCGCGGACTCGCTACTGTTCCTGTACGGCATGGCTGCGGCGCGCGCCCGGGACTGCGCCACGGCTGTTCCGGTGTTCGAAGGCGTGATCCGCCGCCAGCGGGAGCCGGCGGTGAGCGACGGCGCGCGGGAGGGGCTGAGCCTGTGCACCTTACTGGAGGGCCAGGCGCGGCTCGAGCACGGGAAGCCGGCTGAGGCGGAGGCCTGGTTCAGACGGGCGACCGCGCCCGGCGCACCGGCGGATGTAGCGCGGGCGGCGTATCTCGGGCTGGGCGACGTGCGGCTCGCGCAGGGTGACGTCCCGGGCGCGCTCGAGAGCTACCAGCAGGCGCTCTCGGGCGGGAATCCGGGAGACAGCATCGCGGTGCGCGCGCAGCAGAAGATCAACGCGCTGGGGAAGGCGGATGCGCCCAGTCTCGCTCCGCCCCAGCAACTGTGAGGGTTATGCGTGTCTGGTGCCTGATCGGCGGTCTCTGGCTAGCGGCGTGCGCTCACGGGCCGCAGCGCATCGAGACGCGGGTCCAAGACCCCAAGGCGGACCTGTCCGAAGCTCTTGCCCTGTTCCGGCGGGGCGATTTCAACCGCGCCCTCATCGGCTTCCGCCGCGTCCAGTTCGAGCTCGCTCCCACACAGCCGGAGGTGGCCGAAGCCCGGTATTTCATCGCGGAATGCGACTTCCAGCTCGGGGATCGGGCCACGGCGGCGCTCGAGTTCCGCAAGGTGGCAGACGATTTTCCGGACAGCGAATATGCGCCGCTCGCGCTGTTGCGCGCGGGCGACGCTAACCTGCGTCTGTGGCGCCGGCCCGAGCTCGACCCCGAGCCCGGGCAGACGGCGCTGGCAACGTATCAGGAGCTCCAGGGGCGCTACCCTGGAACGGATGCGGCGGCCCGCGCACAGCTGCACGTCAGCCAGCTCAACGAGTGGTTCGCGGAGAAGAACTACAAGAACGGCATGTTCTATTTCCGGCGTCGCGCGTACGACTCCGCGATCATCTACTTCAAGGACGTCATCGCCAACTATCCGGGCACCCGGCTCGTCCCCGACGCGCTGCTGCGACTAGTGGACAGCTACCGCGCCATCCGCTACATCGAGGAGCTCAAGGAAGCCTGCGCCAACCTGCGGCAGTATTATCCCAAGACCGACGGGCTCGCTGCGCGCTGCCCCGCCGAGACGGGCAACCCAGCCCGGTCCTCCGGCACGCCGTAAGGTGGAGGCGCTGTTCGGCGGCTCATTCGACCCGGTGCACCTCGGCCATCTGGTCGTGGCGGAGACGCTGGCGGACGTCCTGGGTGTCACG
Source organism: Gemmatimonadota bacterium (assembly GCA_003221005.1). Taxonomy (GTDB): domain Bacteria; phylum Gemmatimonadota; class Gemmatimonadetes; order Gemmatimonadales; family GWC2-71-9; genus AG25. The sequence goes on from QHTZ01000074.1 coordinate 34,038, forward strand.
GTGCGATTCCTCCCGGCTCGCGAACAGCCCTTCAAGCACGCCGCCCACGCGGCGTCGCCCGAGCAACGGGCGGAGATGCTTGCGCTCGCCGTGGCCGGGAACCCGCGGTTCCGCGTGGAGCGGGTCGAGCTCGAGCTGCCGACGCCCTCCTACACGGTCCGGACGTTGCGGGCCCTGGCGGGGCGCGAGCCAGGAAACCGGTTTGTGTTACTCCTAGGGGCGGATGCGGCGGGAGACCTGCCCAATTGGTACGAGGTGGAGGCGCTGCCGCACCTGGCCGACGTCGTGGCGTTCGCGCGCCCGGGGTCCGAGCTGCGGGCGCACGGCCTGATCGGCCGCGTGGTGACGGTGCCCGCGCTCGACATTTCGGCCACCGCGGTGCGAGAGCGCGTGGCCCAGGGCCGGTCGATCCGCTATCTCGTGTCCGACCCGGTGCGCGAGTACATCGGGGCGCACCGGCTGTACCGGTAGAGTTTCAGGGGGCGGGAGAGATGCTCAAGCGGTTGGTGACCAAGGTGCTGGGGACGCGGTTCGAACGTGAGCTGAAGCGCGTTCAGCCGATCGTCGACGCGATCCAGCGGCACGAGGCGCGGGTCAAGGGACTGCCCGACGCCGAGGTGCAGGCGCAGACCCAGAGGTTTCGCGCCCTGCTGGAGCAGCGCACCGGCGCCCTAGCGCGCGAGGTGGCGCGCCTGAAACAGGCGAAGCACGACTGTCCGGACGCCGACGAGCGTCTCAAGCTCGACGGCGAGCTGACGGCCGCCGAAGCGCAGCTGGCGCGCGAGACGGAGGCGGGCCTGAACGACATCCTGCCGGAGGCGTTTGCCACCGTACGGGAGGCGTCCCGGCGCCTGCTCGGCACCGAAGTCGTCGTGACCGGCCACGCCCTCGCCTGGGACATGGTGCCCTACGACGTGCAGCTGATCGGCGGGATCGTGCTGCATCAAGGGAAGATCGCCGAGATGGCGACCGGTGAAGGGAAGACCCTCGTCGCAACCCTACCGCTCTATCTGAACGCGCTCCCCGGCAAAGGCGCCCACCTGGTCACCGTCAACAACTACCTGGCGCGGCGCGACTCCCAGTGGATGGGCCACCTGTTCAAGTGGCTGGGGCTGACGGTGGGCTGCATCGACGACACCGAGCCGGGCTCGCCGGAGCGCCGCGCCGCCTACCAGTGCGACATCACCTACGGCACCAACAACGAGTTCGGCTTCGACTATCTCCGCGACAACATGGTGTTCGCACTGGAGCAGCGCGTGCAGCGAGGCCACCACTACGCCATCATCGACGAGGTGGACTCGATCCTCATCGACGAGGCGCGCACGCCGCTCATCATCTCCGGGCCGGTGGGCACCGAGGCCGACGAGAAATACGCCCTCTATAACGCTCAGGTTGTCCAGCTCGTGCGCAAGCAGACGGCCGTGGTCAACGACCTGATCGCCCGGGCCGAGCCCCTGCTCGCGGATGAGAAAACCGCGTACGACGGGGCGCTGCTCCTGTACCAGGCGCAGCTCGGTATCCCGAAGAACAAGAAGCTCCTGAAGCTCCTGAACGAGCAGGGAGTCAAGGCGCTGGTGCAGCGCGTCGAGCTCGACCACCTCGCCGATCGGAAACTGCCCGCGCGCGAGCAGAAGATGCGGCGCCTCGAAGACGAGCTGTACTTCGTGATGGACGAGCGGGGGCATTCGGTGCACCTCACGGAGAAGGGCGTCGAGACGATGTCGCCCCAGGATCCGTCGCTCTTCGTCGTGCCTGACATCTCCCAGGCGGTCCACGACATCGACCGGGACGAGACCCTGACCAAGGCCGAGAGGGTCGAGCGCCGCCGGGCGGTCGAGGCAGAATACGCGCGCAAGAGCGAGATCCTCCACATCATCCACAAGCTGCTCCAGGCCCACGCACTCTACGAGAAGGACGTCGACTACGTCGTGCAGGAGGGCCAGGTCTTCATCGTGGACGAGTTCACCGGGCGGCTGATGCCCGGGCGGCGCTGGTCAGACGGCCTCCACCAAGCCGTGGAGGCGAAGGAAGGCGTGGCGGTGCGGGAAGAGTCCCAGACGCTCGCGACCATCACCATCCAGAACTACTTCCGGATGTACCACAAGCTGTCCGGAATGACCGGGACCGCTGAAACCGAGGAGACCGAGTTCTTCCAGATCTACGGCCTCGAAGTAGTCGTCATCCCCACCAACCGCCCGGTGCGCCGTATCGACAAGCACGACCTCATCTATAAGACGCGGCGGGAAAAGTACAACGCGATCCTCGACGAGATCGAGCGCCAGCACAAGCGGGGCCTCCCGGTGCTCGTGGGCACGGTGAGCGTCGACGTGTCCGAAACGCTGTCGCGCATGCTCAAGCGCCGCGGCTTCCCCCACGAGGTGCTGAACGCCAAGTACCACCAGCGCGAGGCCGAGATCGTGGCGCAGGCGGGCCAGCCTGCCGCCATCACGATCGCGACGAACATGGCCGGGCGCGGTACCGACATCAAGCTTGGTCCGGGTGTCAAGAAGTGTCGGGTGTGCGGCATCACGTCACGCGACCCAGCGTTCGGCCAGGTCGTCGAGCAACCCGACCTCACGCAGCCCGAGATCAAGAAGCTCGGCTGCTACGCGGATCCGCCATGCGGCCTCGTCATCATCGGCACCGAGCGGCACGAGGCGCGCCGCATCGACCGCCAGCTGCGGGGCCGGTCCGGCCGCCAGGGCGACCCCGGGCAGAGCGTGTTCTACCTGTCGCTCGAAGACGACCTCATGCGGCTGTTCGGCTCCGATCGCATCGCCCGCTGGATGGACCGGACCGGCGCCGAGGAAGGCGAGGTCATCACGCACCCGTGGGTGACGAGCGCCATCGGGCAGGCTCAGAAGCGCGTCGAACTGCAGAACTTCCAGCAGCGCAAGAAGCTGCTCGAGTACGATGACGTGATGAACCAGCAGCGCGAGGTCATCTACTCGCTGCGCCTGTTCGCGCTCGAGGGCGGGGAGGAGCTCAAGGCCGAAGCCATGCGCATGATCGACGCGGCCGTGGAGCGCCTGGTGGACGAGCAGATCGGCGACGCGAGCGATCCCGCCGACTGGGATCGCGGGCAGATCGAAACCGAGTTCCTGCTGCGCTATCTGCTCACGGTCCCCGGCGTCACGGATCCGGCGCAGGTCAAGGACCGCGCCGCGCTGGTGCATGCCGCGCAGCAGGCCGGGCGCGACGCCTTCCGCGCCAAGCTCGAGTACTTCGGCGAGATCGAGACGCAGATCGCGGGCGCGACCGGACTCGGCGAGCAGGCCCTGTCGCGCATCATGCTGAGCGTCATCGACGAGAAATGGAAGGACCACCTCTACGACCTGGACCAGCTGCGCGCGGCGATCCAGTACCGGGCGTGGGGGCAGAAGGACCCGCTGATCGAGTACAAGCAGGACGCCTATGACATGTTCGTGGGCCTCATGAACGATGTGCGGGCCACGTTCACCGAGCGCTGGCTCAAGTTGCAGATCGAGGTGGCGCCCCCGGAGCCGCGCGGGCGGACCGCGACCGGGCCGGCAGGCGGGGGCCCGCCCCGAGCGGCTGTCGGTTCGGGGTCGGATCTCATCAGCGCGCCCGGTCCCCGTCGCCCCACGCCGATGGTGGCGAGCAAGGCCGCCGCCGAGGGATTGGTTGGCGCCGAGGCGGCGCCCGTGAGCACCGCCGTGTCGGCCCCGAACCCCTACGCAGGAGTGGGGCGCAACGATCCCTGTCCCTGCGGGAGTGGCAAGAAGTTCAAGAAGTGTCACGGGGCGGCGTTGTAACAGTGCGGAATGGGGAATACGGAATGCGGACTTGACGCCCGCCCTTCAGTTCCGCATTCCGCGTTCCGCATTGTTCCGGTACCGAAGCCCCGCCGACCTCACTCTACGTTCTCCCTATGGTTCTCCGTCTCTCCGAGCACGCGGAACGCGATCGGCCGCGCGAGCGTTTGTGGGCAGTCGGGCCTGGCGCGTTGACTGGGCAGGAGCTCTTGGCCATAGTCTTGGGAACGGGGTGTGCGGGGCGGGATGCACTGGCGGTGGCCGGCGAGCTGCTGGGCCGCGGGGAGGGGTCGTTGCGACGCCTCGCGGGGCGCCCGGCGGCGGAGCTAGCGGGTGTGCCTGGAGTGGGGCGGGGCAAGGCAGCGCGCGTGGCGGCGGCGCTCGAGCTGGGGCGCCGGGTAGGCGCGGAGGTGGAGCCACCTCCTGAGCGGATCCGCACTCCCGCGGACGTGCACCGCTACTACGCGCCGCGGCTGCGCGATCTCGCGGTCGAGGAATTCCACGTGCTCGCGCTCGGTAGCCAGAGCCAGGTCCGGGGGGACCTGTTGATCACGCGGGGGATCCTAAACAGCTCGCTGGTGCATCCGCGGGAGGTGTTCCGCGCCGCCATCGCCGAGGCGGCGGCGGGCATCATCGTCGTCCACAACCATCCGAGCGGTGACCCCACACCCTCGGGGGACGACCGGGCGGTGACGCGGCAGCTTGTGGATGCCGGACGGCTGCTCGACCTGCCGGTGCACGACCATGTGATCGTTGGAGGCGATCGCTACATGAGTTTTGCGGAGGCCGGTCTCCTGTGACGAGCGCGGTGCCGATCCTGGCGCCGGAGCTGGCCCGAGCCGTGGCCGCGCAGCGGGAGCGGCTCGACCTGGACCTGCTGGCGCGCGCCTACCAGGTGAGTGCCCAGGCGCACCGCGGCCAGAAGCGCCAGTCGGGGGACGACTTCCTGTCCCACAGCGTCGCGGTGGCCACGATTCTCGCCGAGCAGCAGATGGACTCGACCACCATCGCCGCCGCCCTGCTGCACGACGTGGTCGAGGACTCGGACGTGTCGTTGGACCAGATCCGCCAGGATTTCGGCGCCGAAGTGGGCACGCTGGTGGACGGGCTGACCAAGCTGTCCTCGCTCACGTTCCGTTCCAGCGCCGAGGAGCAGGCGGAGAACTACCGCAAGCTGCTGCTCTCGGTGGCCAAAGACGCCCGCGTCATCATCATCAAGCTCGCGGACCGGTTGCACAACATGCGGACGCTCGAGCACCTCGACGCGGAGAAGCAGCGCCGCATCGCGCTCGAGACCCGGGAGATCTACGCCCCGCTGGCGCACCGCTTCGGAATGGCAGGCGTGAAGGCGGAGCTCGAGGACCTCGCGTTCAAGTTTCTGGAGGCGGACGACTATCGCGCGCTCTCCCGCCAGGTGCGGGCCAAGAAGACGGAGCGCGAGCGCACCATCGAGCGCGTGCGCGCACCGCTCGCGGAGGAGCTGACGCGCGCCGGCCTCACCGGGATCGAGATCACCGGCCGGCCGAAGAACCTGTGGTCGATCTACAAGAAGATGAAGAAGCGCGCCAAGCCGTTCGAGGAGATCTACGATCTCCTCGCGGTGCGTGTCCTGGTCGGGTCGATCCCGGAGTGCTACCACGTGCTGGGCGCGATTCACCACAAGTGGACGCCGCTCCAGGAGCGCATCAAGGACTACATCGCAAGCCCCAAGTCGAACGGCTACCAATCGCTGCACACCACGGTGTTCGGGCCGGGCGGCCAGCTGTACGAGATCCAGATCCGCACCCGGGAGATGCACCGCACGGCGGAGTACGGCATCGCGGCGCACTGGCTGTATCACGAGCGCAAAGGTCCCGACGAGCTGGATCGCCACCTCGCCTGGTTCCGCCAGCTCATCGAGCTGCAGCAGGATGCGCACACGCCGGAGGAATTCCTCGAGTTCCTGCGGATCGACCTGTATCAGGACGAGATCTTCGTCTTTACGCCGCGGGGGGACGTGAAGCGGCTCCCCAAGGGCGCCACGCCGCTCGATTTCGCCTTCACCGTGCACACCGAGGTGGGCCAGCACTGTCAGGGCGCGCGCATCAACGGGCGCATCGCGCCGCTGCACCGGCCGCTCAACAACGGGGATACGGTCGAAATCCTCACGAGCCCGCAGGCCCGGCCGTCGCGCGACTGGTTGGCCCACGTCCAGACGGCGCGGGCGCGCCACAAGATCCGCCAGTGGGTGAAGCAAGAAGAGCACGAGCGCAGCCTGGCGCTGGGGTGCGAGATCCTGGAGCGCGAGGTGCAGCGCCGCCGGCTTGAGCCGCCGGATGAGGCGCGGCTGGCGCAGGCGGCGGCGACGCTGTCGGTGGGGAACGGCGAGCAGCTCCAGGTCGCCCTCGGGCGCGGCGACCTGCCCGTCGGCCAGGTGATGCGCGCCCTGTACCCCAACCTGTCCGCCGACGAGCTGCAGCCGCCGCGGCCGACGGCGTTCGGCCGCATGATGGAGCGGCTGCGCCTCGGCCGCGGCATCAAGATCCAGGGGGTAGACGGCCTGATGGTCCGCTACGCCCAGTGTTGTCAGCCGGTGCCGGGCGACGCCGTCGTCGGCTATGTCACCCAGGGCCGCGGCATCTCCATCCACCGCTCCGACTGTCCCAACCTGCTCGTGCTCTCCACGGAAGCGGAGCGTCGCGTGGAGATCGACTGGCAGGAGTCGGAAGGGGAAACGTTCGTGGTGCGGCTCACCGTGAGCGGCGAAGACCGGCGGGGCCTCTACGCCGACATCTGCGAGGCGATCAGCGAGTCGGGCACCAACATCCGTTCCGCGGAGCTCGCCAGCCGGGATGGCGCGGTGTTCGGCACGCTGCTGGTCGAGGTCGAAAACCAGAACCACCTGAACAAGGTGATCAAGGCGATCCGCCGGCTGAAGGGCGTGACGGACGTGGCGCGGCACGACGCCGGCGCGCCGGCGTAGATGGCGTTCGCGCTCGTCTCTCCGTTCGCTCCCGCGGGAGACCAGCCGTGCGCCATCCGGGAGCTCGCGAGCGGTCTCGGCCGCGGCGATCGCTATCAGACGCTGCTCGGCGTCACGGGCTCCGGCAAGACGCTCACGATGGCGCATGTGATCGCCCAGTTCGGCCGCCCCGCGCTCGTGTTGTCGCACAACAAGACCCTCGCCGCGCAGCTGTATGGCGAGCTGAAGGGTTTCTTCCCCCGCCACGCCGTCGAGTTCTTCATCTCGTACTACGACTACTACCAGCCCGAGGCGTACGTCCCGCAGACGGACACCTACATCGCGAAAGATTCGTCCATCAACGACGACATCGACCGGCTACGCCTGCGCGCCACGTCGAGCCTGATGGAGCGGGACGACGTCGTCATCGTCGCGAGCGTGTCCGCGATCTACGGCCTGGGCGATCCGGAGCTGTACCGCAAGCTGCTCGTCACGGCGGCGGTGGGTGAGGAACGCGGCCGCGACGCGCTGCTCGAGGACCTGGTGCGTGTGCAGTACCAGCGGAACGACGTTGGGTTCGAGCGGGGGACGTTCCGGGTGCGGGGCGACACGGTCGAGATCTACCCCGCCTATGACGAGCAGGCGGTCCGCATCGAGTTCTGGGGCGACACGGTGGAGCGCATCGCGAAGGTCGACCCACTCACCGGGAACGCCATCGCCGAGCTGCGCCGCTCGGCGGTGTACCCCGCGACGCACTTCGTCACGGAGCGGCCGAGGATCGAGCACGCGGTGACGGCGATTCGGGCCGAGCTCAAGGAGCGCCTCGCCGAGCTGCGCGCGCAGAACAAGCTGCTCGAGGCGCAACGGCTCGAGTCACGCACCCACTTCGACATCGACATGCTGCTCGAGGTGGGGCGCTGCGCCGGCATCGAAAACTACTCGCGCCATCTCACCGGCCGCGCGCCGGGCGAGCGCCCCGCCTGCCTGCTCGACTATTTCCCGGACGACTATCTGTGCATCATCGACGAGTCGCACCAGACGATGCCGCAGCTCGGCGGGATGTACGAGGGCGACCGTTCCCGCAAGCAGACGCTCGTGGACTACGGGTTCCGGCTCCCGTCCGCGCTCGACAACCGGCCGCTCCGGATCGACGAGTTCATGGGCCTCGTCCCGCGCATCCTGTTCGTGTCGGCCACGCCCGGCAACGACGAGCTCCAGCTGTCCGGCGGCGTCGTGGTGGAGCAGATCATCCGGCCCACGGGGCTCGTGGACCCGGAGGTGGACGTGCGCCCGGTCAAGGGACAGGTGGACGACCTGCTGCACGAGATCCGCCAGCGCGAACAGCGCAATGAGCGCGTGCTCGTCACCACACTCACCAAGCGCATGGCCGAGGATCTGACGGACTACCTGCAACAGCACGGCGTGCGCGTCCGCTACCTGCACTCGGAAATCGACGCAATCGAACGCGTGGAAATCATCCGGGGCCTCCGGCTGGGAGAGTTCGACGTGCTCGTGGGCATCAATCTGCTGCGCGAAGGCCTCGACCTGCCCGAGGTGTCCCTGGTGGCCGTCTTGGACGCCGACCAGGAGGGCTTTCTCCGCTCCGACCGCTCGCTCATCCAGACGGTGGGGCGTGCCGCACGTAATCTCGAGGGCAAGGCGATCCTGTACGCGGATCGCGTCACGGGCTCGATGCAGCGCGCCCAGGAGGAAATGAACCGCCGCCGCACGCTCCAGCAGGAGTACAACGTCGCGCACCAGGTCACGCCACGCTCCATCGTCAAGTCGGTGGACCAGGTCCGCTTCGCGACGCGGGTGGCCGACGCCAAGACGGCCCGGCCGGCGGAGCCCGCGATCCACCGCCCGGCGGATGCCCGCGAGCGGGAGGCGCTGATACGGTTGCTCGAGCAGCAGATGCAGGCCGCAGCGGAGGAGCTGGACTTCGAGCTCGCCGCCATGCTGCGCGATCAGATCCTGGAGCTCAAGGCGGAGGGGGACGGGGCCCGGAATGCGCCTGCGCGCGGACGAGCTCAGCCGGTTCGGTGAGGAGTTGGGGCGCGGCCTGTCCGCCCCCGCCGTGATCGGTCTCTCGGGAGAGCTCGGCACGGGAAAGACGACTCTGGTGCAGGCGATCTGCCGCGGCCTCGGCGCTCGCGCGTTCGCCACGAGCCCGACGTACGCTCTCGTCCATCACTACGAAACGGCCGACCGGCCTGTCTACCATGTGGACTGCTACCGCTTGCGATCTCCCGACGAGGCCCGTGACCTGGGCTTCGACGACATGGTGCGCGAGCGCGCGATCGTGCTGATCGAATGGCCCGAGCGCGCGGGAGCGTGGGCGCCGCAGGCAGACCGACGGTTCCGGCTGAGCTACACCGATTCCCCAGACATTCGCGAGCTGGAGGAGATCCGGTGACGCATTCGGAGACGGGATGAGCGGGGTCTGGCTCGCCATCGACACCGCCACGGACATCGCTAGCGTGGCGGCAGGGCGGGCGCCCGCTCCCGAGGCTGGAGCGCACGTCCAGGGCGCGCGGCGTCACGCGGCCGAGATCATCCGGCTGGTCGATTTCACGCTCGGTCGCCTCGGGCTGGCGCCCCGGGACTTGGAGGGGATCGTCGTGGGGGACGGACCCGGGAGCTTCACCGGGCTGCGGATCGGTTGGGCGGCGGCGAAGGGCCTGGCGCAGGAGGCGGGCCTCGACCTCGTGGCCATCCCGTCGCTCATGGCAGCGGCAGCCGGCGCGGCGGTCAAGCTCGGTCAAGCGCCAGTCGCCGCGTGGTTCGACGCGTTGCGGGGACAGGTCTACGCGGCTGTGTACGTCTTCCACGCCGACCGAGTCGAGACCGTGCTGGCGCCGGCGGTAATGACGCCGGACGAGTTCGCCGACCTCGCGACCCTCCGCCCGCAAGTAGTCGCCGGCGATGGAGCCGCGCGCTACGCCGACGCGGCGCGCCGCTGGTCCGGCGCCCCTCCGGTGGCGCCGGACGCGCTCGCGCCGGCGGCCACGATGCTGCTCTCCCTGCTGGGACGGGAAGGGACCGCTCGCGCGATCGACGATCTCACTACCGCCGAGCCGGTGTATGGGCGGCCCGCGGAGGCTCAGGCAAGGTGGGAGGCGCGCCACGGACGCTCGCTTCCTGATCCGACCCGCCCGTCTCGCTGACGTCGCGCCGGTCGCGGCGATCGAGCGGGCCAGCTTCTCGGATCCCTGGTCGGAGCGCGACTTCCGCGACTGCGTCGCGTCGGGCGTGCCGTTCCTCGTCGCGGTGGAGGATGCGAGTGTGGCGGGGTACGTCATCGCCCGACACGCGGTCGACGAGGCGGAGATACAAAATCTCGGAGTTGACCCGGCGCGGCGCCGTCATGGCGCTGGGCGAGTGCTCGTCACGGCCATGCTCGCCACGCTGCGCGAGCGTGGCGTGGCAGCGGTGTTCCTCGAGGTGCGGGAATCCAACACTGTCGCGCAGCATCTCTACGCCGGGCTGGGCTTCACTCGCGTCGGCCGACGACGTCACTACTATCGCTTCCCCACCGAGGACGCAGTGATCCTCCGGGCTCCTATTTGAGCCGGCGCGGGTCGCGCGCGAATTCGGTCCAAGTGGCGTATCTTTGATTGACAGAATGACTTGCGAGTCATATACTGTGAGGCACCCTTGGTGCCCCGCCCGCTTTTCGCTGGGAGGTCGCTGTGAGCCGTAGCCTGAACAAAGTCATGCTGATCGGGAACTTGGGGGCCGACCCGGAGGTGCGCAGCACGAACAATGGATCGCGGGTCGCCACGCTGTCGCTCGCGACCAGTCGGCAATGGACGGGGCAGGGTGGGGAGAAGCAGGAAAAGACCGAGTGGCACCGCGTGATCTGCTGGAACAACAAGGGCGCCCAGCTCGCCGATCTCGCCGAGAAGTACATGAAGAAGGGGGATCGCATCTACGTCGAGGGGCGGGTCGAGTATCGCACCTGGGAAGATCGCGAGAAGCAGACCCGCTACGTCACCGAGGTCATCGCCCGGGAAGTGATCTTGCTGTCGTCCCGGGGTGGGGGCGGTGGCGAAGGCGGCGCCGATTACTCGCGCGCCAAGGCGACGGCCAAGGTGACCCCGGAAGGCAAGGCGGAGTCGCTTGATGCGGTCCCGGAGGCCCTAGATGAGGAGGACGACGATCTGCCGTTTTAACCGAGCGGCACTGCTCGCCCTTGTGGTAGTGCCGCTCGCGTGCTGGAGCTTGCGCGCACAGGACACGACCAGGGCGGCGCCGGAGACGACACAGGCGGCGCCGCTCGGGGGAGGTCCACTCCCCGCCACTCACACGGTCGCGCGCGGCGAGACCCTGTGGTCGATCGCCCAGCTCTATTTCAGCGATCCCCTCCTCTGGCCCGAGATCTACCGCCTGAACACGTCGCTCATCGAGGATCCTCACTGGATCTATCCCGGTGAGGTCCTCAACGTTTCCGGGCCGGTCGGCGTGGCGCAGGCCCCCGAGACGACCGCGGTCCAGGTGACGCCCGGCGGCGACACCGTGCGGGCGGTCCCCGTAGACACGCTGGCGGTCGCGCCGGTCGACACGGCGCTGCGAGACACGACCCAGGCGCTCTTCATGGAGCCGCCCCCGGCCGCGGAGGAGTCCTACCGCACGATTTTCGATCGGCCCCGTTCGCGCACGACGGAGGTGCAGGACATCCTCCGGGCCTACGCGAACCAGCCGTATCACCCGGTGCGCCGCGGTGAGTTCTACGCCGCCGGCTTCCTCACGGAGCGGGAGAACCTTCCCTGGGGCCGCGTGCTCGGGACGATCGCCAAGCCGGCGATCCCCCGCCTGACGGAGCGCTCCACGGCCTACCAGTTCGAGCAAATCGTGATCGATCCGCCGTCGCGGGTGTCCTACCACGTAAACGATTCGGTATTGATCGCGCGCATCGACCGCGACGAGGGGGATTGGGGAGACGTTGTCGTTCCGGTGGGCATCGCCCGCGTCACGGAAGTGGCGCGCAAGCAGCTGCTGGCTGAGGTGGTGCTCCAGTTTGGGCGGATTCACGACGGCCACCTGGTCCTGCCGCTCGAGCCCTTCAAGGACCCGGGGGAGATGCGGCCCACGCCGATCGAGCAAGGGTTGGGCGCGCAGGTGATCAACCAGCGCGACCTGCACACGATCACGATTTCGCAGCAGGTGGTTTTCCTTAACCGGGGCCGCGCCGACGGCGTTGTCCCGGGGGATGTGTTCCAAGTGTACACCGGGCAGGCGGGCACGCCGTCGCAGGAGCTGCGCGCCGTGGTCGAGGTCGTACACACGCGTGAACACTCGTGTTCGGGCCTCGTGCTCACCCTCGGCAACCCGAAGATCGTGCCCCAGCTCCCGGCGCGACTCATCCGGAAGATGCCCTCGTAGTCGGGCGCCGGCCCGACCTCGGGTCCGGCACGCCGTCCGCGCATGCTCGTTTACCTCCATCTCGCCGCGCTGGGCCTGTACGGGCTCTCCGCGGCGCTCGCCCTGGCGCCATTCGCCGGATTCCCCGTCGCGTCGCGTCGCTGGACGCTGTGGGTCGCCGGTGTCGGGGCGGGGATCCACACGGTCGGCGTGGCCCAGCTGTCGCTTGTGGGCACCGGACCGGCGCTGTCGGTGCTGGCCTGGTGTCTCGTCCTGCTGCAGATCGGGAGCGAGCTGCTGCTGCGGGCGGCCGCCGTGGCGCTGTTCACGGCCCCGCTCGCCGGGGGTTTGGTAGGCCTGGCGCTGCTGCTCGGGCTCGCCCCCGGGGCGCAGCCCTCCGCCGGGCGAAACATGTGGTTTATCTTGCACGTGACCTTGAGCGTGCTGGGGCTCGCCTTGCTGGCGCTCGCGTTCATCTCCGCGGCGCTCTACCTGCTGCAGTTCCGCGAGCTCAAAGCAAAACGGTTCGGCCAGGTATTTCAGCTGTTTCCCCCGCTCGAGCGGCTCGACCGGCTGAATCACGTGGCGTTGGTCGCGGGGTTTCCGGCGCTCACCGTCGGCGTGCTGCTCGCCGTCGGTTACGCGGTGCGCTACGCCGGGGGGATGCACGTGGATCCGGCACAGCTCGTGTGGGGTTCGTTCACGTGGGGAGTGCTGGGGTGGACGGTGTGGGTCCGCGTGGCGCGGCACTGGGCGGGCCGGCGGGCGGCGTTCGCCAGCATCGTCGGCTTCGCGGCCGTGGTGCTCGTCTACGTCGCACTGAAGCTCGCCCAACCGGGCACGGAGCGCTTTCTCTGATGATCCGAGCATGAGCATCGCTGTCCTGGGAGTGAACCACCGCACGGCGCCGCTCGAGGTACGCGAGCGCTTCGCCCACGCCCTCCACGAGGTGCCGGGAGCGCTCGCGCGCGTGCTCGAGGCCGGTGCCGCGGGCGGCGTGCTGCTCTCCACCTGCAACCGCACCGAGTTCTACCTCGCCGAGCCCCAGGAGGCGGTGCCGGAGGCCGTGTGGACCCTGCTGGGCGAACGCCTGAGCGGGAGGGGGGATAGGGGCGAGCGCAGCGCCCAGCCCTACGGCTACGCCGAGCGCGACCGCGACGCGGTGCGGCACCTGTACCGCGTGTCGGCGGGCCTCGATTCCATGGTGCTGGGCGAGTCGCAGATCCAGGGTCAGGTGCGCGACGCGTGGGAGACGTCGCGGCCACAGGCGGGTCCCGTGCTGCACCGGCTGTTCCAGTCGGCGCTGCTCGTGGGAGCGCGGGTGCGGACCGAGACCAAGCTCGGGACCGGAACGGCCTCGGTGCCCTCGGCCGCGGTTGCAGTCGCGAGCAAGATCTTCGGTGAGCTCGCGGGACGCTCGGCGCTGATCCTCGGCGCGGGCGACATGGCCGAGCTCGCCGCGAGCTGTCTCGTGGCGGAGGGTGCCCGGGTGACGCTGGTGGCGAATCGCACCTACGAGCGCGCCCGCGCGATCGCCGAGCAGCTCGGGGCGCGCGCCCTCACCCTCGATGAGGCGTGGTCGCACTTCGCCGACACCGACATCGCCCTCTGCTCCACCGCCGCTCCACACGCCGTGGTCACGTGGGAGCGGGTCGCGCCGGCGATTGCCGGGCGCGGCGGACGGCCGCTGTGCATCCTCGATCTCGCCGTGCCGCGCGACGTCGAGCCCGCCGTCGGGCAGCTGGAGAACGTGTTCCTGTACGACGTGGACGACCTCCAGGCCGTCGCGGGCCAGGCCGCTGCCCAGCGCCGCGGCGAGATTCCCGCCGCCGAGCACATCGTGAACGAGGAGGTCGAGCGCTTCTGGGCCTGGTACGGCGGGCTGGCGGTCGTGCCCGCGCTCAAGGAGTTCCGCGAGCGCCTCGACGCGGTGCGAGCGGTCGAGGTGGACCGCGCGCTGCGGCGGTTCAAGCACCTGCCCCCGGAGGACCGCGAGCAGCTGGACCAGTTCAGCAAGGCGCTCCTCAACAAATTCCTCCATGAGCCTACGGTGGCCCTGAAGGCGGCGGCGGATCGCGGGCGCGGCTACGCGCTCCTCGAAGCGTTGAAGGAGCTGTTCGGCCTGGAACGCGGCGATGGGCCGTAAGGTTCTCATTACCGGCGGCGCGGGCTTCGTGGGCTCGCACGTCGTCGACGCCCACCTCGCCGCCGGCGATGACGTGACGGTGCTCGACGACCTTTCAACCGGCCGGCGGGAGAACATTCCCGCCGGCGTCCGCTTTGTGCACGCCGACGTTCGCTCCCCGGAGGCGCGGGAGCTCGTCGCCCGGGGTGGGTTCGTGCTCTTGAACCATCACGCCGCCCAGATGGACGTGCGGCGCTCCGTGGCGGACCCGCTGTTCGACGCGGGCGTCAACCTCGTTGGCCTCCTGAATTTGCTCGAGGGCGCCCGCGCCGGCGGCCTGCGGCGCGTCGTGTTTGCCTCGTCGGGCGGCGTCGTGTACGGCGAGCGCGGCCCGTTTCCGCTGCTCGAGACGGCCGCCAAGCTCCCCGTCTCTCCCTACGGTGCCGCCAAGCTCGCTTCGGAGTACTACCTCGCGACCTACGCCCATCTGTTCGGACTGGAGACTGTCGCCCTGCGCTACAGCAACGTGTATGGGCCCCGCCAGCGGGGCGACGGGGAGGCGGGCGTCGTGGCGATCTTCGGGCGACGCCTCCTCAAGGGGGAGGCCCTGACCATTTTCGGTGACGGCGAGCAGACGCGCGACCTCGTGTACGTGACAGACGTGGCGGAGGCGAACGTCGCCGCGAGCCGGAGACCGCTCGCGCCGCTCGACGGCATCGACGCGCACGCCTTCAACGTCGGCACCGCCGTGGAGACCTCGGTGAACCGCTTGGCGGAGCTGATGGGCGCGGCGGCGGGACGAGCGCCGCAGGTGGCGCACGCAGCCGCGCGCGCCGGCGAGCTCCCACGCAGCGTGCTCACCGTGGACAAGGCGGCGCGCGAGCTCGGCTGGCGGCCTCGTACCGCGCTCGCCGATGGCTTGCGCGCCACGCTGCGCTTTCTTGCAGAGGATTGAGTGTTCCTCCAGGTAGGCCGTGCGGTTCCGACCACCCCATGGGACCTGGTGCTGACCTCGAGCCGCGAGACCAAGTTCGTGCTCGCGATCCTGGTCGCGTTCTCGCTCGTTTCGTGGTACCTGATCTTTCTCAAGTGGTGGCAATTCCGCCGCCTGCGGCGTCAGGCTGATCGCTTCTTGACGGAGATCGAGAAGGCGGCCCGGCTTGACGACGCCTACCATGCCGCCATGCGGCTCCCTGCGTCCCCCTACAACCGGTTGCTGCGCGAAGGGATTCACTTCTTCTCCGAGCTCAAACCGGGCGGCCTGAAGAGTGACGGGCCCGTGGGCGTGGCGCAGGGCACGCTCACCGCGACCCAGCTCGAGGCGTTGCGGATGGTCCTCGCCAAGGATGTGGCGGCCGAGCGCGACGCCGCGGCGCGGTTCATCCCGTGGCTCGCGACGTTCGGGTCGGTCAGCCCGCTGCTCGGCCTGCTGGGAACGGTGCTGGGCGTGATGGACGCATTCATCGGGATCGCCGTCGGGGGTTCGGGGAACATCGCGGCTGTCGCGCCCGGGGTCGCGGAGGCGCTCGTGACGACGGTCATGGGTCTCGCGGTCGCCGTCCCGTCGGTGATGGCGTATAACCTGTTCGTGAGCCGGTTGGGACTGTTCGCCGGAGAGCTGGAGGGGTTCGCGCAGGAGATCATCGGCACCATGGCGCGCGAAGGGTGGCTCTGAGTGGCCGGGCTGCTCGGTGGTGGAGGGGGACTGCGTGGGCACGGCGAGCTGCCCCTCAACGCCGATATCAACGTCACGTCGCTCGTGGACGTCGCGTTCGTCCTCCTCATCATCTTCATGATCACGGCGCCCATCATGCAGGGAGGCGTGGACGTGCGCCTCCCGCGCGCCGAGGCCCGCCCGCTCGAGCCGAAGCAGGGCCTCGTCATCACGCTCGACCGGGACGGCAAGATCTACCTCGACCAATCGCCGCTCTCCTACGAGGACTTCCGGGCCACATTTCCCGCGTTTGTGCGAACCAAACACCCGACCGGGGTGTACCTCCGGGCCGATGGTCGCGTTCCGTATGTCGATGTCGTTCAGGTGCTGGCCGTGATTCGCACGGCGGGCGTCGCGGACGTGGGCCTCGTGGCCGAACCGGAGACGATCGAGCGGTGAGAGGGCGCCGCCCGCTGCCGGGGAACACGGGCCTGGGACTGGCGGGGACCGCGGTGGTGCATGGGCTCGCCGGCATCATCCTGTTCGGTAGCACCGCGCGTCACCGGCCGCCGCCACCGGTGTATAAGGTCCAACTGATCGCAGCCCCGGAGCCGGGCGCGGAGACGCGGAAAGCGCCGGAGGCGGTGGAGCGGCCGGCCGCGGAGCAGCCGGCGCCGGCGCTCAAACCCAAGCCGCAGCCGAAGAGCACGGTGTCCAAGGCGGCGCCGCCCCCGGCCCCTGACGCGGCGCACCGCGAAGCGGCGCCGCGCACCACTCCCAAGACGGCTCCGCTCCCCGGCGAGAAACCTTCGACGGGGAGCGACGTCGCCACGGTGAGCACGGAGGGCGTGGAGTTCCCCTACCCCGAGTATCTGCAGAACATCGTGACGCAGATCCTGCGGCGCTGGCAACGGCCGTTCCAGAGCACACCTCTGGAATCGGAAGTCTCCTTCTTCATTCACCGCGACGGCGCGATCACCGACCTGCAGTTCGTCAAGCGCTCCGGCAACTTCGCCTTCGATCTCGAAGCCGAGGGCGCCGTCGAAGAAGCGGGCCGGTTCAAGGCGTTCGGCGCCCTGCCAGCGGGGTGGCAGCCGGACGTGCTGTACGTGCGGTTCTACTTCAGCGGACGAAGGCAATAAATGCGACGGAAAGACGGAAGGACGGAAGGACGGAAGTTGTGCTGGGCGGCGGTCGGCTGCTTGCTCACTCTTTCCGTCCTTCCGTCGTTCCGTCTTTCCGCCCAGGATACCTCCGCCATCGACCGCGGCGTCCGCATCGGGATCGTCTATCGGCCCGGTGTCAGACCCGGCGTCGTCCTGCTTCCCGATCGATCCACGGCGCTCGATTCGGTGCGCGCCATCCTGGCGCGTGACCTCGACTACAGCGACCGCTTCGAGCTCATCACGCTGCCTGGTGGCGACTCGATCCGCGTGAGCGCGCCAGCCGCCGCCCGCGCGCCGGGCGCGCGCACGACGGCGGGTGCGCGGGCCCACACGGGCGGTGAGGCGGCGGGGCTCAATTACCCGTTGTACCAGGCGCTAGGCGCCGATTTCGCTATCGCGCTCGCCGCCGTGCGCGATACCACCCAGGTGACGATCCACGATGTGACGGCCGGCGCGGTGCGGCGACTCCTGAAGGCCCGTCTCCCCACGGCGACGTCGTCCCAGTTCCGAATGGCAGTGCACCGGCTCGCCGACAAGATTGTCGAAGCGACGCTCGGCACCGCGGGGACCGCGGCCACCCGCGTCCTCTTCGTGATGGACGGCAAGCTGTACCAGATCGACTCGGATGGCGCGGGCTTCAAGGAGATTCTCTCGACGAAAGGCCGCGCGATCCTGTCCCCCGTCTGGGACCGCGACGGGCGGCGCATTGCGTACATGGAGTTCTGGTCCGGACACGGTCAGCTCTTCGTCCAGGATGCCGCTACCGGCCGTCGCCGCGCCGTTACCGACGGCGCTACGCTGGACTTCACGCCGGTCTTCTCGCCCGACGGCAAGGGCCTGACGTTCAGCCGCGCCATCGAAGAAGGCACCGACGTGTACACGTTCAACCTCCGGGACAACTGCTGTTTACAGCGCTTGACCGTCGGGAGGTTTTCTGACAACTTGTCTCCGGCCTACAGTCCAGACGGGCAGCGCATCGCGTTCGTGTCGACCCGGCCGGGCTTGCCGCAGATCTACGTGATGGCGGCGGACGGGACCGACGAGCAGTTGTTCGCGCCGTTTGACTACGGGGTGACCGGCTCATCCAACGCGCCCGACTGGTCGCCCGATGGGCAGTCGGTAGCATTTCATCGCGACGTGGCCGGGACGCTGCAGGTGTTCGTGCTGGATGTGCGGACGCGCACGGTCCGTCAGCTCACCTCCTTGGGGCGGAATGAAGACCCCACTTGGGCGCCCGACAGCCGGCACGTGGCGTTTGTCTCCGATCGCTCGGGGTATCGGCAGCTCTGGGTGATCGACATGGAAACGGGTCGCATCCGGCCGCTGCTGCAGCAGAGCGGCGTCCGTTTGCCGGCATGGTCTCCGCGGCTTCCGGAGACCGAACAGTCCACCCCTTGACCTGGAGAGCGCCTCACATGACACGCCCACTGCTGCTTGTGCTGGCCGGCCTCGTCACCGCGGGCGTGGTTGCCTGCGGGGGCAATCCGCAGCCTGCGACGCCCGCGCCGCAGGCCAATGCGGATTCGATCGCGGCCGCAGAGAAGGCACGGCAGGACTCCATCGCGGCGGCGGAGGCCGCGGCGCGGGCCCGTGAAGAGGCCGAGCGGGTCGCCCGGCAGCGCACCGCCGATTCACTGGCGGCGCTCGGCCGCGGCACCGAAGCGGTCCGCACGATGCTCGCCACGATGATTCACTTCGACTTCGACAAGTCGAACATCCGCTCGGACGACGCCGGGACGCTCGACCAGAAGGTCGGGATCCTTCAGGCGAATTCCAATGCGCACATCCGCATCGCGGGGCATTGTGACGAGCGCGGCTCCGACGAGTACAACCTGGCCCTGGGCAACCGCCGCGCGACCGCGGCCAAGCAATACCTGGTGAGTCACGGCATCGACGGGGGCCGCATCGAGACACAGTCGTTCGGCAAGGAGCGGCCGCTCGACCCGGGGCACAACGAAGAAGCGTGGTCGAAGAACCGCCGCGACGAGTTCGACATCACCAGCGGCGGCGACGCGCTGAGACAGCCGTAAGGACCCTTCGGTTGCTGCGAAAACTGTCGTTGATGCTCGGTGTCGCACTGCTCGGCGGATGCGCCCTCAAGGGGGACGTCCGCCGAGTTGAGTTGCAGGTCGCGGCGTTGAAGGCGGACTTGAGCGATGCGGACGCGGCGCGCAAGGCGCAGATCGATTCGCTGCTGGCCCTCGTCGCCGCCGTGCAGCAGGCGCTCGGCGCGCAGCAGCAGTATCTCGTTCGAATGCGCGGTGACGTCCGGACCGATCTCCTGTCCGTACAGCAGCAGCTGGTCGCGGTCCAGGAGCTCACCGGGCAGAGCCAGCAACGTCTGACCGAGCTGCGCGGCCGTCTCGAGGAGCAGGCGCGACAGCCGGTGCCCCCGGTCGACAACCCCAATCCCACCGGGGCACCGGTCGGGCCGTCGGGCACCGTGGCAGGTCCGGGCCCCGACCGGATGTACGAACTCTCGCTCCAGCAGTACCGGCGTGGCAGCCTCGCCACCGCGCGCGTCGCCTTCCGCGAGTTCCTGCGGCTCTACCCCACTCATGACCGGGCGCCCGACGCGCTGTTCTACATCGGCGAGACGTTCGGCGGCGAGAACGCCGATTCGGCCGCCGCCGTGTATCAACAGGTCGTGAAGACCTATCCCAACTCCACACGGGCTCCCTCGGCCCTGTACAAGCTGGGCCTCCTCGCCGAGACCCGGGGCGACAAGGCGACCGCTCGGACCTACTACCAACGGGTCGTGGCGGGATATCCCCGCTCGGACGAAGCCAACCTCGCCCGCGACAAGCTTCAGCGACTGGGGCGTTAGTCCTCCCCGCCCCCGGCGGCGCACGTGCCTGACGAACCCACGCGGGGCGAGATGCCCTTCCTCGATCACCTCGAGGAACTGCGCTGGCGCATCCTGTACAGTCTGCTCGCCGTGCTCGTCGGAACGCTTGTCGGGTGGGTCATCGTCGAGCGGATCGACGTCATCGGGCTGCTGATCCGCCCGATCGCGCCGCTCATTCCCGGCGGCCGTCTCAAGTTCACGAGCCCCACCGAGCCGTTCTTCATCACGCTGAAGTTCGCCTTCGCTGTGGGGGTGCTGCTCGCTTCGCCCGTCGTCATCTACCAGATCTGGGCGTTCCTCGCCCCAGCGCTGTACGAGCGGGAGAAGCGCGTGATCGTTCCAGCCCTCTCGATCGGGGTGCTGTTGTTTCTCGCCGGGGCAGCAGCGGCGTACCTCTGGGTGCTGCCCCGGGCCCTGATCGTGCTGCTCAGTTTCCAGCGCGAAATTCTCGAGCCGATCATCACGGCGGACAAGTACTTCGGTTTCGCGGCTCAGATCATCATCGCCTTCGGTCTCGTGACCGAGCTGCCGCTCGTCATCGTGATCCTCGCGGCGCTCGGCCTGGTGACGCCGCAGTTCCTGGTGCGCCACCGCCGCTATGCCATCGTGCTGTCGGCCCTCGCCGCGGCGCTCCTCTCCCCGCCTGACGCGGTCTCGATGGTGCTCATGATGGTCCCGCTGTGGCTGCTGTACGAGGTGAGCATCTTCTGCGCCTGGGTCGTGACCAAGCGCCGCGCCCGCCGCGAGCAGGCGGCCCACCGCGCCGCGCTGGTGCTGCTCCTGTTGAGCGGCGTGGCGGCGGGCCGCGTCGGGGCTCAGGGCGTCCCACCACGCGCCGATACGAGCGCCGGGCGGCCGGGGACGCCCGTGCGCGGCCAGACCATCGACACCGCGGCCGCGCGCAAGCTCGGCCTTCCCACGGGGCCGACCCGCAGCTTTCCCGCGAGCGACCAGGTGATGGACTCGCTGCTCCGGCTCAAGGGATACCGTGTCACCCAGTACCTGGCCGACACGCTGATCGTCGCCGGCGACAGCCAGACCATCTTCCTCCGTGGGGAGGCGTTCGTCGACCGCCAGGGCACCAAGCTCGAGGCCGACTCGGTGCGCTACCGCGAGGCGAGCTGCCGGCTGGACGCCACCGGGGACCCGCGGCTCTTTGACCAGGGCACCGTGATGGTGGGCGAGGGCATGCGCTACGACACGTGCGTCCGGCGCGGCACGGTGCGGCAGGCTTTCACGGATTTCCGGCAGGGGGCGGCGACCTGGTATGTGCGCGGCGACCTGGCGGTCGATTCGGGCTCGACCCGGGTGTACGGAGCCTCGAGCGAGATCACGTCCGACGACCACCCCGTGCCGGACTACCACTTCGCCACCGGACAGGTGAAGTGGCTCAACAAGAGCGTAATGATCGCCCGCCCCGCGGTCCTCTACGTCCGCGACGTGCCGATTCTGTGGCTGCCGTTCATTTTCCAGGACATCCGACCGGGCCGCCGCAGTGGTGTCCTGGTGCCGCGCTTCGGCCTGAACGACCTGATCCGGCAGACGCGCAGCTACCAGCGGCACTTTTCCAACCTGGGTTACTACTGGGTCGTGAACGACTACCTGGACCTGCTCGCGTCGGCCGATTGGTACGCCGGCCGGAACGTGACGCTGCGGGGCCAGTCACGCTACCGCTGGCTGGACCGCTTCGTCACTGGCAGCTTCACGTTCGCACGGGTGGATCAGCTCGACAGCCCGGCGTCCTCGATGCAGCTCAGCTGGCAGCACCAGCAGAGCTTCGACAGCCGCACCAGCTTCAACGCCAGCATCAATTACGCGACGAGTGGCACGGTGCTGCAGCAGAATTCGGTCGACCCCTATCTCGCGACCGCGCAGCTGTCGTCGCAGTTGAACTTCAGCAAGCGATTCGACTGGGGGGCGCTGAACGTCGGCGGGAGCCGCTCCCAGGATCTTTCGAGCGGCGCGGTGACCCAAAGCTTCCCCGGGGTAACCCTCACCCCCTCGCCGGTCAACATCACGCCCGACATCACCTGGTCGCCCGGGTTCTCGTTCACGAACCAGCAGTCGTTCCACTCGGGGCCTCCAACGCTGCTCCCGTTCCCCGGCACGGGCGCGGCGCTGGACACGGTCGCCCTGTTCAGCGCCAGCCGCCAGTCCGCCATCAGCCTGCAGACGCCGCTCCGCGTCGGCCGGTGGAACTGGGCCAACAGCATCACCATCAATGACGCCACAAGCGACCAGCGCCGGGAGTTCGCCATCCCGGATTCCACGGTACCTGGGGGCCGGCGCCGCAGGCTGTATGCGTCCACCTTTGCCACCCAGATCGATTGGCAAACGGGCATCAACCTCCCCCAGGTCCTGTCGGGTACATGGAAGGTCCAGCCGGGCCTCTCGATCGTGAACACGACGTCCGCCGGGCCGTTCATGCTGCGCAACCAGTTCACCAACGGGCAGTTCGTCGAGCAGGGGAAGCGCCTGCAATTCAGTGCGGGCATGCGCCCCACGTTGTTCGGCTTCTTCCCTGGATTCGGGCCGCTCGCGCGGATCCGGCATTCGATTTCACCGATCATCGACTGGCGCTACGCTCAGGGTAAGGACGTGGATAGCCTGTTCGCGTACGCGCTCGATCCGACGCGCACCACGCTCAACGCGCGTAGCGACGCGCAGCAGACGATCAGCATCGGACTGTCGCAGAACTTCGAAGGAAAGCTCCGCCCCCCGCCGCACGACACCGGCCAGCAGCAGGCACGCAAGCTGCGGTTACTGAGCATCAACACCGACCCGATCTCGTACAACTTCGAGCAGGCCAAGCAACCGGGGCAGACCGGGTGGCAGACGCAGACCGTCGGGAACACGTTCGCGTCGGACCTGCTCCCGAATTTCAGCCTGCGGCTGGTGCACGATCTCTGGGACGGGCCGGTGGGGCGCGATTCCTCCAAATTCGCGCCGTTCCTCACGAGCGTGAACGCGAGCTTCTCCATCTCACCGGCAACGGTGCGTGGCTTCGCACACCTCCTGGGGTTTCACACGGGAGCGGGCCCGGCGGCGGCGCCCGCACCCGCCCCAGCCGCCCCCGTCCCGCCCGTCGGGTCGATGCCACTTCCGACGCCCCCTCTGTTCAGCGGCCCGACCAGCAGTCTCGGCGCCGGCGCGGGAGGTGCGGGTGCCGGGCAGGGCTTCGCGCTCTCCGTTACCTACACCAGCACCCGCGTCCGGCCCGGGAAGGACAGCACCGGCGCGCCGATTCCGGTGCCCGCGGTGGCCGGGCAACAGGTGCTCAGTCTCAACCTGAGCTTCAAGCCGACTGCGAAGTGGCAGGCAAACTGGACGACCACGTACGACAGGGCGACGCATACGTTCGGAGAGCACTTCCTGCGATTGGAGCGGGACCTGCACCGCTGGCACGCGAGCTTCGCGTTCGTGAAGAGTCCCAACGGCAACTTCGCCTTCACGTTCTTCGTGTCGTTGCTCGATCAGCCCGACATCAAGTTCAACTACGAGCAGCAGACACTGCAGAACGTTCCGTAAGCCGGCGGTTCGCCTGTCCCCTGGTGAGGACAGCCGAAATCCAGGTTTCGCGGGTAACACGAAGCGGGCACGTCACTTCGTATCGGGCATGCCGCCTGCGGAGACGAACGCCA
The DNA here is from genome assembly GCA_003221005.1 of Gemmatimonadota bacterium. Taxonomy (GTDB): domain Bacteria; phylum Gemmatimonadota; class Gemmatimonadetes; order Gemmatimonadales; family GWC2-71-9; genus AG25. The sequence goes on from QHTZ01000074.1 coordinate 57,553, forward strand.
ACCTTCGTCAAAAGGAACCTATGCGCACGCCGTTTGCGACCCTCCTAGCTGCCGCGGGGCTCGTCGCCCTCGGGTGCAACAACACGAACTCAGTCGGGGCGCCTCTCCCTGCGCCCCAGGACGTGGCATCGGTCTCCTTGAACCAGGCGATTGACCTGTATTGGGCGGACAACTCGTACGCCAGCGCGCCCTCCCGGTTCTTGTGGTATCGCATCTTCAGCACCAGCTACGATAACGTTCGCTGTGGCGCCACGTGGCAACTCGAAGGGACGACGATCGCCCCCGAATTCCTCGTGGGGGCACTCACGAACGGCGTGCCGCGCTGCTACACGGTCACGGCTGTCGCCATCGACGGGGCTGAGAGCGACCAGTCCCTCCCGTGGCAGGACACGCCTCGCCCCGATGCGCGCAACGTGGTGCTCTACGCGTCCGCCACCAAGGCCGATTCCTCGGGGTTCCTGTTCTGGGACGACGCCAACAACGACGGCGTCGGCGATCCCAACGAACTGGGGCTCGTCGAGAATCCCAGCGGGGGCATCGTCGACTTCAAGATCGACCGCAACAACGCCGATTCGACTCTCTGGCTCGTGCCGGTCTACTCCGGGACCACGATGTTGGAGTACGGCACGGTTGACGATCTCACGTCCATCGACTACGCGCCCGCCACCGGGTATAGCCGCGACTCGCTGCAAGCGTTCCCGGGGGACGGCTACGTCTTCAAGATCGTGGACCCCTCTGGTCTCCACTACGGCGCGGTGCGCGTGACGCATGTCGGTCGGCGGTATCTCATCCTCGACTGGAGCGTGCAGACCGATCCCGGCAACCCCGAGCTCGTGGTGCGGGGCGGCTTGCTCACCGCGAAGCCGACGGGCTCGATGGTCGCCACGCCGCGCTAAAGGGTGATTTCACGAGGCGCCAGGCTGCCGGCGGTTGCGGCGGCCTGGCGCCTTCGTAGTTTCCCCCCGTATGCCCGCTGAGGTCACCATCGACGGCCGCTCGTTGTCGATTGCGGACGTCGTAGCGGTGGCGCGCCACGAGGCGACGGTGGCGATCTCCTCTCCCGCGTTGCGCGAGGTCGGGCGGTGTCGCGAGGTGGTCGAAGCGGCCCTGGCGGGAGGCGCGACGATGTACGGCGTCACGACCGGGTTCGGCAAGCTCGCCCACGTCCGCATTCCCTCCGAGCGGATCCGCCAGCTCCAGCTCAACCTGATTCGCAGCCATGCCTCCGGCGTGGGCGAGCCGCTGGCCACTGAGGCGGTGCGCGCAATGATGCTGCTGCGTGCCAACGTGCTCGTGCGGGGCACGAGCGGCGTGCGGCCCCGCCTGCCGGAGCTCCTCGTCGCGATGCTCAACGCCCGCGTGCATCCGCGCGTGCCTTCCCAGGGCAGCGTGGGAGCGTCGGGCGACCTGGCGCCGCTGGCGCATCTCGCGCTCGCGCTGGTCGGCGAGGGGGATGACGGCGCCGCGCTCCGGACCGCGGGCCTGCAACCGATCGAGTTGGAAGCGAAAGAGGGGTTGGCGTTCGTGAACGGCACCCAGGCGCAGGCCGGCCTCGCGGCGCTGCTGGTGCACGACGCCTGGGTGCTGTGGCGCACGGCACACGCGGCCGCGGCGATGAGCCTGGAGGCGGTGCGCGGCACGCCGGAGCCGTTCGATGCTCGCATCCACGCGGCACGGCCGCATCCGTTCCAGGAGCAGTCAGCCGCGCTGCTGCGCGAGCTGCTCGCCGACAGCGAGATCCGGGAGTCCCACCGCGAGCACGATCCCAGAGTGCAGGACGCCTACTCGCTGCGCTGCACCCCGCAGATCCTGGGCGCGGTCGGCGAGGGGCTCGCGTTCGCCGAGCGCCTGGTGGCGGTCGAGCTCAACGCGGCGACGGATAACCCGCTGGTGTTCGGCGAGGACATCGTGTCGGGCGGCAACTTCCACGGCCAGCCGCTGGCCCTGGCGCTCGACGTGCTCGGCATCGGGCTCGCCACGCTCGCGGGGCTGGCCGAGCGGCGGATCGAGCGGATCGTCAATCCCGATCTCTCCTCCGGGCTGCCGGCGTTTCTCGCGCGCGAGCCGGGCTTGGAATCGGGGTTCATGACGCCGCAGATCGCGGCCGCCGCGCTCGCGGCGGAATGCCGGGTGCTCGCCACGCCCGCGAGCGTGCAGTCGCTACCCACGGAAGGGAATCAGGAGGACGTGGTGCCGATGGGGATGAGCGCCGCCTGGAAGGCTGGGCGCATCTTCGCCAACGCGGTGCGCGTCGTGGCGATTGAGCTGCTGGCCGGCGCGCAGGGACTCGAGTTCCTGAAGCCGCTCAAGCCGGGGCGTGGCGTGGCGCGCGCACACGGCGTAGTGCGACGGGATGTGCCGCCCCTCGCCGGCGATCGCCCGCTCACCGGAGACATCGAGCGGGTGGCGGCGGGGATCCGGGCGGGAGAGTTCGATCCAGAAGGGGGAGGGGCGTGACGCAGCGATTTTCCCAGGCGAGCCCACCCTTCAGGGTGGGAATCCCGTGACCGGCGCTCGCACCGTGCGCGCGCCGCGGGGACCGGAGAAGTCGTGCCGCGGCTGGATTCAGGAAGCCGCCCTGCGCATGCTGATGAACAACCTCGATCCCGACGTAGCCGAGCGCCCGGAGGACCTCGTCGTGTACGGGGGGACAGGAAAAGCGGCGCGGGATTGGGCATCGTTCGACGCAATCTGCCGCACTCTGACAAGACTGGGCGACGAGGAGACGCTGCTCGTGCAGTCGGGCAAGCCGGTGGGCGTGTTCGCCACCCATCCCGACGCGCCGCGCGTGCTGATCGCCAACTCCAACCTGGTCGGTCGCTGGGCTACCTGGGAGGTGTTCCACGAGCTCGAGCGGCGCGGTCTGATCATGTTCGGGCAAATGACCGCGGGCTCGTGGATTTACATCGGGACTCAGGGCATCCTCCAGGGCACCTACGAGACGTTCGGCGCCGTGGCACGGCGACACTTCGGCGGCACGCTGCGCGGGCGGATCGTCCTCACGGGCGGGCTCGGCGGCATGGGCGGGGCGCAACCACTCGCCGCCACCATGAATGAGGGGATCTGTCTCGCGATTGAGGTCGATCCCGCGCGGGTCGAGCGGCGGCTCTCCACCCGCTACCTGGACCGGTCCACCAGCTCGATCGAGGAGGCGCTGCGCTGGTGTGACGAGGCGAGACGCAATGGTGCCGCGCTTTCGGTCGGACTCGTGGGGAATTGCGCGACCGTGCTGCCGGAGCTCGCGCGCCGGGGGTTCGCGCCCGACGTCGTCACCGACCAGACCTCGGCGCACGACCCGCTGCACGGCTACATCCCGGCGGAGCTGACGGTGGCGCAGGCCGCCGAGCTCAGGCGGCGCGACCCGCAAGACTACCTGCGCCGCTCGATCGCCAGCATCGCCGCCCATGTGCAGGCGCTGCTCCAGCTCCAGCGCGGTGGTGCGGTGGCGTTCGACTACGGCAACAACATTCGCGCGACGGCCCGCGACGCCGGCGTGGCGAACGCGTTCGCGATTCCGGGCTTCGTACCGGAGTACATCCGACCACTCTTCTGCGAGGGCAAGGGGCCATTCCGGTGGGTGACGCTCTCGGGCGAGCCGAAGGACCTGCACCGCACCGATCGCCTCGTCCTCGAGCTGTTCCCCGAGAACGAGCACGTCGGGCGCTGGATCCGGCTCGCGCAGCAGCGCGTCGCGTTTCAAGGCCTCCCCGCGCGCATCTGCTGGCTGGGGCAGGGCGAGCGCGCCCGGTTCGGGTGCGCCCTGAACGACCTCGTGAAGAGCGGGGACATCAGCGCACCTGTGGTCATCGGGCGCGACCACCTCGACGCCGGCTCGGTCGCGTCGCCGTTCCGCGAGACCGAGGGCATGGCGGACGGCTCGGATGCCATCGCCGACTGGCCGATCTTGAACGCGCTCCTGAACGCTGCCTCCGGGGCGGCATGGGTCTCGTTCCACCACGGCGGGGGTGTGGGGATCGGGAACTCGCTGCACGCCGGTCAGGTGAGCGTCGCCGACGGCTCTGCCGGCGCCGGACGGCGACTCGAGCGCGTGCTTACGAACGATCCGGGAATCGGCGTCGCGCGTCACGCGGACGCCGGGTATCCCGCGGCGCTCGCGGCGGCGCGGCGTCACGGCATCCAGCTCCCCATGCATCAGAGCGACGACTGAACAGTCTGCTAGTGGGGGCGCGCCAGGTCGTCACGTGCCGGGGCCCGGCGCGGGCGCGCCGGGGCCGCGAGATGGGCGACCTCGAGGTGCTCACCAACGCGGCTGTGCTGGTGGAGGGCGGCCGCATCGCTCGGGTTGGTCCGTACGCCGAGCTGCGACGGGCAATGGGCGGCGAGCGAGGGGGTGGAGGAGAAGTCGAGCTAGTGGAGGTTTCCGGCGTGCTGTTCCCGGGCTTCGTGGACTGCCATACGCACGCGGTATTCGGTGGCCCGCGGCTCGACGACCACGAGCGCCGCGCGCTGGGTGCGGATTACCGGAGCATCGCGGCGGCAGGCGGCGGGATTCTCGAGTCCGTGCGCGACGTCCGAGGCCGGTCCGAGGCGGACCTGCTAGCGCTCGCCCGGACGCGGCTCGACGCGCTACTGCGTCACGGGAGCACGACGATCGAGGTGAAGTCCGGGTACGGCCTCGACGTCGAGACCGAGCTCAAGCAGCTGCGCATCGTTCGCGCACTCGGGCAAGCGCAAAGAGCGACGCTCGTCCCCACCTTTCTCGGCGCTCACGAAATCCCGTCCGAATACCGCGAACGCCGCGCCGAGTACGTGCGACGGGTGTGCGAGGAAGTTATTCCCGCCGTCGCGCGGGAGGGGCTGGCCGCCTGCTGCGATGTGTTCTGCGAGCCCGGCGTGTTCACGATACTTGAGGCTCGCGCCATCCTGACGGCCGCCCGGCAGCACGGCCTGGCGCTCAAGCTCCACGCCGACGAGCTCGAGGGATCGGGGGGCGCGGAGCTCGCCGTCGAACTCGGCGCGCTCTCCGCCGACCACCTGGCGGCCGTGTCGGAGACGGGGATCAAGGCGCTGGGAGCGAGCTCGACCGTGGCCGTGCTGTTGCCGGCGACGATGCTATTCCTCGGCCGCACGCGCCAGGCGCCGGCGCGACGGCTGCTCGACGCCGGGGCGGCGCTCGCGCTCGCCACCGACTTCAATCCCGGATCGTCGCCGACCGTCAGTCTCCCTCTCGTGATGGCGCTCGGTGTAGCGCAACTGGGTCTGCGTTACACGGAAGCGGTGCTCGCGGTCACAGTGAACGCTGCGGGGGCGCTGGGCCTCGCGGGAGAACGGGGGCAGATCGCTCCAGGCTTCGTCGCCGACCTCGTACTGTGCGACGTGTCAGACTGGCGTGAGGTGGCGTACTGGCTCGGCGCCAATCTCGTAACCGCCGTGTGGACAGCAGGTTCGGCTTGTTTAGGGTGCAGTGCCCCGGTATCTTTAGGCCTCCATGTCCAAGCTTGAGAAGCTCAAAGACAAGGCGAAGGGCCTTGAGGCGAAGGATCCGAAGGGCGCAATCGAGGCCTGGCTCGAGGTTCTGCAGGCCCAGGAAGAGGAAGGCGAGCCCAACCCGGACCTGTCCGTCTTCAACAGGATCGGCGACCTCTACCTCAAGGTGAAGGACCCCGGCCAGGCCGCCGACTACTACGAACGCGCGGTCGATCGCTACGCGGAGCTTGGATTTCACAACAACGCGATCGCGATGTGCAATAAGGTTCTCCGTAACGCGCCGGCGCGGCAGACCACCTACCTGAAGCTGGCCAAGCTCTACGCCTCGAAGGGCTTCCTCGCCGAGGCGAAGCAGAACTTTGTGGAATACGCCGAGCGGATGGAGCGGGTGGGGAAGATCCAGCACGCCTTCGCCGCGCTCAAGGAATTCACCGACCTGTCGCCGGAGAGTGCGGGACTGCGTGAGATGCTGGAGGAGCACCTCCAGATGTACGGCACGCCGGAGCGTCGCGGGTCGGAACGGGTGAGCATGCCCGCGGCGCCCAAGGGGCCGCCTGAGTCGAAGGATGACCTGAGCAAGTCGGAGAAGCGGAAGACCTCGAGCCTCGTGTTCCTGGACCTCGACGAGCCCTCACCCAAGTCCAAACGGCCGACGGGACCCTCCCGGCCGCCGGAGCGGGTGGCGAGCCTGCTGACCGAAGTGACGCCGGACCCGGACACTTCGCTCGAGATCGAGACCACGAGTCTCGCCGGTGAGTCTGCGCACCCCGCGGCGGATGGCATGATCGAGGGCTTCGAGCGGACCGTCGACTTCGGGGAAGTGCAAGCGTCGGCGCCGTCGGCGCCGTCCCTGCGCGACGAACTCTCCACTGGGGACATCGAGCACCTGGCGGGCCTCGAGCCGACGATGGAGACCGACATCGAGCCTGTTGACGTAGAGCCGGTCGAGGTCGAGCCCGAGCCGCTCGCCGAGCTCGACATCGAGGACGCCCCGCCCCCGCCTCCGAAGGGCCGGGTTACGGCGCCGAAGGTCGCACCGCCGAAGTTCACGCCTCCCCCCGCGCAGGGCGCACCGCCGCGGGTGGCGCCGGTCGTGCCGAAGCGGCCGGGTGCCCCGCCACCGCGCGGGACGGCGCCCCCGATGCCCAAGCCGCCCGAGTCTCCAAGGGTGAAACCGGTGGTTCCGAAGCGCCCCATCCCGCCTCCCCCGGCAGGGCAGCCACCGAAACGCAAGATGGTGGTCGAGGTGCCGCCGCTCGAGCTCGAGCCCGACTTCGAGACGGAGATGACGGCCGCGGAGCACGACGCGGACGATCCCGAAACCAACTTCATCCGGACCGAGGACGACACCTCGATCGCCCCGGGGCGCACGTCGCAGTTCGTGGATCTCGGCGTCGACGAGGTCGTCAAGCCTGGGGGTCAGGGCGGCGCGCTCGACTTTGCGAACGTCGAGGAGGCGCCTGCCGCGGGGACGATCGAAGAGCTCGAGTCGCGGGTGGCCGACGATCCCGACGATCCGGACGCGCACCGTGCGCTGGGCGAGGCATTGATCGAGGCGGGCGAGCGCGAGCGCGGCGTTCAGGAGCTGGACCATGCGACCGGGGGCTTCGAGAACCGGGGTGACCTGGACCAGGCGCGGGGCCTGGTGGAGGAGATCCTGCGCCTCGACCCGAACAGCGTGCGGCACCGCCAGAAGCAGGTGGAGTACGCGTTCAAGTCGGGCGACAAGGCGAGCCTGGTGGACGCGTATCTGGAGCTCGCGGACACGCTGCTACGGAGCGACCTCCCGGACAAGGCGCGGGCGGTGTACCAGCGCGTTGCCGAGCACGATCGCTCGAACGAGCGCGCCCAGGCCGCGCTCGCGATGCTCGCGCCGGCGGGGTCCCGGGCACCCGCCCCGAAGCCCAAGGACAAGGTCAAGGAGACCCGGACCGCGCCGCGGGACGCGAAGCTGACGGTGCGCGACGAGGCGGCCGAGCTGACGAGCGCTGAGGTGGCCGAGGGCGATTTCGTCGACCTCGGCGCCATCATCCTGGAAGACGACCAGCCCACGCGCGACACGCGCATGAAGGTCGCCGACGAAGAGCCCACCGGCGACGAGGAGAAGGACTTCCACGACATGCTCGCGCGCTTCAAGCAGGGGATCGACGAGAACATCGACGAGGCCGATTTCCAGTCGCATTACGACCTGGGTGTGGCGTTCAAGGAGATGGGTCTCCTCGACGAAGCGATCACCGAGTTTCAGAAGGCGCTGCGGGCACCCGAGGGCAAGCTCAAGACGTCGGAAGCCCTGGGGGCGTGCTTTCTGGAGAAGGGAGCGCTCGTGGTGGCGGAGTCCATCCTGCGGCGCGGCCTCGACCTCCCGGCGTCGGGCGACCAGGACCGCCTCGGCGTCCTGTACTGGCTGGGGCGTGCGCTGGAAGGCCAGGGCAAGAAAGTCGAGGCGCGAGAGCTGTACGGGCGCGTGTTCGCCGTCGAAATCCGCTTCAGGGATGTGGGCGAGCGCGTGAAGGCGCTCGCCAAGGCGAAGTAGTGGTGATGCAGGAGCAGGTCGCGCGCGTCTCGCTCGGGGAGATCCAGCGCCCCATCGCCGTCGAGCTTGAGGAGATCGTGGCTGAGCTGCGGCGCATCATCGTGGGGGACTTCCCGATCATCGCGGCCGCGAACGAGCACCTGCTCCGCATGAAGGGGAAGTTGTTCCGCCCGACGCTGCTCCTCCTCAGCCAACGGGCCGCCCAGGTCGCCGAGCCGCGGGCCACGACGCTGGCGGCGGTGGTCGAGCTGATCCACCTCGCGACCCTTGTGCACGACGACTCCGTGGATCACTCGGTGCTGCGGCGCGGCATGCCGACGATCAACGCCCTGTTCTCGCACCAGGTCGCCGTCATCATGGGCGACTACCTCTACTCGCGAGCGATCATCGAGCTCGTTAACCTCGGCGACCTGGAGCCGTTGCGCGTGTTCGGCCGCGTCACGAATGAGATGACGGTGGGGGAGATGCGCCAGCTCGAGGCGCACGATCGGCTGGCCTACAGCGAGGAGCAGTACGACCAGCTGATCCGTGCGAAGACCGCCTCGCTCGTGTCGGGCGCGTGCGAGGTCGGGGCGCTGCGGGCCGCGCCCGACCACCGGGCGGCGCTGGCACGCTTCGGCCTTCACCTCGGCATGGCGTTCCAGATCACCGATGACCTGCTCGATTACACGCAGACCGAAGCGGTCACGGGCAAACCCTCCGGACTCGACCTGAAGGAGCACAAGGTCACGTTGCCGCTGATCGCGGCGCTGGGCCGGATGACGCCGGCGAAGCGCCAGCTCGTGGTGCGGCTCATGGAAACCCCCGAGCCGTCGGACGAGATCGTCGCCGCGGTGATCCGGGCGGTCGAGGCGGCGGGCGGGCTCGAGTACGCGCGGCGCCGCGCGCAGGGGCGCGCCCAGCAGGCCGAGGCGGAGCTCGACCTCCTGCCCCCGTCGCCGGCGCGGGACGCGCTCCGCGACAGCATCGCCTATGCCGTGGACCGGCGCAGCTAGGCCGTGGCGCAAGGCCCGCGGCGCCCGCTATTTTACTTTGGAGTGCTGGCGACCGGCTTCGTGCTGGGCGGGTTTCTCCATGCGTTGCTGCGGCATTACCTGCCGCAGGGCGCCGCTCGGGAGTTCTTCACGACAGCGGTGACGCCGACCCTGGGGCCGGTGCACCTCGATCTCCTGGTGGTGTCGATTACGCTCGGGCCGATCGGGTTCGACGTGTCGCTGCTGGCCCTGGTAGGCGTCGCCATCGCCTACTTCGTCGCCCGCTCGCTCTTCTGAAACGAGGCGTCTATGTTCGGGGACCTGTCGTTCAGCCACATCCTGATCCTGCTGCTCATCGTGGTCCTGGTGTTCGGCGCGAAGCGCATTCCGGAGATCGGGTCGTCGCTGGGTCAGGGCATCCGCGAGTTCACCCGCAGCCTGAAAGGTGCGGTCGACGACCGCCCGGAATCACGCGGCGTGCAGCCTCCTGCCTCCCCTCCAGCATCCTCCTCGGTCCCCTCCAGCGGCGAGCCGAAGCGGCTCAACCAGTAGCGGTGTGAGCGGCGGCGAGCTCTTTCTCCTCCTCGTCATCGCGCTGCTGGTCCTGGGCGCGCACCGCCTTCCCGAAGCGGGTCGCCTCGTCGGGAAGGGGTTGCGCGACTTTCAGCGCGCGCTCAACGAGGCGCGCCATGCGGTCGAGGAGGGGCAGGAGCAGCCGCGCACGTCAGAAGGTGCGCGCCCGCGACGGCTGATCGACTGAGCCTAGCTACCGGCCGAGCGGGCCGCGAAGACCTCCTTGCGGCGATCCACGATCTTTGCCCGCGTCTTGAGCGCGGCCAGAAACGCCTGAATCCGCGCCTGGCGCGTGGGCGCCAACACATTCTCCCGCTGCGCATCCCTCTGCTTCAGCCACGCAGTCGAGTCGGCCGTCGTTCGACGGAGGCATTGTAGCAACGCGTACCCCGTCGCCCCCCGGATCAGGCTGGAGCGCGCACCGGGCCGTAGCCCGAATGCGGCGCCGACCGCGAGTGGGTTGTCCTGCAGGATCGCGGGCGGGGCGAGACGGGTGAACGGTCCCACCTTCTGCACCGTCAGGCCGTGCGCGGCGGCCAGCTGCGTCAGGTCGCGCGCGCTGCCCAGCTCATGCGCGATCTGCTCGGCCCGGCGCGCGGCGACCTCCCGCTTCTTCACCAGGCGAGCGGCGTCCAGCACCTGCGCGCGGATCTCGGAGAGCGGCGGGGTCCCGGCGGGCACGAGCGAGTCCAGGCGGAACACGTAGTACGCCGGGCGGGCCTCGATCACGGGACTCGTCTCGCCGACACGCGCCTCGAACGCCCACACACTCACGTCCGGAATCATGTACTGCCCGAGCAGCATCCGCTCCCCCCCGACGAGCGGGGGAGCGTGGCCGAGCGGCAGTCTCAGCGCGCGCGCCAGCGTATCGAGCACACTCCCGTCCGGCCGCTCTGCCGCGAGTTTGTCCAGCGTGTCGGCGCGCGACTCCACGTACTCGAGATGCTTACCCTGAGGCTCGAGGGGAATCAGGATGTGGCGCACGTGCAGCGAGTCGCCCCGCGCCGCGTCCACGCGGATGATGTGGTATCCGAAGCTCGACAGAGCGGGCTGGCTCAGCTCCCCCGGGTGGAGCGTCCGGAGCGCCGCGAGGAACGCGGGGTCGAACCCCCGCTCGTCTCGCCTGATCCATCCGAGGTCACCCCCGCGGGAGCCGCTTGCGGTGTCCGCCGACTCGTGCTTTGCGACGTCCTCGAACTTGCTCACCCCGCCCCCCGCGACCTCCTGGCGCACGCGGCGCGCATGCGCCAGCGCCGCGGCAGAGTCAGCGGCGTCGGGCAGCCGCGGCTGCGCGATGAAGCTCAGGAACGCCACCGCTGGCCGCTTGAAGTCTGTCTTGTGTGCCTCGTAGTACTGCTCGAGCTCCGCGTCCGTAACGGGTGCGTCCTGATCCGGGATCTGCTCGGGCCGGATCGCCAGCAGAGCGACGGTCACGGACTCGTGTTGATCGCGATACATGCGCCACAGCTTGGCGTCGGGCACGTAGACGTCCGCGGTCAGATACTGCGCCAGCTTCACCTGGGGGATCTGCTCGCGGTATCGTGCCTCGAGCGAGCGCAGGAACTGGGGGTCCGAAGCACTCGCGAGGTAGCGCTGCCACTTCGAGATGTCGAACTGGCCGTTGGTTTGGAACTCGGGGCTCTGCATCACTTCGGGGGGTGGAGCGCTCTGCGCGGCTCGGATCAGCTCCTGGTCAGACACCGTGATCCCGAGCTTGCGGTACTGCTGCTCGAGCAGCAGGGTCTGGGTCAGCTCGTCCACAACTTGATTCTCGACCTGCTGCTCCTCCTCGCGGGTGAGTCTGCCACCCGCCTGGCGCCGGACCTGCTCGAATGCGGCTTGCCGCGCCGCATCGTACTCCTGCAGGCGCACCTCGCGGCCGTTCACTTTGAGAACCGTGTCCCGGCTGCCGCCCAGGATCTCCGTAACCTGTCCGTAGGCGAGCCAGCCAACGAAGGTCACTGCGACGATCCAGAAGACGGGCTTCGTGATCGCCCGCATCGAGCGCATCATGGCACTGCAACTCCCGCGTCGTGAGGGTGGAAAGGGGCCATAAGTGTAAAGACCACAACAAGCAAACTCAAGCAACGACGCGCGTTTCCGATTGACAGCAAACCCGGGCGATCACTATCTTCGTCCAATTCCCACAAAGACTTAGGCTGTGCCGTACACCAGCGAGATCGAAAAGCTCGAGCGGCGCTACGCCGAGAACCCCAAAGGGCGCAATTTCGCGCCCCTGGCGGACGCCTATCGCAAAGCAGGACAAGTAGATCAGGCCATTGAGCTGTGCAAGAGCGGGCTGGAACGGCATCCCGACTATGTCAGCGCCCATATCGTGTACGGCCGCTGCCTCATCGACCAGAAGAACGCGGTGGCTGCGGACCAGGTCTTCCGCAAGGTGCTGGAGCTCGATCCCGAAAACGTTATCGCCTTCAAGGTCTTGGCTGACCTCGCCGAGCGTAGCGGGCGGTTCAGCGACGCAGTCATCTGGCTGACCAAGCTGCTCGCGGCGGATCCCATGAACGGAGATGCCGCCGAGGCGCTCGCGGTCGCGAAGGGGAAGGCCGCTCAAAGTCCGCCGGTGGCAAAACCCACCGCTCCCGCCCCGGCGGTGCCCGGGTTGAGCGAGGCAGCGACGGCCGCGATCCCGAAGCCGGATTTCGTCGTGGAGCACACGTCGGTTCAGCCCGTGACACCCGCCGCCCCGGCGCCGGCGCCCGCCGGCGATCTCGAGACCTTCGACGGCACGTTGGACTTCAACGCCGTGGCGCACGACGCCGCCAAGGCCGAGGGACTCGAGGTGCAGGAAGAGGTGGTGCTGAAGCCGTCCGACGTGGTGGTGGAGGGGTTGGCGCGTACGCAGTACGAGGGGAGTGGGATCTTCAAGCTCGACCCGTCGGCCTCGCCCGGCAGGGCCGCCCCGCCGCCCCCGCGCCGGCCTCCCAGGCCCGAGCCTGAAGAAGACGAGCTGCCGACCGTGGATCTCCCGCTCATCCTGCCGGAGGATGTGGCCCCGCGTCCTGCGCCGGCGCGCCGGCCGACGCCCCCGCCAGTGCCGGCGCCCCCGCCCGCGCCCCCGCGCGCTTCGACGCCCGTCGCGGCGGCGGTGACGCTGTCGGATGACGACGGAGCGGTCGACACCGCCGCTCTGTCCCGAGCCGAACCGGTACTGACCGAGACCATGGCTGAGCTCTACCTGAAGCAGGGCCACCAAGAGGAGGCGCTCCGCGTCTACCAGGCGCTCCTCGCCCGGCGCCCCGCGGATGCGCGGCTGCGAGCCCGGGTGGACGCGTTGTCCGGACGGGGGAAGAGGGAAGAGGGAAGGGGGAAGGGGGTTGCTCCCACCGGGCCTACCGTGCAGGCGTTTCTGCGAGCGATCCTCGCGGCCCGGCCCGGCGGCGCTGCCCCGACCGCAGGGGCGTCGCCCTTCGACTCCGCTTTCGGCGTGCCGTCGGCGGAAGCCGAGCCTGGGGGTGGCCAGCCGACGTACGCTGCGGCGGACAATATTTCGCTCGATCAGGTGTTCGGTGACGACAGTGGCCGTTCCTCGTCCGTCCCTGACGCCCCCGCGATGTCCGCGTCGCTCCCACCCGCGCCCGCACCCCCGTCCCCCGCGGCGTCGGTGACACAGACGGGGGGCTTTTCCTTCGACGAGTTCTTCGCCACTGGGGGCGGAAGTGGAAGCGGGGCCGAGGGCGCCACGGGGGCGGGCGCGCCGCCAGCCGCGAGCCGGTCCCCCTCCTCGGTAAGCGCCTCGGGTCGGCGCCCCAAGCTGCCGGTCGAAGAGCACGGTGACCTCGACCAGTTCCAGGCGTGGCTCAAGGGCCTAAAGGGCTAGTGCACATCGCCGTCCTGAACGGCCCGAACTTGAATCTGCTGGGGGAGCGCGAGCCGGACGTGTACGGGCGCGCCACGCTGCGCGAGGTCGAAACGGCGACCCGCGAGCGGGCGCGCGCGCTCGGCGTCGAATGCAGCTGGACGCAGACCAATCACGAGGGCGAGCTGGTCGAAGCGATCCAGGGGCTCCGCGGTCGGGCCGACGGGGCGGTCATCAACGCGGCCGCCTTCACCCACACGAGTCTCGCCGTCCGCGACGCGCTGCTCGCCGTGCGGGTGCCGTTCGTCGAGGTACATCTGTCGAACATCTTCGCCCGCGAGCCCGAACGGCGTCACTCGCTGCTCGCCGACCTTGCCGTGGGCGTCGTGACCGGGTTCGGCGCGGAGAGCTACCGGCTAGGACTTGAGGGGCTGGTCAAGCATCTCGCGTCCCGCGATGGCCGCTGAGCCGCGGCACGCGCGTCACGCCGCGTTGGTGCGCGCGCTCGAGGCCGAGGAGCTGGATGCGCTCCTGGTCACGTCGCGGGCGAACATCCGCTACCTGACTGGGTTCAGTGGCTCGGCGGCGCTCGCCGTCGCGACGCGCGCCGATCTGCTACTGGTGACGGATTTCCGCTACGACGAGCAGGCGCGTGCCGAGGCGGGCGCCGTGGCGCGGGTCGAGGTGGACGGCGCGAGCGTCTGGGACCGGCTGTTCCGCGAGCTGCCGTCGCTCGGGCCACTCGCCTGGATCGGCTACGAAGCGCACGCGCTCGCGGTGAAGGACGCGGAGCGGCTGGCGCAGGCGGGGAAGGCCTGGCGCTGGAAGGCGACGGGCGACCTGGTGGAGCGGTTGCGCGCGAGCAAGGACCCAGGCGAGGTCGCAGCGATCCGCAGCGCGGCCGCTCTGGCAGGCGAGGCGCTCACGACGACGCTCACTCAGGTGCGCGTCGGGATGAGTGAGCTCGAGATCACGGGGTTGCTCGAGGGGGAGCTGCGGCGCCGGGGGAGCGAGGGCCATCCGTTTCCCACTATCGTGGCGTCGGGTCCCCGCACCGCGTTGCCGCACGCACGCTCCAGCCAGCGCACGGTGGCGGCGGGGGAGTGGCTGCTGCTAGACTTCGGCGCTCAAGTGGACGGCTATTGCGCGGACGTTACCCGCACCGTCGTGGTCGGGGGTCGCGCGAGCGAGCGGCAGCGCGCACAATACGAGCTGGTACGCGGTGCACAGCTGCGAGCGCGCGAGGGCGTTCGAGCGGGCATGACGGGCCGCGACGCCGACGCGCTCGCCCGGGAGCTGATCGAGGCCCGGGGGTTCGGCGATGCCTTCGGGCATTCCCTGGGGCATGGGCTGGGGCTCGAAGTGCACGAGGCGCCGCGGCTGTCGAAAACCAGCGCCGAACCTCTGCCCGCACACGCGGTCGTCACAATCGAGCCGGGAGTGTACCTGGCGGGCGAGGGAGGCGTGCGGATCGAGGACGACGTGCACCTCTCCAGCGAGGGGCCCGTGCTGCTCACGGACGGGCGCACGGATCTGGCGGAACTGGTGTAGGGGGGCTTTCCCGGATACTGTATGGTGCAATGAACCTCGACATCATCGCGCGTCTGGTGCAGATCCTCAAGGACTCGCCGGAGCTCGGCGCGATCGAGGTGCGGCGGGGGTGGCTCGGGGCGTGGACGGCCGTCCGCGTCTCCCGGGCGGGGCATCCGACGAACACCGGTGGGGAGCACGTGGTAGTGGCGGAGCGGGCGGTTGTCCCCCTGGCGGGCCCGTCTTCCAGCGCGACGGCAGAGGCAGCAGGCGGGAGAAGGGAGGGGGGCGGCGCGCCCGCGGGCGTGGCCCTGCTCGAGATCAAGTCCCCTATGGTGGGGACGTTCTACTCCGCCCCCGAGCCGGGCGCGGAGCCCTACGTGAAAGTCGGCACGCGGGTGTCCCCCGGGCAGATGGTGTGCATCATTGAAGCGATGAAGATCATGAACGAGATCGAGTCCGAGGTCCCAGGGGTGATCAGGGAGGTGCTCGTGGAGAACGCCCAACCCGTGGAATTCGGACAGACCCTCTTCCGAGTCGATCCCCATGGCTGACGCCCCGCACGGTGCTGCGTTCAACTTCAAGCAGGCGATCACGCACATGGTCCAGCGCAACGGCTCGGACCTGCTGCTCAAGGTCGGCCGGCCGGCCACGATCCGGGTCAACGGCGAGCTCGTGGCCCTCGAGACGCAGCCGCTCAAGCCTGAGGAGCTGAAGTCGCTCGCCGAGCAGATCATGACGCCACGCCAGGTCAAGGAGTTCGCCGAGCACAAGGAGGCGGACTTCGCCATCGGCGTACCGGGGGTCGGCCGGTTCCGGACCAATGTGTACCAGCAGCGGGGCACGGTGGCGTTCGCGTTCCGCTCGATCCCCTACGAGGTCAAGACGCTGCGGGAGCTCAACCTGCCGCCGGTGCTCGAGGAGATCGCGGCGCGGCCACGCGGTCTCGTGCTCGTGACGGGGGTCACCGGCTCCGGCAAATCAACGGCGCTCGCGGCACTGATCAACCACATCAACCTGAACCGGCGCGTCAACATCATCACCATCGAAGACCCGATCGAGTTCCTCCACCGCGACAACCTGGCGAACATCTCGCAGCGCGAGGTCGGGAACGACACGCTGTCGTTCAACTCGGCGCTGCGCCACGTGCTGCGGCAGGACCCGGACGTGATCCTGATCGGCGAGATCCGCGACATGGAGACGCTGGACACGGCCCTCAAGGCGGCCGACACGGGCCACCTGGTGTTCTCGACGCTCCACACGACCGACGCCACGCAGACGATCAACCGGGTGATCTCGTTCTTCCCGCCACACCAGCACGATGAGATCCGGCACCTCCTCTCGACGGCGCTCCAGGCGGTGGTATCGCTGCGGCTGGTGCCGCGCCGGGACGGGCGGGGCCGCGTCCCGGGGGCGGAGGTGCTCATCAACACCGCGGCGGTGCAGGACAACATCCGGGACCTCTCCAAGCAGCTCAGCATCCCCGATCTGATCGCCGACGGCTCGATCCAGTACGGCATGCAGAGCTTCGATCAGTCGCTGTTCCACTGGTACCAGACGGGCGTGATCAGTTACGAGAGCGCTGTCTTCTACGCCACCAACCCCAGCGAATTCGCCTTGAAGGTCTCGGGAGTCGACTCCGCGGCGAGCAAGGCGTTCGGCGGCTCGGCGGGAGCGACCGCGGGCAGCATCGATCTGACGCCCTGATGTTCAAAAAGGTTCTCATCGCGAACCGCGGGGAGATCGCCCTGCGGGTCATCCGCGCGTGCAAGGAATTGGGCCTCGCGACCGTGGCCGTGTATTCCGAGGCGGACCGCGAGTCGCTGCACGTCCGCTTCGCGGACGACGACGTCTGCATCGGCCGACCGCCGGCGCGTGACAGCTACCTCAACATCTCCCGGCTCATCGCGGCAGCGGAGATCACGGGCGCCGACGCCATCCACCCAGGCTACGGGTTCCTCGCCGAGAACGGCGAATTCGCCGACACCGTCCGCGCTTCCAACATCACCTTCATCGGTCCCACGGGCGAGCAGATCCGCCAGATGGGGGACAAGGCCGCCGCCCGCAAGCTGGCGCACAAGCTCAAGGTGCCCACGGTGCCCGGTTCGCCGGGTCTCGTCGCCGACGCGGACGCCGGGCTCAAGGTCGCGGCGAAGATCGGGTATCCGGTGATCGTGAAGGCCGCCGCCGGCGGGGGCGGGAAGGGGATGCGGGTCGCGGCCGACGAGGACCAGTTCACCCAGTCGTTTGGACTCGCCAAGCAGGAAGCGCTCGCGGCGTTCGGGTCGGACGAGGTGTACCTCGAGAAATACCTGAGCCGCCCGCGTCACGTGGAGATCCAGGTGATGGGGGACAACCACGGGAGAGTGATGCACCTGTGCGAGCGCGACTGCTCGGTGCAGCGCCGCCATCAGAAGCTCATCGAGGAAGCGCCGAGCCCGGCCGTGGACCAGACGCTGCGCGAGGACGTGGGGGAGGCGGCGGTGCGGTTGGCGTCGGAGATCGGGTACGTGGGGGCGGGGACCGTCGAGTTCCTGCTCGACGAGGACGGCTCGTTCTACTTCATGGAGATGAACACCCGCATCCAGGTCGAGCACCCGGTCACCGAGATGTGCACGAACTTTGATCTCGTGAAGGAGCAGATCCGGGTGGCCGCGGGGGAGCCGCTGTCGTTCGTGATGAACGGGCAGCGACTGCGCGGCCACGCCATCGAGTGTCGCGTGAACGCGGAGGACCCGGCGCGCAACTTCCAGCCGTCGCCTGGGGTCGTGACGGCGTACCATCCGCCGGGCGGGCCGGGCGTGCGGGTGGACACGCACATCTACGCGGGCTACACGGTGCCGCCGTTCTACGACTCGCTGCTCGCCAAGGTGATCGTACACGGCAACTCGCGCGACGAAGCGCTGGCCCGTATGCGCCAGGCGCTCGATTCGTTTATCATTGAAGGCGTGACCACGACCATTCCATTCCTCAGTCGGGTCATGCGCCACCCGGACTTCGTCGCGGGCCGGGTGGACACGAAGTTCCTCGAACGCGCGCCGCAGCTGCTCACCGGCCAAGAATGAGAATCGACGTCTACTTCACCCCACTCGGCTTCAACGCGGGAGACGTGAGCGGCCGGGGCGTCGTCGTCATCGACGTGCTCCGGGCTACGACGTCCGTGGTGACCGCCCTCGCCAACGGGGCCAAGGCAGTAATCCCCGCCGCCACGTCGGAAGAAGCGGTCCGGCTGGCCTCCAACCTCGAAAAGGACGGCGTGCTGCTCGCGGGCGAGCGCAAGAGCGTCAAGATCGAGGGCTTCGCGCTCGGCAACTCGCCGCGGGAGATGACGCCGGAGGTGGTGGCGGGCAAGACCATCGTGCTCGCCACCACCAACGGCACTCCGGCCCTGGTCGCGGCCCAGGGCGGCGACCCGGTGCTCCTGGGGGCGCCCGTCAACTTCAAAGCCCTGGTCGAGCGCGCACGCCAGGCTCTCGTGGAGCGGGGCGACCTGGTCATCGTGTGCGCCGGGCGCGAGCGCCAGTTCGCCCTCGAGGATGCCTACATGGCGGGACGCCTCGTCAAGGCCGTGAAGAAGGGGATCCGAAAGCTCGACCTCAACGAGGCGACCACCGCGGCGCTGGCGCTCACGCCCCTGTACCGCACCTGGGCGGAGGCGCTCGAGGACACAGCCGCGGCGCGCCAGCTGGTGGAGGCGAACCTGGGCGAGGACGTCGCCTTCGCCGCGAAACAGGATCGCTTCGGCGTCGTCCCCCAGTACGCGGAGCGGCGTATCACATGAACCCGCGGGGGCGCCAGGAGTTGATCGGGATCGGGGCGCTCGCGGTCGGCGTCTTCCTCGGCCTGACCCTCCTGGGCACTCCGGTGACGGGCAGCTGGGGGAGTAGGCTCGGACTCGGGCTCTGGAAGTTCTTGGGCGTTGGGGCCGTGCTGCTGCCGGCGCTGGGCGTCGCCTGGGCGCTCGCCGCCTTCGGCCGGCTCGGCAACCTGTCGGCGCTGCGCACCGCGGCGCTGGGGTTTGGTCTCGTCGTGTTGCTGCCGTATGGCATCGGCACGGGCACGGGCATCAGGGTAGCGGACCTCGCCGCCGAATACGCGGGATGGAGCCGGACGGAACGGCTCGTGGGGCTGTTCCCCGGGTACCTGGCCGCCCTGGTGCATGGCGCGCTGGGCACGGCCGGGGGTGCGCTGGTGGGGTTGTTCGCCCTGTCAGCGCTCGGGATCCTCACGGTCGGATGGCATCCGCTCATCGCCTTAAGAACCCGGGAGACGGGAGACGGGAGGCGGGAGGCGAGGGCGGGCACGCGAGGTCCTCCGAAGCCGGACCAGCCCGCCCGCGCGCCCGAGTCCAGCGAGACCGGGCGGGACCGCACCGTCGCGGCGTTGAAGGCGGCGAAGGCCCGCGGCACCAAACCCATGCCTCCCCCCTCCCGTCTCCCGCCTCCCGTTCCTGCCGGCGCGCTCATTCCTCCGATCGACCTCCTCACAGCCGGTTCGGTGGATGAGGCAGACGCGGGCGCGGCGCAGATCGAGCAGATGGGGCACAAGCTGATCGAGACGCTGCAGACGTTCCGCGTCGAGGGCGCGATCGCCGGGCGCACGGTCGGCCCCGTGGTCACGCAGTACGAAGTGGCGCCGGGGCCCGGGGTGAAGGTGGGGCGCATCGCGGCGCTGGCCGACGACCTGGCGCTCGCGATGCGGGCGGCGAGCCTGCGGATCGTGGCCCCGATCCCCGGAAAAGCGGCCGTCGGGATCGAAGTGCCGAACCCGACTCCGCGGATGGTGACGATCCGGGAGCTGATCGAGAGCCCGGAATATCAGCGGCGACAGCGCACGCTCCCCGCGGCCCTGGGCCGAAATCTGGAGGGCGATGCGGTGGTCGACGACCTCGCCAAGATGCCGCACCTCCTCATTGCCGGCGTGACCGGGTCCGGGAAGTCGGTTTGCATCAACACCATCATCACGAGCCTGATCTACACGCATCCGCCCGAGACGCTGCGGCTCCTGATGATCGATCCCAAGATGGTCGAGCTCTCCATGTACGCGTCGCTGCCACACCTCGGGCATCCGGTGGTGACCAACAACCACAAGGCTGCGACCGTGCTGAAGTGGGCCGTGGGAGAGATGGAGCGCCGCTATCGCTTGCTGCACGCGAATCACGCGAGGAACGTCGCGGACTTCAATCGCAAGGTCGAGCAGAAGAGGCCGCTCAAGGGTCCGCGGGAAACCTTGGCCACCCGAGCTGGTCTGCAGCGTGAGCTGCCGTTCGACGCAGAGTACACCGGGGGCGTCCTTCCCTACATCGTGCTGATCGTGGACGAGCTGGCCGACCTCATGCTCACGGTCCAGGGAGAGATCGAGACGCCGCTCGCGACGCTGGCCCAGAAAGCCCGGGCCATCGGGATTCACCTGCTCCTCGCCACCCAGCGCCCATCGGTCAATGTGATCACCGGCTTGATCAAGGCGAACTTCCCCTGCCGCATCGCCTTCCGCGTGTCGGCCAAGGTGGACAGTCGCACGATCCTGGACCAGAACGGAGCGGAGACACTGCTTGGCAACGGCGACATGCTGTTCCTGCCGCCGGGCAAGAGCGAGCCGGTTCGCATCCAGGGGGCGTTCATCTCGACCGAGGAGACCGAGCGGCTGATGGAGTGGTACCGGGGACGCGCGGCCGCCGGAGCGGCAGACCAGGCGAGACGGCAGATCGTCGAGCAGATCGCCGCGATCGAGGAGGCCGAGGCGCGCGACGAGGGACGGGGGACGGGCGAGGAGGGAGCCGCGGGGGAGCGCGACACGCTGTTCCGCCAGGCTGCCGAGGTCTGCATCCAGAACCAGCTGGGCTCGACGTCCCTGTTGCAGCGCCGCATGAGCATCGGGTACGGTCGCGCGGCGCGCATCATTGACCAGCTGGAGCAGGCGGGTATCCTTGGCCCGGCGAACGGCTCCAAACCGCGGGATGTGCTGGTGGGGCTCGAGGAGCTGGATGAGATTTGCGGGAGCACCTAATGCGGAATTCGGAATGCGGAACGGGGAATGTAAACCTGAGCGTCGCTCAGCGAACGATCCTCCATTGCAACTCTGCATTCCGCATTCTTAGGGCACCGTCGGCAGAGATTTGGCTACGTCGCCCCTGGGCGCCCCGCTAGGTTGCCTGCGTGAAAAGCGGCCTCCGCAGCGACCCGACGCAGTGGACGGATGAGCGGCAGAAGCGGGGGCTCGCAGGCGAGGAGCGAGCGATTCATTACCTGCTGTCCCGCGGCTGGTCGGTCGTAGCGCACCGGTTTCGCGCGGGTCGCGCCGAGATCGACCTCGTCGTGCGGCGAGGGGACTTGGTGGCGTTCGTGGAAGTGAAGACCCGGCGCGGTGACGTGTTCGGGAGCCCGCTCGAAGCGGTGACTGGAGCCAAGCGGCGCGAGCTCGTGAAGGCGGCACGGGT
>QHTZ01000040.1 GCA_003221005.1 Gemmatimonadota bacterium
CCCGACCTCTAGGAGACAAAAAAAAAGGCGCCCCACTGTGAAGGCAGGGCGCCGGTTGGACCTTTCACAAACCTTTCACTGCGAAACTGCTAAGTCTATGCGCCGACTCGGAATCGAACCGAGAACCTACTGATTAAGAGTCAGTTGCTCTACCAATTGAGCTATCGGCGCGCGGGGGCGGAAGATCGTCAGCGCGTAGCCCGTATGCAAGGGCGGCGACTAGTTGACACCGTCCCCAGGTGATATTGTTTCCGGGCCCTCAACCTCCGGACTGACCGGCGCCCATGAACGATCTTACGGCCTCTCCCTCTGCTTCCTCCGAGCGCGCCATGTCGCCTCGTGCCACTCGCTGGGTGCAGCTCGTGGTGGGGATCATTTGCATGTCGATGATCGCCAATCTGCAGTACGGCTGGACGCTCTTCGTAACGCCCATGGACGAGAAATATCACTGGGGCCGCGCGGCTATCCAGGTAGCCTTCACCATCTTCGTGCTCACCGAAACCTGGCTGGTGCCGGTCGAGGGCTACCTCGTCGACCTGATCGGCCCGCGCGGCGTGGTCGTCGTGGCAGGGATCCTCGTCGCGGCAGCGTGGGTGGTGAACTCATTCGCCCACTCGCTGCCCCTGCTCTACCTGGGGGCGATCATCGGCGGTATCGGCGCGGGCGCGGTCTACGGAACCTGCGTCGGGAACGCCCTCAAGTGGTTCCCGGACCGCCGTGGCCTCGCCTCGGGCCTCACGGCGATGGGCTTCGGCGCCGGGTCGGCGCTCACGGTGTTCCCCATCGCCTCCATGATAAAAACCGCCGGCTACGAAGCGACCTTCTTCCGCTTCGGCCTCATCCAGGGGGCCGCGGTCTTCATCCTAGGCTGGCTGCTCCGGGCGCCCAACGCCGCGGAGCTCGCCGCCAGTCCAAAACCAGCCACTCGCCATATCCCCGGCCCCGATCGCACCCCGACCGAGATGGCCCGCTCGCCCGTCTTCTGGGTCATGTACGTCATGTTTGTGCTGGTGGCGACTGGCGGGCTGATCGCGACGGCGCAGCTCAGGCCCATCGCCAAGGACTTCAACCTCGCCGACGTGCCCGTCACTCTCCTGGGGATCACGCTTCCGGCGCTCACCTTTGCGCTCTCGCTCGACCGCGTGCTCAACGGCGCCAGTCGCCCGCTCTTCGGCTGGGTGTCCGATCAGATCGGTCGTGAGAACACGATGTTCGGCGCCTTCCTGCTCGAAGCGGTGGCCATCCTGCTCCTCAGCCAGTACGGAAGGGACCCCACGGCCTTCGTCCTCCTGATCGCCCTGGTCTACCTGGCATGGGGAGAGATCTACAGTCTCTTTCCCGCCACGTGCGGCGACTCCTTCGGCAGGCGCTTCGCCTCGGCGAATTACGGCCTCCTCTACACGGCCAAGGGCACGGCATCACTGCTGGTGCCGTTGAGCAGCGTGATCGCCGGGGTGGGGGGCGGGGGTTGGCACACGGTCTTCGTGGCGGCGAGCGCGATGAACGTCGTCGCCGCGGTGATGGCGCTGTTGGTCCTCAAACCGCTCCGCGCACGGATGTTCGCCGTCCGCCCTCGGGCAACCGCCTTCGGCGAGCCGGCGTGAGCGCAGGAAGCCCATGACGAGCTTTGCCGTCGTCGGGGCCGGAGCGATCGGCGGCTACCTCGGCGCCCTGCTGGCCGCCGCGGGCGACGACGTGACGTTCATTGCGCGGGGGCCGAATCTCGAGGCGATCCGCGCCCACGGCATGAACGTCACGCTGGAGGACGGGCGCGAGGTGACCGCCCGCGGGGCTCGGGCGACCGCGAGCCTCGCCGAGGCGGGAGCGCACGACGTGGTGCTCCTCACGGTCAAGGCGCACCAAGTGCCGGCCATCGCGCCGGAGCTGCCGCGTCTCTTCCACGAGCGCACCAGCCTGGTGCCGATGCAGAACGGCATCCCCTGGTGGTATTTCCAACGACACGGCGGCGAGCACGAGGGAAGACCGGTGCTCGCGGCCGATCCCGGCGGCACGATCGCCAAGCTCATCGACCCCTCGCGCATCATCGGGTGCGTGGTCTACCCGGCGGCGACGCTCGCAGCTCCCGGAGTCGTGCGCGTAATCGAGGGGCGGCGCTTCACGCTGGGAGAGCTGGACGGCGCGAGCACGCCCCGAGTGGAGGCGATCGCGCAGAGCCTGATAAAGGCCGGATTCAAGGCACCGATCAGCGACGACATCCGGGGCGAGATCTGGCTCAAGATCCTCGGCAATCTGAGCTTCAATCCGATCAGCGCCCTGACTCACGCGACGCTGGTGGGTCTCCTGCAATTTCCCCTCACGCGCGAGCTGTGCGTCGCGATGATGCGCGAAGCCGAAGCGGTGGCCGCGCGGCTCGGCGTCACACTACGGGTCAGCATCGAGCGGCGCATCGCTGGTGCGGAGAAGGTCGGCGCCCACAAGACGTCGATGTTGCAGGATGTGGAGCAGGGAAAGCCTCCGGAGATCGAGGCCCTGGTCGGCGCCGTTGTCGAGCTCGGGCGTGTCACCGGTGTCCCCACACCGCACATCGACGCAGTCTACGCGTGCGTGAGCCTCCTGGCGAAAACGCTCGCCGAGGGGGGCGGGAAACTGGCTCTGGAGCCGTCCGCCCTCGGCCGCCCGACCGGCCCCGCACGGGCAGCGGCCAGCGGACGGTGATCGAGGAACTACCGGAATGAATCCTTCCGCATCGACCATTGCCGCGCTGCTCGAAACCGGCGACACGAAGGCCACCGCGCTCAGCAGCCCCGGCGGTCGCACGCTCAGCTTCGGCGCGCTCCGCTCGCTCATCTCGCGGACCGTCGAAACGCTGGCCGCGCGAGGCATCGGCCCCAACGACCGGGTCGCGATCGTGCTCGACAACGGGCCCGAGATGGCGGTCGCCTTCCTGTCGGTCGCATCGGGCGCCACGGCCGCGCCCCTCAACCCGCGCTACCGGGCCGAGGAGTTCGAGTTCTACCTCACCGATCTCAAGGCGAAGCTCCTCATCGTGGCGCAGGGAAGATCCTCGCCCGCGATCGACGTCGCGGCGAAGCTCGGCATTCCCGTCTGCCAACTAACGGCGCAGCCGGAGCGCGGCGCCGGGAGCTTCGTCCTGGAGTTCGCGGACCAGCCGGCCGTGCGGGGCGGGGGCGGGGGCGGGAAACCTCGGGCCGCGACGCCGGACGACGCGGCACTGGTGCTGCATACGTCCGGCACGACGTCCCGACCCAAGATCGTCCCGCTGTTGCAGCGGAATCTCGTGGCCTCCGCCGGCAACATCTGCGCGACGCTCGGATTTTCGGCGGACGACCGCGGGCTCTGCATCATGCCGCTGTTCCACATCCACGGCCTGATGGCCGGGCTCTTGGCACCGCTGTCGGCGGGCGGCCAGGTGTGCTGCCCTCCCGGGTTCGACGCGCTCAAGTTTTTCTCGTGGATGGCCGAAGCGCGTCCCACCTGGTACACCGGCGTCCCCACCATGCACCAGGCCATCCTCACCCGCGCGGGACACAACGCGGAGATCGTCAAGGCCAATCCCCTGCGGTTCGTGCGGTCGTCGTCTTCCGCGCTACCCACCAAGGTGATTACGGAGATCGAATCCGTCTTCGGCGCGCCGGTGATCGAGTCCTATGGCATGACCGAGGCCTCGCACCAGATGACGAGCAATCCGCTTCCCCCCGAGCCCCGCAAGCCGGGCACGGTGGGACCCGGAGGGGGGCCGGAGGTCCGAGTGGTGGACGAGCGGGGGAACCCGGTCTCACCCGGCACCCCGGGGGAGATCGTGATCCGCGGCCCGAGCGTGATGCGCGGGTACGAGAACAACCCTACGGCCAACGCCGAGGCATTCGTCCAGGGCTGGTTCCGCACCGGGGACCAGGGAGCGATGGACGCCGATGGGTACGTGACGATCACGGGGCGCCTGAAGGAGATCATCATTCGCGGCGGGGAGAAGATCTCGCCGCGCGAAGTGGACGAGATTATCATGGCGCACCCGGCGGTGCATCAGTGCGTGACGTTCGCGCTGCCGCACGAGATGTTAGGCGAAGAGGTCGCCGCGGCGGTGGTGTTGCGGCCAGGCGCCGAGGCGAGCGACAAGGAGCTGCGCCAGTTCGCGGCAGTCCGGCTCGCGGACTTCAAGGTCCCGCGAAAGATCCTGATCGTCCAGGAGATTCCCGTGGGCGCGACCGGCAAGCTGCAGCGGATCGGGCTCGCCAAGAAGCTCGGCTTGGCGTAACGCGGTGGGCCCCACCTGCTGCGGCCCGGCCCACTTTGCATGGTTCGCTTGGCAAGACTGCTGCAGTGCACAATCCATTCCCTAAGGAGGGGAGACAACCAATGACGGTTTCCATTCGCCGGGCGCTCGGGGTAGCCGTGGTGACCGCCGCCGGTGCCGCATCGCTCGCCGCGCAGACCCCGACCATTCAGGTGCAGGGCCGCGTCCAGTTGCAGTACCGCAATTCGTCGGGGGATTCCACCCTCAATGGCGGGGTCGGGTACAACACGAACAGCGTGAACAACTATTTCGAGATCCGCCGGGCCCGCTTCCAGACCAACGTAAAGTTCGGCGACAACATCTACCTCGTGATCCAGCCGAGCTTCGAGATGGCGGCCTTGCGGATGCGCGACGCGTACCTGCGCGTCGGCATGACGCGCAACCTTTCCGTCGTGGCCGGCCAGGAAAAATCGCCCTTCCAGCGCTACGAGCTGACGAGCGCGAACAACCTCCCCTCGATCGAGCGTGGTGTGCGGATCTTGCGGCTCTCGGGCAAGGAAGGCTTGAACGACCTGCTGCTGCAAAACGGCTACGTCTCCCATGACCTGGGCGCCGGGATCGAAGGCCAGAGCAACGACCACCGCTACTTCGGCAAGCTTGTCGTCCAGGGCGGGTCGCGCGAGAGCTCGGCGGATGTCAACAACGCGAAGAGCTTCTACGGCCGCGTCACCGGTACGGTGCTGATGAACAAGGCCAAGCAGCCGGCTCTCCAGCTGGGCGCGTCGTTCGGCTCGCGCGATCGCGCCATCTGCAACGCCGCAGCGAACGCGGGCGCGGGGTGCACGACGAACATCGCATACTTCGTCGACTCCGCAAAGTACACGACTGCATTCGGCCTCGACGCCGAGTGGGGCGGGTTCCGGCCCGGCCTCCACGTCATCGCCGACTTCGCTACGGGCAACAACGTCCTCTTCGCGCGACGGATCAACTCGGGACGCAACACCGCCAACGTGCGGAACAGCGCCGACTCGAACGTCGCCACGTTCATGGGCGTGAGCATCATTGCGGCGTACCGCGTGCTGACCAAGGGCCCCGACACACGCGTCATCAAGATCATCGAGCCCGCGCTGCGCTTGGACTACGCCGACCCGAACACCAATGCGAGCAACGATCAGGGCATCCTCATCACGCCGGTCCTCAACCTGTACTTCGCCAACAGCGTCCAGTTGCGGGCCGGAATCGACTTCTACATGTACAAGGATGCCGCCGGCGTATCCAGCTCCGCCCGAGAGATCAAGTTCTCCTGGCAAGCCGACTTCTGAGGAGTACCCGAACCATGCCTAGGGTCATTGTCGCAGCGCTGCGGGATGACGGCGGGAAAATCGTCATGCCCCCAAGGGGAATCGAACCCCTGTTCCCACCTTGAAAGAGTGGTGTCCTAACCGTTAGACGATGGGGGCGGAGACAAAAACATAGCGGTAACGGGATTCGAACCCGTGTTTGAGCCTTGAGAGGGCTCCGTCCTAGTCCCCTAGACGATACCGCCACGCCGTCGCGGCGGAGCTGCGCGCAAGAATATAACCCAACCGGTTGACCTCCGCGGCGGCCCGCGTACAGTTATCCGGCCGCTCCGCGAGGATGTTGCGCACGTGCTCGCCAAGCTCAAGACATGGTTCTCGCTGTTCGTGCCGGAGGGAGCGCTGCTCGCCCTCACGGTGGTCGTGCTGCGCCTCGACGCGCTTCAGGACAGCCTCCCGGATTTCGCGCACTTCTACCCCTACGCGGTGTTCGTCGTCGGGGCGCTGCTGGCCTGGCGCTTCCAACGCAGCCGGCTCCTGTTTGCGCTCCTGGTGCTCGCGCTCGCCACGTGGAGCATCGAGGCCCGGGTCCCGAGCGCCGCAGGGCGCGTCGCCTTCCGGGCCAGCGCCCTGCTGCTGCCCCTGAACCTCGCTGGGCTCGCGCTGCTCGCCGACCGGGGCTTCCTCACACCGTTCGGCCTGCTGCGGCTCGGCGCGATTGCCGCGCAGGTGATCGTCGTGGACATGTTCGCCCGCACGGCGCCCGCCGCGACGGCGGCGGTGCTGGGCTACCCGCTGCTCCCCGCCGGGCTCTTCGCCTGGACTCCCCTGAGTCAGTCCGCCCTGCTTGCGTTCACCGCCGCCCTCGTGATCACCGCCGTACCCCTCATCTTCGAGATCAATGCGACGGGCCGCGGGTTCCTGTGGGCGATCGTGGCCTCGTTCCTCGCCCTCAACGCGCCCCGCACGGCGCCTGCGTCGGCCATCTATCTTGGCACCGCGGGCTTGATCCTCGTGGTTGCGGTGATCGAAGCTTCGTACCTCCTGGCCTACCAGGACGGGCTCACGGCGCTGCCGGCACGCCGTGCCTTCACCGAGGCCCTCCAACGGATCGCCGGTCAATACGCGGTGGCGATGGTGGATGTGGATCACTTCAAGAAGTTCAACGACGAGTACGGGCACGACGTGGGCGATCAGGTGCTGCGCATGGTCGCATCCAAGCTGGCGCAGGTCGAAGGCGGCGGGCGCGCCTACCGTTACGGCGGCGAGGAGTTCGCGATCGTCTTCCCCGGGAAGGCGGTGGAGGAAGCCCTACCGCACCTGGAGGCGGTCCGCGAAGCGGTCGCCGAGAGCACGTTCACGATCCGGCGCCGCATCCGGCGCAGGGGCGCGAAGGCGGCCCGGCGCCGCCCCGAGGCCTCCATCACCGTGAGCATCGGCGTCGCCGCGAAAGACCACCGCCACGCGAATCCCGACCAGGTGATTCGCGCCGCCGACCAGGCCCTCTACAGCGCCAAGGAAGCGGGACGCAACCGCGTCCGCTCTTGAGCCCTCGCCCCAGCCTACCCCGCAGCGTTCTCGGCCGCGACTTGCTGCATCGGCTCGTGCGGCTGGGCCGTGACCCACACCCCGGGATGCGGGATCGTGACGGCGAACTCCTCACTGATCCGCGGCGGCGCGGCCGCATAGGCGGCGAGCGCGTCCCGCCATTCCGCCGGAACGAGCGCGGTGGCGCGGAGCGGCAAAGCGATTGCGTTCCCGATGCGGCCCATCACCGTGTTCTCGACCACGTCGGTCAGGGGCGCGCCGTTGGGCGCGCGCAGCTTCGACAGCGCCGTGTAGCGGGCCGCCGGATCCCCCGCCGAGATGATGGCGGTCGAGTAATACAGCAGATTCGCGTCCACGTGCTCCAGCAGCCGCGTCGCCCCGCCCCTCCCACCCTCCTCCCCACCGACGAGGCGCTCGAGATCGGGCAACAGCCCGCGGTCCAGCAGCGTCCGCCGGAAGATGTACCCGAACCGCCGCACCACTTCCGGCGTCGCAACGTTGGGGAGCCGGAAGGGAACGAAGATCACGGGGCGGACGCGG
Source organism: Gemmatimonadota bacterium (assembly GCA_003221005.1). GTDB lineage: Bacteria > Gemmatimonadota > Gemmatimonadetes > Gemmatimonadales > GWC2-71-9 > AG25. The sequence continues at coordinate 7,600 of QHTZ01000040.1, forward strand.
GGGCTCCGCATCACCACCCGGAACCGCTCGAGCGGCTCGAAGAAATGGAAGGTGACGACCCGGTCACGCGTGGTGTTGCGCACGGTGCGGATGGCGCCGGTCTCCGGAGAATCGGCGTGCGCGTCAACCACGCCGAGCGGGCGGCGCCGCAGGGCGTGGCTCATTCGCTCGGTGCGCTCCCGGATCAGCTGCACGCAGTCGTTCGCTGCGGCCGTCAGATTCGCCTCGGCGAGCGTGCATGGCTCCAGCTGCAGCTCGGGCCGCAACGCGGTCACCAGGTCGCCCAGCATCGAGGTCCCGACCATCCGCGCCAGGATCTGAAGCGGCCGCTCCCGCCCCTCGATCTCGCGGCGCCACCGTCCATCGAGCACGGCGAGGCGCGCTTCGTCCCCCGGCGTGAGCGACACGCTGTACAGCAGCTCGCCCCACTGGACGCCCTGAGACTGCCACAGCTCCTCGACTTCGATGAGCGCGCCGTACCGCAGCGGCGCTGTCTGGTCGGCCGAGAGCGCGAAGAAGTCGGCGGGCGCGTCGCGCTGCCTCGCAGGCGCGTCCGCAGCGCGCTCCGCGAACATGGCCAGACGCTGGAAGTACAGCACGTGACCCGGCACGTCGTGTGACTCGGCCGGACGGGAGGGCGGCGGCACGGCAACCGCGTGCTCAGCCGGCGCCTGGACGAGCGGCACCCAGCTCGGCGCCGCGAGGTCGGTGGGCTCGTCGCGCAAGCGCGCCGTGGCGAGCTCGATCGGCTCCTCATTGCGCAAGCCCACTCGCAGCCGCAGCCGGGCCACGTCGCGCCGCGGGATCGCCACCGTCCCGTCGGCCGCGCTCACCCAGTAACCGGCCGGATTGCCGGTCGCGTCGAGCACGGTCACGGGCACACCCTGGGCGGGCTTGCCCGTGTCCTGATGCACGATGCGGAAGACCCAGACGTCTTTGGAAGAGCTCATAAGGGGGCACCAATATGCAATCGGCAGGGCCAAGCGAACAACGACCTCCCTCACGTGGCCCAGTTAACTCGTTAGGAAGGGGGGAATTGGGGCTCGGGATGGGGCGACTCTGCGGAACCTTTTCCGGTAGTCGCTCATTGCTGTACCGTACCAAGCAGCGACGACCCACGACCCCCATGGAGGGCACCGCGATGCGCTACACCGTGCTGCTGGGCAGAATCCTGTACTCTCTGATCTTTGCCATGACGCCACTGGGGCATTTCTCCTCGCAGTACATCGCTTACGCGGCCCAGCAGGGCGTGCCGCTCGCCTCGCTCCTGGTCCCCCTCTCCGGTGTCATCGCCTTCGCCGGGGCGCTCTCCGTGGCGTTCGGTTACCACGCTCGAGCCGGCGCCTGGTTGCTCGTCGTGTTTCTCGTTCCGGTCACGCTCATGATGCACAACTTCTGGGCCGTAAAGGACCCAATGATGGCTCAGATGCAAGTCGCCATGTTCATGAAGAACGTCTCGATGCTGGGTGGTGCCCTCCTCATCGCGCACTTCGGCGCGGGGCCGCTAAGTCTCGACGCTCGGGGGCAGTTGCCGGCGTAAGGGGCGACGCTGCCGCAAAACGGTGCACGGCGATCCCTCGAGGGATGCAGGTTGGTGCGCCGGCGCCACAGGGCCACGCGTTCTGAGGTCGGGACCGTGGCCCGAACCGTGCGTTCTCCGGCCCCAAACCTGACCGGACATGCCACGATGTCCATGCCCCTGATGCAGGACACCATCGCCCCGCCCGCACGCCCGGCCGCGATGGGAGATGCCACCATCCAGCTGAACCAGGTGCTCCACGAGGTCCGGCCACTCGTGGAGCGCGTCGCGGAGCGGAAGCGGATCACGGTCGCCTTCGACGCGTCCGATGAGTTGCCCACGGCAGCTCGCCACGAGCTGCCGCTGATGCGCCTGTGCTATCTGCTGATCGTGCGGGCGATCACTGTCACGCCACCGTACGGAACCGTCCGGGTGTCGGGGAGCCTGCTGGGGGCGGGGGATGTGGCGGGGCCGGGACGCTGGATCCAGGTGACGGTGTGGGATGCCGGGACGGGCATCACGCCCAGCGACTTCCAGCGGGTGTTCCAGGATTTCGAGCCGCGGGACAGCACCGCCGCGGAGGGGTGTTACGGCGTGACGGTGAGCAGCCGCTTGGCGCATCTGCCGACCGCTCGGCTCTCCATGAACACCCGGTGGGGAGAGGGCTGCACGTTCACGGTCAAGCTTCCCGCCGCCTGAGGCACGGGACCCAAGGACCCGGGGTCTAGGCGGCGGGACGCCCGGCCCGCTCAGTGCGCCAGGGCCGGCTCTTCGTCGACGATTTTCGTCCCCAGCACCTGCAGGAATTTCGCAATCCACTCGGGGTGCGCCGGCCACGCGGGCGCGGTCACGAGATTTCCGTCCGCCACGGCCTTGTCGATGCCGATGTCGGCGTACTGAGCGCCGGCGAGCTTCACCTCAGGCGCGACCGCGGGATATGCCGAGACCTTGCGCCCTTTCAGCACACCAGCGGCCGTGAGGATCTGGGGTCCGTGACAGATGGCGGCGACAGGCTTGTCCTGCGTGAAGAAGTGCCGGACCACTTGTAGCACGGCGTCGTTCAGGCGGAGGTATTCCGGCGCGCGACCGCCCGCGATCACGAGGGCGTCGTAGCGCTCCGGCCGCGCATCGGCGAACGTGGCGTTGAGGGTGAAGTCGTGCCCGCGCTTCTCACTGTACGTCTGATCACCTTCGAAGTCGTGAATGGCCGTGCGAATCTTCTCCCCTGCCTTTTTCCCGGGGCACACGGCGTGGACCGAGTGTCCGACCGCGAGGAGCGCCTGGAACGGCACCATGACCTCGTAGTCTTCCGCGTAGTCTCCCACCAGCATCAAGATCTGTTTCGACATGGGCCACCTCCTGGATACCGTAGTCTCTCCGCCGGACGCGGCGTGTCAAGCGCCGCTCTAGGGTCAGGGCGCGAAGAACTCTCCCATCGCGGGTGCGCTCGCCGCCTGACTCGGAAACGCCGTCACACCGAGGGCCTGGAGCGAGAGCCGTAGCGTGCTTTGATGCTGGTACGTAGCCTGGGACTGGTACGCCCGTTTCACCTTCGGCCCGACGGCGACCCACGCGATGCGTCCCCCTCCCAGGGTGTTGTCATTCCTCGACTCGTCGAACACGATGATCAGCAGGCCGTCGTTCTGGAACGACGCGCTCTTGATCAGGGGGTCGATGTTCGTCTGCAGCCAGCTGTCCGCCGTGGCGAGCGGACAGTCGTGCGCGTCGTTGCACAGGTTCGGCACGATGAACGAGTAGGCCGGGAACGTGTTGTTGGCGAGGTCCGCCGCGAACTGCGTGAACGGCACCACCTTACTCGCCTGGGTCGGATTGTCATGGACGTCGGTCAGATAGACCACCGGGTTATGCCGGCTCGCGTAGGTGCCGTTGTCGACGCCGGTCGTCACGTAGCCTACAGAGGGCAGGCCCTCCGCGTACGCCTTCCATGTCTTCCCCGCCGCGAGCAACCGGCGCACCACGTTGTCCGCGGGCACCGTCGCCGTGGAGGCGTCGTTGTTTGTCACCGTGTCGCCGACCGTCATCATGAAATAGTTGCCGATCGACGGATGGGTGTTCGCGTAGTACTGGGTCGCCAGGCCATACTGCGCGGCCAGGCCATTGAGGTAGGGCATCGCCGCGCTGCCGATCACGCTCGCGTAGTTGGCATTTTCCTCCACCACGATGAACACGTGCCCGTGGACCGGGACCGCGCCGGACTCGATTACGGGTGTGGTGCGCCCGCAGGCGAGGGCCGCGAGCACGGCGAGTGCGCAGGCCGTCGAGCGCTTGATCAAGGTATCCCCGCCGCCCACCCGATCCCGCCGACTAGGTGGTCGAGGAACGCTCGTTCGCTGTAGCTGCACGCCGTGTGGCCCATCGCCGTGTACCACGCCCGCCCGCCGTCGTAGGCATGCTGCCAGCTGATCGGGTGCTCGACTCCCATCTTGCCTCCGACATACGTCGATTCGTCGACCTTGAGCAACACAGAAACGCCGGCCGGCTGTGCCGTCCACCACGATGACCGTACCCTGCTGGATCGCCGGGTGGGAATCGAACGTGGCGCCGAGCAGCGCGTGGTACCACAGCCAGCCGTACTCGGTGTCCGAGGCCGAGTGCACGCCGACGAACCCGTGCCCCGCCTGGATGTAGCGCTCGAAGGCGGCCTGCTGATCGGCGTCAAGCACGTCGCCGCTCGTACTCAGGAACATGACCGCTGCGAAGCGGGCCAGACTCGCGTCGTTGAAGACCGTAGGGTCGTCGGTCGCCTCGACGGCGAAATCGTTGAGCGAGCCGAGGACCTGGACGGCAGTGACGGCGGCCGGGATGGAGGCGTGATGGAACCCGGTGGTCCGGGAGAACACCAGGATTCGAAAGGCCGCGTGTGCGGGCTCTGTGGCCGCCGGCGCGCCGCTCGTGGCGGG
>QHTZ01000117.1 GCA_003221005.1 Gemmatimonadota bacterium
CGGCGCTGCCGCCGGTTGATCCCGCTCGAGACCTGGGTTACGTGCTCGAAGCGGTGCGCCTCATCTGCCGGGCGCTGCGACCGGAGTTGCCCCTCATCGGCTTCGCGGGCGCGCCCTTCACCTTGGCGAGCTATGCGATCGAGGGGGGCGCCACGCGGTCCTTCGCCGTCACCAAGCGCTTCATGTATACCGAACCGCGCGCTTGGCATGCCCTGCTGGAGCGGCTCGCGGACCTGGTGGGGCGTTACCTCGCCGCGCAGGCGGCGGCCGGGGCCCATGCGCTCCAGCTGTTCGACAGCTGGGTCGGGTGCCTGGCGCCCGAGGACTACCGCGCGTACGTGCAGCCCCACAGCCGGCGGGCCTTGGAGCTCGCCGCCGGAGGCGGCGTACCGGTCATCCACTTCGGCACCGAGACCGGCGGCTTTCTCGAGGATTTCGCAGGGGAACCTGGATCCCGCAACGCTGCTCGCGTCGCGCGCCACGCTCGAAGCGCGGGTGCGTGACATCCTGACCCGCGCAGGGGGCCGTCCCGGGCACATCTTCAATCTCGGCCACGGCGTCCTCCCCGAGACGCCGGTCGAGGCGCTCCAGGCGGTCGTGGAGCTCGTGCATGGTTGCTGATCGTGTCGCCGTCCTCCTCATGGCGTATGGCGGTCCCGACAACCTCGCCGAGGTCGAGCCGTACCTGCTCGACGTGCGGGGCGGTCGCCCCACTAGCCCCGAGCTCGTCGAAGAAATCCGCGGCCGCTACGTGAAGATCGGCGGGCGCTCTCCCCTGCGCGAGCTGACGGAGGCGCAGGCGGCGGGCCTCGGGCGCGCGCTCGGCCCGCGGTTCCCCACCTACGTCGGCATGCGGCATTGGCACCCCTATATCAAGGAAACGGTCGGGCGCATCGTGGCGGACGGCCACGCCCGAATCGTGGGGATCGCCATGGCGCCCCACTACTCCGGCATGTCGGTCGGAGCCTACGAGAAGAAGCTGCTCGAGGCGAGCGACGGGCGGCTGGAGATCGCGCTGGTACGCCGCTGGGGAGAGCATCCCGGCTTCCTGGACGCCGTCGCGACCCGGGTCCGCGAGGCGCGCGGCCGCTTCCCCGCTCCCGACCGGGTCCAGGTGCTGTTCACGGCGCACAGCCTGCCGGAGCGGATTCTCCAGAACGGCGACCCCTACCCCGACGAGCTGCGGGCGAGCGCCGCCGCCGTCGCCCAGCGGGTGGGACTCGAGATATGGCACTTCGCCTTTCAGAGCGCGGGCGCGACGCCGGAGCCCTGGCTCGGCCCCGAGGCTGGCGAGGTGATCCGGCGCCTCGCGGGCGCGGGTCACGACGCGTTCCTCATCGTCCCGATCGGTTTCGTGTGCGACCACGTGGAGATTCTCTACGATGTCGACGTCGAATACCGTGGGCTAGCGGGGCGCCTGGGGGTGCGCCTCGAGCGGACGACGTCTTTGAACGACGATCCGATGCTCATTGCCACTCTGGAGGATCTGGTGCGCAAGACAGTTGCTGAGCGCGGCTGGGGAGGGGCGTGACGCGCGTCGCGGTGGTTGGGGCCGGCATCACGGGGCTCGCCGCAGCGTGGGAGCTGGCACAGGAGGGGGCCGAACCGGTGGTGCTCGAGAGCGAGCCGCGCGCGGGGGGCGTGATCGTCACCGAGCGGCGTGACGGCTTCGTCGTCGAGGGGGGACCAGACGGCTTCCTCGCCGCCGAGCCCGAGCTCCCGGCGCTCGCGCGCGAGCTGGGCATCGGCGACAGGCTGGTGGACCAGCTTGCGAGGGGGTCGTTTCTCTGGACCGGGGCGCGTCTCGAGCCGCTGGAAGAGGGGCGGGCGGCCGCGCTGCTGGGGATCAGCGAGCCGGTCCACGAGGACCTGAGCAAGGGCTTCCGGAGCTTCGCCGGCGGCATGGCTGACATCGTCGACGCGCTCGTGGTCCGGCTCGGATCTCGGGTGGCGACGGCGAGCGGCGTCGCGGGGGTGGCGCGGTCAGGGCGCGGCTACCGCCTGGTGCTCACCGGCGGCGCTGCCGTGGAAGTGGAAGGGTGCGTCTGCGCCGTACCAGCGTGGGTGGCGGCGCACCTGTTGACGAGCCTGGGCGTGCCGCCCGCACGTGACCTGGACGACGTGCTCTACTTCCCGAGCCTCACTGTATCCCTCGCCTATCGGCGCGAGCAGGTGCGGGCGAGGCTCGAAGGCACAGGCTTCGTGGCGCGGCTGGAGGAGGGCGGCACGCTGCGGGCGTGCACCTATGCGTCGCTCAAGTACCCCAATCGAGCACCTGAGGAGTTCCTGCTCCTACGGGCCTTCCTGGCTCCCGTGGCGGGCGATCCCGCCGCGACCGCGCATGCCGAGCTCGCGAAGATCCTGGCCATTTCCGGCGTGCCGCTATGGACCAGCGCGTTTCACTGGCTCCGGGGCCTGCCGCGCTACCAGCCGCAGCACGCTGCCCATGTCGCAGCGATCCGCGACCGGCTCGCCCGGCTGCCGCCCCTTGCGATCGCCGGCGCCGGCGTGGACCGGGCCGGCGTGTCAGCGTGCGTGCGGTCGGGCCGTACGGCAGCGCGCGCGGTGTTGGAGAGGTTGGGGGCTGTGCAATAAGGGTAGGAGCGAGGCATGCCTCGCTCCTACTCCATCACGCGCTCAGTAGCTCTTTCGCCCGCCGCACCACGTTGTCAACCGTGAGTCCCAGCTCCTGATAGATCCGCTGGTACGGCGCGGACGCCCCGAATCGCTCGAGCCCCAGCACCACGCCGCGGTCGCCCACCCAGCGGTACCACGGCTGCGGTACGGCGGCCTCCACCGCGACGCGAGCGCGCACGGCGGGGGGTAGCACCTCGTCGCGGTACGCCTGCGGCTGCCGCGCGAAGAACTCCATGCACGGCATACTGACGGCGCGCACGGCGACGCCCTCGCCCGCGAGCTTCTCGTAAGCGCCCAGTACGAGCTCCATCTCGGAGCCGGTACCGATCAGAATAACTCGGGGCTCGCCGGGCTGGGCGTCGGCCAGCACGTACCCGCCCTGCCGCACCCCCGACGCGGGCGCGTACTTCGAGCGGTCGATAACCGCGACCTTCTGCCGCGTGAGCACGAGGGCGACGGGCCCATCGCGGTGGGACAGAGCGGCGCGCCATGCCTCGACCACCTCGGTCGCGTCGCCGGGGCGGATCACCGTGACGTTGGGGATGGCGCGCAACGACGCCAGCTGCTCGATCGGCTGGTGTGTGGGGCCGTCCTCGCCGAGCCCGATCGAGTCGTGCGTGAAGACGTACAGCGCAGGGATGCGGCCGAGCGCCGCGAGCCGGA
>QHTZ01000041.1 GCA_003221005.1 Gemmatimonadota bacterium
AAGACTCGCCCCGCTCCTACGACCCGCCGGCTCGGATGGTGGGCCTCTACCTACGCGCCCACCAACCCGACCAGGCGCTGCAGGCGTATCGGACCGCGGCGGGCATCTACGACCGGGTCCCGTGGCTGTTCATGTGGGGAGCGGATGCGGCGTTCGCGGCCGGCCAGCCGGCGGTGGCGGATTCGGCGCTCGGGCGGCTCGAGCAGCTCTGCGATCGCTGTCAGCACTACTACTACTTCGAAGCGGCTGCGGCACTATTCCGGGGTGACTCAGCGGTGGCGAATGCTATCCTTGCTCGCATGCCGCCGGCCCGTACCCCCTAAGGGGGTCGGGGCGTCCCCTACGGTTCGTCTTGCAACGGGCGGAAGGCCTCGCAGAAACGGAGAGTTGCAAGGGGCGAGCAAGTGGGCCGAGGGCCGGTGATCAACACCTAAGTGCAAGGTACGCGTATTGTTGTAGAGAAAATGGTGCGGCGGCATGGCGCTTGCTTTTCACATCATCGGCATTCGTCGCCTCCATAGGACATGATGACTGGGGTAGGGCCTCAACAAGGGGATATACAGATGAACCGCAAGGGTTTCACGCTCATTGAGCTGCTGATCGTGGTCGTGATCATCGGCATCTTGGCCGCGATCGCGATCCCGAAGTTCGCCAACACGAAGGAAAAGGCGTACATCGCCTCCATGAAGTCCGACCTGCGGAACATGGTGACGGCCGAAGAGGCGTACTTCGCCGACTCGGTGAAGTACAGCACCAACGTCCAGTGCGCCAATCCGGCGCCGGCAGGCTCGGTGGCGTGGTGTGCCACGACCGGGAACTCGCTGCAGGCGAATCCGACCGTCGGGACGGGCACGCAGGCGGGGTGGACGGTTGCCATCAAGAACCTGAACACCGCCAAGAGCTGCGCGATTTACGTCGGCGCGGTCACTCCGGTGACACCCGCCGCTCTTGTTTTATTCTGGAACTCCTGTGGCTTGCCGGAGGTCTCGCATTCGGCAAAAAACTTCGCACCAAATCGATAAAATCGCCAATTCGGACGTGAGGCCACGCTGGGCTCGGACTACCCAATTGCCGATAGCATAGTGACTTACGGCCCGTGCCCCCGGAAGGCATAGCCTTTGCGTAATTTGGCGCACCGGTGAGCTCTGTTTCAGCCGTTTCGGATGTGTGCCGTTCTCTCTAGGGGGACCAGATGAACCGCAAGGGTTTTACGCTGATTGAGCTGCTGATCGTGGTCGTGATCATCGGCATCTTGGCCGCGATCGCGATCCCGAAGTTCGCGAACACGAAGGAAAAGGCGTACATCGCTTCGATGAAGTCCGACCTTCGGAACATGGTGACGGCCGAAGAGGCCTACTTCGCCGACTCGGTGAAGTACAGCACCAACGTCCAGTGCGCCAACCCGGCGGCGGCGGGCACGGTTTCGTGGTGCGCCACGACCGGGAACACGCTGCAGGCGAACCCGACCGTCGGGACGGGGACGCAGGCGGGATGGACGGTCGCGATCAAGAACCTGAACACGTCCAAGAGTTGCGCGATTTACGTCGGCGCGGTCACTCCGGTGACCCCGGCGGCGACCACGGATCCCGAGGGCGCGCCGGTTTGCCGGTAAGCCTCTGGGCCTGAAGCAGCACGGGAGCGGCGGGGCTTTCCCCGCCGCTCTTTTGTTTTAGCTATTGATGCACCCATGGCGTCCAAACCGTCGCTCCGCACGGAGCTGCTGTTCAACCTCGCGTTCCTCGCCGCCGCGGCGCTGCTGCTCGGAGTGGGGACGATCCTCCTGGCCAGCACCTTTGCTCCGGAACGCGCGTTCCCCCTGGTGCTCACGATCGTGGCGCTCGACGTCGGGATCTTCATCGTGTTCGGCCATTACATCGTGACGCGACATGTGCTGCGGCCGGTGGAGCGCCTGATGGCCGTGGCCGATGCGGTCGTCGGCGGTGACCTGGTCGCCCGCGCGCCGGATGCCGAGACAAGCGACTTCGCCACGCTCGCTGCGCGCCTCAACCGCATGACCGATCATCTGCTCGACGCCCAGAGCCAGCTGGTGCGCTCCGAGAAGCTCGCGAGCATCGGGAGGCTCGCCGCCGGGATCGCACACGAGGTCGGCAACCCGCTCGGCGCGATGGGGACCTACGTGGAGGTGCTGCGGCGGCGGGGCGGGGATCCCGAGGTGGTCCAAGGGCTGACGCGCGAGCTGGACCGCATCGACGCGATCATCCGCGGTCTGCTCGACTACGCCCGTCCCCGCGAGGAGCCGCTTCAGCCCATCGAGCCTGGAGCGGTGTTGCGCAGCACGTTCGCGCTGCTCGAGGCCCAAGGAGCCTTCAAGCCGGTGCGGGCAGCGTTGGACGTCGCGGATGGGGTCCCGCGGGTCATGGGCCGAGGGCATCTGCTCGAGCAGGCGCTCGTGAACCTGCTCCTCAACGCCGTGGACGCGGCGGGTGCTGGCCGGGGGGGGGGCGTGGTCATACTCGGCGCAAGGCGCTGGGCCTACGAGCCGGGCCGGGCCGCTCCCAAGCGCGCGAGCGACGACGGCGGCATCGAGTTTCCCAGAACCCCGCCGCGCCGCCCCGCGCGCAGCGAGTTCGCGGCGGGCCTCCCAGGGGCTCTGCTGTTCGTCGCTGACTCCGGTCCCGGTGTGGCGCCCGAGGACCGCGAGCGCGTCTTCGACCCCTTCTTCACCACCAGGCCGCCGGGACAGGGGACGGGCCTGGGGCTCGCCATCGTGGCCCGGGCAGTCCACGACATGGGGGGCGTGGTTTGGGTAGATCCGGCGCGCGAGGGCGGGGCCGCGTTCAAGCTGTTCTTCCCCGCGGTATGACGCGAGTCCTGGTCGTCGACGACGAGCCCGGCCTGCGGCAGTCGCTCGGGTTGTTACTCACCGACGCGGGGTTCGAGGTTGCCGCCGAGAGCGATGGACGGCGCGCCCTCGAGCGGGCTACCCAAGAGCCGTTCGACATCATCCTGTGCGACGTGCGCATGCCGCAGCTCGATGGCCTGGAGTTCCTGCGGGCGTATCAAAAGCGCGACGGCGGTGCCCTCGTCATCATGATGAGCGCATACGGCGGGGAGGAGGCCGCCCTCGCCGCGATGAAGGAGGGCGCGTACGACTACATCCCGAAGCCGTTCCGCTCGGACGAGGTCGTGCTCACCCTCCGCAAGGCGGAAGAGCGGGAGCGCCTCGGCAACACCATCGCGACACTAAGGGCACAGCTTGGCGCCAGTCCAGAGAGCCGCGCCGTCGTGGCGGAGAGCGCGGCGATGCAGGCGGCGCTCGACATCGTCGGCCGGGTCGCGGCGCACAAGAGCACCGTGCTCATCACGGGGGAGAGCGGCACCGGGAAGGAGGTCATCGCCCAGGCGATCCACCGCGCCAGCCCCCGTGCCGCGCAGCTGCTCGTGGCGATCAACTGCGCCGCGATCCCAGAAGCGCTCCTCGAATCGGAGCTCTTCGGGCACGTGCGGGGCGCGTTCACGGGCGCCACCGCGGACAATGCCGGGCTGTTCGAGCAGGCCGATAAGGGCACCCTGTTCCTGGACGAGATCGGCGAGCTGCCCCTCGGCCTCCAGGCCAAGCTGCTCCGGGTGCTCCAGGACGGGGAGGTGCGGCGCGTGGGCGACCAGCGGGTCCGGCGCGTGGACGTCCGGGTGCTCGCTGCGACCGCCAAAGACCTGACCGGCGAGGTGGCCGCGGGGCGGTTCCGGGACGACCTGTTCTACCGGCTCAACGTGATCACCGTGCATCTGCCGCCGCTCGCCGAGCGGCGGGCCGATATCGCGCCTCTGGCCCGGCACATCGCGGCGCAGCTCGCGCGCCGCATGGGACGGCGGGTAGCGCTGACGCCCGCGGCGCTGGCGTGGCTCGAGGGACCTCAGCCCTGTTGCTCCTCTCCGCACCGCGGAGGGGGAGTCAGGGGGGGAAGGCACGCTGCGCGAGGCAGTGGACGAGGCCGAGCGCGCGGCGATCAGCGCGGCTCTGGGAGCCGTGGCCGGAAATCGTCGCGCGGCGGCCAAACGCCTGGGCGTGAGCTTGCGCACCCTGTTCTATAAGATGGAGCGCTACCATCTCGAGTAGTGCAATTTCTTGCAGCCACGCAGCATTTTGCAGGTGTTTTGACGGCGCTCGATCATGGTAAGTCGTTGTAATAAACTACTTTAAGATATGGCACGCATTGTGTAACGGTGTTCCTCGACCGGAGGCATGGCTATGCGCCGCAGCGGCTTCACAATGCTCGAGCTGATGATCGTGATCGTGATCGTCGGGGTGCTGGCGCTGGTCGGTTTTCCCAAGATCAAGGACGCGATCCAGAAGACCAACGTGCGCTCGGCGCGGGTCGCCGCAGGGACCTACGTGGCGACGGCGCGGGCGGCGGCGATCCAGCGGGGCTGCCGCGGCGTCGTGCACTTTTCGGCGTCCACCGGGGCCGTGTGGGTGACGGTGTGCCCCCGCATGTCGCCGACCGGATCCGGGACGATCGACACGATCGGCGTGGTGAGCCAGCTCGGCACGCTCTATAACATCACGCTGAGCGAGACTCAGGACTCCGTGCAATTCGATCCGCGCGGGCTGCGCCTCAACAACAATTCCACTACCGTGTGGTTCGCCGCGAGCTCCGGGGAGCAGGATTCGATCGTCATCAACCAGCTGGGCAAGGTGGTGCGCTGACCATGAAGAACGAGCGTGGGTTTACGATCGTCGAGGTCATCGTGGCGATCATCGTGCTGACGGTGGGGCTGCTGGGTCTCGTGACCACGTCCGCCCTGGTGACGCGCATGATCGCCCGCGGGCAGCGGTCCAACAACGCGGCCACGTTCGCGGCCCGGCGCCTCGAGATCCTGCGCGCTACCGCCTGCAGGGGGCGGGCCGCGGGGAGGGACACGCTCACGACGCAAAGCGGCACCGTGGTCGCGATCAACTCCTGGGGGTTCAACGACCAGGGGAACAAGCACTGGACGGTAGTGGACACCGCCACGTACCAGACGGCTCAGGGTAACTGGCGCACCGACATCATGGAGACCGAAGTCTCATGCCTCTTCTAGGACGTCGAGGGTTCACCCTCGTGGAGCTGATGATCGCGATCGTGCTGCTGGGCATCTTCGCGACCGGTGTCTACCAGGTGTTGCTTAACAACCAGCGCAGCTTTGCGGCCCAGACGCAGCGCATCGACCTGCAGCAGAACATCCGCGCTGCGACGACGATCCTGCCTGCGGAGTTTCGCGAGATGGACGCGGGAGACTCGGACATCGTGGCGATGGACTCGTCCAGCATCACGATGCGGGCGATGCGGCAGCTGGCCTTCATCTGCGACGCCCCGGCGCTCGGGGGCGGCGCCGGGAACATTTCGTTTACGGTGCGGCAGACTCCGTTCTTCGGCAACCGCCAGAGCTTCCAGGCGGGGGACTCGGTGCTCGTCTTTTACGAGGGCAATCCGGCGCGGCGGAGCGACGACCAGTGGGTGCGCGGCGCGGTCACATCGTCATCGAACCTTGCGTGCACGGACGGCAGCGCCGGCTTTCAGGTGCAGCTCCAGCCGCAGTGGATCAACGGCAACGTCGGGTTCAACGTCGCCGGGGCGATCACCGCTGGCTCGCCGGTGCGTGGGTTCACCTCGCTCACGTACAGGCTCTGGCAGTCGCCTTCGGACAATCTGTACTACCTGGCGCAGCAGGTCGGGAATGGGACGCCGCAGCCGCTGGTCGGCCCCCTCATGGGGGCGAATGGGCTTGGCTTCACGTACTACGACTCGACCGGGACAACGACGACCGGCGACCGGGCCCAGGTGGCCCTGATCGGGGTCAAAGTGCGGGGCCGTACCTCGCAGGTGATCCGCCAGGCCAACGACCCGGCCCTGGCCTACAAGTACGACAGCGTCAGCATCCAGGTCGCGTTGCGGAACAATCCGCGCTGCGGCCCAGGATCGATGCCGTTTAGAGCTTGCGGTTGAGGGGAGCACTGTACTCGTGAACCCGAAGGAGTGGTCCATGAAGCAGATCGTGCAGAACGAGCGCGGGATGGCGCTCGCCGTGGCGATTTTCGCCCTCGTCATCGTGGGGGCGCTCGTGGCCGGCGCGCTGTTCGCCGGCACCCAGGAGCAGCGGATCGGGGAGAGCACGCGGCGGCTGGAGCAGTCGTTCGGCGTCGCGGAGCTCGGCGTCTACGACGTCGTGCGCACCTGGAACCCGACGACCTACAACCAGCGGGGCGTGTATCCCACGGACTCCATCGACCTGCCCAACGCTCTCATGACGGGTAGGACGCCTCAGGGAAAGGGTTCTTACGGCGGGTACGTGTACCGGTTGAACCAGAACCTGTACCTCATCGACGTCACGGGCCACGACACGGTGAGCGGCAACGGGAGCTACGGCGGTGGTGGCCGCGCGCGCCAGCGTCTCGGACTGCTCGCTTCCATCCGCACCCTGCAGCTCGACGTTGGTGCCTCACTCACCACGGCGGCCAACGACCGGGTGAGCGGGAACGCCCGGATCGACGGCACCGACCACGCGCCCCCTACCTGGACCGGGTGCGGAGCGTTGAGAGCCCCACTGGCGGGCATTCGGGCGGGCACGGGTGACACGGTTTCGACGAGTGGGAACGGGACCATTTTGGGGATACCGCCCATCAAAGTCGACCCCACCCTGGGTGACAGCACGTTCAGTAAGTACGGGGACGTCACGTACACCGAGCTCGCGGCGCGGGCCAACATCACGCTGCCCGGGCAAAACTTCTCCAACAGCATCCAGCCGAATGTAGTAAACGGCCAGTGCAACGTGGCGACAGTCACCAACTGGGGCGATGGCGTGGATCCCACACAGCCCTGCGGTGGCTATTTCCCCATCATTCACCTCACGGGGACTTCTACGATTAACGGTGTGCAGGGGCAGGGGATCTTGCTCGTGGATGGCGATCTCAACATTCAGGGCGGGTTCCAGTGGTTCGGGGTCACCATCATCAAGGGCTCCCTCAACACCGCCGGCGGCGGCTCCACTGATGCGCACTTCTGGGGAGCGACCATGGCGCAGGACAGCGTGCACCTCGGGGACAACACCATCACCGGGCACGCGAACGTCAACTACTCTAGCTGCGCTCTGCTGCGAGCCCTGCAAGCCACGGGCGTCGTCACGCCGATGCGGTCGCGGAGCTGGGTCCAGTTGTTCTGATCTGGACAAGTCGTTGTAGCGCAGCGCGTTACGAATACAGCGGTCAGATCCGGAAGTCGTTAGAAGTGAGCTAAGTGCTGTACCGATAGATACTTGGTGTGCTAGCCTCAAGTAGGTTCGAGGCTTGACAGGATAAGGGGCGGGGCTTACTGTAGTTTGCCCTCGCCCCGTCTTGTCTCTAAGCCTAGGCACGTATGGCCCTATTCGGCCTGTTGGGCGGCAAGAAAACCTCCGTCGGCTTGGACATCGGCTCCGGGATCATCAAGCTGGTGGTCATTGACCATTCCGGGAGCGAGCCGGAGCTCGTGAAGCTCGCCACCACCGAGGTCGCGACCGACGCGATCGTCGAGGGGGAGGTCATGGACCCCGGGATCGTCGCCGAGGCGATCCGGGGGCTGTTTTCCACCGCCGGCGTGAAGCAGAAGTCGGTGGTTACGGCCGTCGGCGGGCGGGATGTCATCGTCAAGAAGATCCAGATGGATCGGATGAAGGAAGGGGACGCCCGCGAGGTGATCCGCTGGGAGGCGGAGCAGCACGTGCCGTTCGACATGGCGAACGTCGAGCTCGACTTCCAGATCCTGGATCCCGACTCCGAGGGGCTCCAGATGAACGTGCTCCTGGTCGCGGCCAAGCGGGAGCTGGTCGAGAACCGGGTGGGCCTGCTGGGAGAGGCGGGCCTTGCCGCGGCGGTCATCGACGTGGACGCCTTCGCCATCCACAACGCGTTCGAGCTGAACCACCCCGATGCGATGCAGGGGGTGGTGGGTCTCGTGAACGTGGGTCACGAGGTCACAAACGTGAACATCCTCGAGGATGCGGTCCCGGTGCTCACCCGGGACCTCTCCGTGGGCACGCGGCGCTTTCGCGAGGACCTGCAGCGGGAGAAGGGGCTGTCCGCCGAGGACTCCGAGAGAGTGGTGCAGGGGGTGACGCCCAGCACGGATCTCGCGAGCTACGTGGAAGCGCGGGGCGAGGAGATCGCCGTGGGCGTGGAGCGGGCGGCGGCGTTCCTCGCGACCGCTTCGCGCGGCGCCGGCGGGTTGAGCAGGGTGTTCACGAGCGGGGGCGGAGCCCGGATCCCGGGCCTGAACGAGGCGCTCGCGAACCGGCTGCGCGTGCCGGTCGAGCTCGCGAACCCGTTGCAGCGCCTCAAGGTGCGCGACGCGGTGTTCGAGTCGGTGTCGGTAGATGAGGTCGCGCCGCTGTTGATGCTGTCGGTCGGTCTCGCGCTGAGGCGCGCCGCATGATTGAAATCAACCTACTCCCCGGGAAGAAGAAGGCAGCAGCGGCCGGGGGTCGCTTCAAGCTGAGCCTCGGCCTCAAGCTACCCGACTTCCGCGGCATCATCGCCAACATCACCAATCCGTGGCTGCTCGCCGCGAGCGCGGCCTGGGTCCTGGTGCTGGGAGGCGGGCTCGCCCTGTTCGTCACGAGCCGCGCCCGCCTGGCCGTGTTGAACTCGCGCTTGGAGGAGGTGCGGGTTGAGAAGCGGCGCTTCGACGCCGTGATCGCGCAGAAGCGCCAGTCGGAGAAGATCCGCGACTCGCTGGTCGCCGAGATCAACATCATTCACCAGATCGACGCCGACCGGTACATCTGGCCGCACATTCTCGACCAGGTGACCAAGGCGCTGCCGCCGTACACGTGGCTGACCAGCATCAGCGCGCAGGCCGCGACCGCTCCTCCCGCGCCGGCCGCTACGCCGGGAGCCCCTCCGGCGCCGGTGCAGACCGTGGTGGGCCTCTCGATCACGGGGAGCACGGTGGACATCCAGGCGTACACCACGTTCTTGCGGCAGCTCGCCGCCTCGCCCTGGCTCACCGAGGTCACGCCCGCCACCTCCCAGACGATCGTCGAGCAGGATCGTCCGGTGACGGCATTTACCGTGAACGCGCGCTATCGCGTGGCCGACTCCGTGTACATCCACACGGTGCCGCTCACCCAGTCGCTGAGGTAAGCCCGTGGCCCTGTTACCGAGCGATCAGCGCAGCCAGGTCATGCTGCTCCTCACCATTCTCGCGGCGGCGGGCGGCTACGTCTTCTGGAAGTACTACTACCAGCCGACGAGCCAGCAGATCGCCGCCACGAAGGCGGAGATCGACAGTCTCCAGATCATCATCGACAGGGCGAAACAGGATCTCGCCACGGGGACGATGGAGGACCTGCGGCGCAAGGTGGAGCAGTACCGCGGCATGCTGGCGTTGATGCGGCGACTGGTACCAGAGCGGAACGAGGTGCCCGCGCTGATCGACGACATCTCGACCAAGGCCAAGGTGCGCGGCGTGACGATCGGCCGCATCGATCCGCTCGCGGTCGAGCCCGGGCCGCCGTTTGACACGTATCGCTACAAGCTCGAGATCCTCGGCCATTTCGATCAGCTGGGCGAGTATCTCTCCGACATCGCCAGCCTGCCGCGCATCGTGGTGCCGCAGGAGATCGTCCTCAAGCCGGCCTCGCAGGGCGCGCAGCGGCTACTCGGCGACACCGTCGGCGCGCTGCTCGAGGCGGACTTCTCGATCCGCACGTTCGTGAAGTCGTCGGCATCCGCCCCCGGGCGCGCGCCGGCGAAAGCGGCCGGGAAGCCCGGAGGCGGGCAGTGAGGTGCGACGTCGCGCTTGCAGCCGCGCTGGCGGCGCTCGCCGGCGGAGCGCTCGCGGGGCAGACCAGGCCGGACACGGCGGCGCGGCGTGACTCCGTGGCGCCCGTAATCCTGGTGCGCGAGGTGTTCGCGTACGAGGGCGGGGGGCGCGATCCGTTCATCTCGCTCCTCAAGTCGGGCGATATCCGGCCGCTGCTGACGGACCTGAAGTTGGTGGGCGTCTACTACGATCAGCGCTACCCCGCGCGCAGCGTCGCCGTGCTGCGCGACGTCACCAACGGCAAGCGGTACCGCGCCAAGACCGGCGACGTCATGGGGCGCCTCAAGGTGACGCAGATCCGGCCTCGCGAGATCGTGTTTACCGTGCAGGAATTCGGCTTCGAGCGGCAGGAGAGTCTGCAGCTCGCCAAGCAGGAGGTAACGCCATGAAGCGCATCGCTACCCTCGCCGCGCTGGCGGTCGTCGCGGCGGCACCCCGAGCCGTTGCGGGGCCGGAGGGAGGAGGGGGCGTGAGCGGGCGCGCCGGTGAGGTCCGCGGCGTCAGCGTGCTCCCGGCTCCCGGCAAAGTGGCGGTCGTCATCGATCTTCAGGGGGCCGTCGAAGTCCAGGACTTCACGTTGCGGAGTCCCGCTCGTCTGGTCGTGGACCTGGTGGGGGCGCGTCTCGTGGCGCCGGCGACCCTGTACGACGGTCAGAATCGCGGCGGCGTCAGGAACCTCCGGTATGCCCAGTTCCGGCCGGGCGTCGTCCGCGTCGTGATCGACCTCGACGTCCTGAAAGACTACCAGATCAAGCGGGGCGACACACAGGTGCGGGTCGAGATCGGCGCCGAGCGGACCGCGTTCACGGCGTGGTCGAGCCGGGGGGTCGCTAGCGCGCGTCTCCCCGCCGCTGCCGCCTTCGTCCCCGCCCCCGCCCCCGCGAGCGTGCCGTTCGCCCCTCCCGTCACGGGCGGGCCCGCGGCGACCGCGATGTCGCGGAGCTACTTCTCGACGGACCCGGTGAGCATCCAGCAGTACCTGGCGGCCCACGCGAGCGAGGGCGCACAGTCGCAGGCGCCGCGGATCACCGTGCGCTGGGACGATGCCGACATTCAGGACGTGACGGCGGGGTTTGCCGCGTTCAGCGGGCGCACCATCGTCGTCGCCAAGGACGTGAAGGGCAAGGTCACCGCGGAGATCAAGAACCAGCCGTGGGATCTGGCGTTCGCGGCGGTGCTCGAGTCGCAGGGGCTCACCTATCAGGTGCTCGAGGGCGGCATCATCAACGTGCTCAACAAGGCCGACTTCGCGCGCGCCGACTCGACCGTTCCGGTCGAGACGCGCCTGGTGCGGGTGAACTACGCCAAGGCCACGTCGCTCGTGCCGGCGGTGCAGTCGATCGTCTCGAAGGGTCGCGGTGCTGTGGTCGCCGACACGACCAACAACGCGCTCGTCATCACCGACACGCGCAACCGCATCGGCGACATCGAGCAGTTCGTGCGGGGCCTCGACATCCGGACGCCGCAGGTGTCGATCCAAGCGAAGATCATCTTCGTGGACCGGACCGACATCGAGAACATGGGGCTCAAGTACGACCTCGGCTCCCAGACCCAGTTCTTCAACCGGCTGGTGTCGCGGCCGATTCCGTCGAGCGCGGTGCCGGGGAATCCGAACCCGAACGGCGTCCCGACGGGAACCGTCCCGACGCAGTTCTTCACGCCCGATCAGACCATCATCGACCTCGGCGGGAACTCGCTCGCCGCGCTGGGCAACGCTAGCCAGGCGGTGATCAATCCGGCCCTCGACCTCATCTTCTCGACGGCGATCGGCAACTTCGACCTGACCGCGTTCCTGCAGGCGCTCCAGAGCCTGTCGCTCGACGACATCCAGGCCGAGCCCACGATCACGACGCTCGACAACCGTCCCGCTGAGATCCTCGTCGGCGATCGCGTGCCGATTCGCGTGATCGACGTGAGCTCGACCGCTGCGGGCGGCGCCACACCGCCGCGCGCGACGGTGAACTTCCAGCAGACGGGCATCAACTTGCGGGTGACGCCGCACGTCACCGCCAACCGCCAGGTCTTGATGGAGGTCCACGCCGAGCGCTCGAACGTGGTGCCGTCGTCTGTCGACATCGGCTTCACATTCCAGACGCAGCAGGCGGACAACCAGATCCTGGTCTCGGACGGCGAAACGGCTGTAATTGGCGGGCTTACCGTGACCGAGGTCACGGTATCCAAGACCGGAATTCCGTTTCTTGTAGACTTGCCGATCCTCGGCAAGCTGTTCGGCTTCACGAACCAGCAGGAAACGCGGCGCGATCTGTTGATTCTCATCACGCCGCACATCGTCGACGACCTGGTGTCGCCCAGCACCGGGAAATAGGCCCGGAGTCTCCATGCCGCAGAGACGAGCGAGAGCGACACTGTGGGGGGTGTGCGTCCTGGTGCTGGCCGGATGGGCGTGCGAATCCGCGCGCAATCCGGGCGGCTTTCAGCGGGACCTCATCCCACCCACGATCACGTTGACGACGGCGTCCGGTAAGGGCGCGACCGCCGCCACGGCCGACACCCAGCAGATCGGGAGCGGCCTGTCGCTCACGGCCGGGGCTACCGACAACCTGGCGCTGAACGACATCCAGCTGATCTATTCCGGCGGGTTGATCGACACGACCGACACGATCTTCGCGAACCAGACGCTCAAGTCCGCGTCGCTCCCGGTGCACCTCAGCTTCCCTTCAAACTCCGGGGCGGGCGGCTTGATTCAGATCGTTGGCCGGGCAACCGACGGGGCGGGGAACTCCGCCCAAGACACGCTGTTCATCTTCCTCGTCAACTTGAACGCGCTGAGCGTGGTGCTCATCTCGCCCGCGCCGGGAGCGCTCGCGTCGCAAGGCAAGTACGTCCCGATCGAAGTCACCGCGAACCAGTCGTCCGGGATCCGGCGGGTCGGGTGGACGATCACCCCGCCCACGGGCCAGACCGCCGTGAGCGGCGACTCCGTGTTGAGCGGAGCGATCCTCCCGACATCGGTCGACTTCATCGACTCGGTGCTGGTCACCGGCACGACCGGCACCTTCACGGTGCAGGGGTTCGCCGTCGACTCGGCGAATCGACGTGGGGGCAGTGCGATCGTCGTCGTCACGATTCAGTCCGTCGCGAACGACGTGACGCCGCCCCGCGTCGAGCAAACCGTCTCGCTGCGCGCTGAGGTCTCGGACTCGATCCTGGTGCACGCCACCGATCCCAGCGGGATCACTCGCCTCGGCTTCATCGTCACCGACACGCTGGGGGCGGTCATCGGTGGGGACTCCCTGAACTTCGCCGGCAACTCGACCGACATCTCGAAGAAGTTCTCGTTGAAATTGACCGGGATCACGACGTTCCCCACGCGCGTCGTGGTGCAGGCGTTCGCGATTGACGGCGCCACCGCTTTGAACCGCGGCGTCACGAGTGCCACGTTCGCAGTGCCGAGCCCCACTGGCCCGGCGCGGGTGGACACCATCGTGCTTGTGGCGGGCGTGACCCGCGCGTTCCCGCTCGCGGGGACCCACATCGCCGACGCGATCTTCGACGCCAATTTGGGTGAGCTGTACCTCAGCAACACGCCCTTGTCGCGCGTGGAAGTGTTCCAGACGGCGAACACATCGTTCGTGGCGTCCGCCATCCCGACCGCCGGGCCGCAGCCGTGGGGCATCGCGCTCTGGCCGCACGACACCCTGGGGAACTACGGCGATACGATCGTGGTGGCGAACTCGGGCGGAACGGAAATGTCCATCATCGACGTCGCCGCGCGGCGGCTGCGGTGGCGCCAGGACCTCCCCAACTACGTGATCCAGAAGTACAACGTCATCAACAGCGCCGGGGTCTACTACCCGCACGTCACGATCTATGACGTGTCGGACCGACCGCAGTACATCGCCACCGTATGCCGGGGGAACTGCGACCAAACCGACTCGGTCTTCGTCCTCTACTCGACGACGCCGACCCAGAGCTCGTCGTCGCCGTTCAACGGTAAGGGCACGTTGCGGATGGAGAAGTTGATCAACTCCACGGATACCTCGCGGCTGTTCGGTCACTTCTTCTGGGAGATCGGTAACGTCGCGGCGAGCGACGTGAGCGATACGCTGCGCATCACCCTCATCCGCCCCGGCCAGCAGCTCTACGGCAACTACACGCACACAATCCTGTCAGCGTGCGCTGGCGTTACGGTCAATTTCTCGACGTTTGGGCTCGGGGACTCGACCTTCGCCCGCAATTCGGGAAACTTCACGCACGGCTTCTTCGGCGAAGGCGGCAACGCCTCGGGGACGTACCGGCGCGTGATGGCCTACACCACCAAGAATGTAATCCGACATGGAGGCGCGCCTCCGGGCTGCCAGACCTCGCCCGTCCTGGCGAACGTGGTTCGGGACAGCGGCGACATCGACGTCGATTTCGGCATGTCGCGCGCGGTCGAGGTGAGCGACTTCATCTCCAACACCGGCGTCAAGGTCTCGGCCATCGCCACAAACTTCAACGGCGGGACGAATCTCGTGCGCGCGGACTCGATCTACTACCTCGACGAGGGGCTGCGGCTGAAAGGCACCTCGCCGGCCCCGATCGGCGCGTTCGGGATGGACATGAACTACTTCCACGACTTCCTGGCCGGACAGGGCGGCAGCACCGGCCTCGGTGGAACCCGAGACTCGACGCTGCGCGTGGTGTTCGTGGCCGATCCGAGTGGTAATATTCTCGTGTTCGACACGTTCTTCTACGGGCTGATCGGGTCGATCCCGGTGCGAGACCCGATCGTGGGGCCGCTGCGGGTCGCGAAGGACGCAGGGGGGAACCAGCTCCTCTTCGGCGTGACGCAACGCGGAGTCGTGATGCTCAGGCTGCCCGTCATCCCGAACCCGAACCCGGCACCGCCGCGTTTCAGCCGGCGTCAGTGACGGTACGCTGGGTCGGTGGTGACAGCACAGCCGCGAGCCCGACGGTAGGTCGGGCTCGCGTGTTATCGGAGGCGTCGAGGACACGGTGACTTTCCGCTTCACCACGGCGGGTGAATCGCACGGACGCGGCCTCGTGGCGATCCTCGAGGGGATCCCCGCGGGGCTGCCCGTCACCGCCGAGCGCATCAACGCCGAGCTGAAGCGCCGCATGGGCGGGTACGGGCGCGGCGCGCGCATGAAGATCGAGTCCGACCAGATCGAGTGGCTCGCGGGCGTGCGCGCCGGCGAGACGCTCGGCTCGCCGATCGCGATGCTCGTCTGGAACCGCGATTGGGAGCACTGGCAGGACGTGATGGCGCCAGAAGCCGACGCCCCGGGAGCGGAGCGGCGCCGCCAGGTGACGCGCCCGCGGCCAGGCCATGCGGACCTCGCCGGCGTGCTCAAGTACGACCGCCAGGACGCGCGGGACATTCTCGAGCGCGCGAGCGCGCGCGAAACCGTGGCCCGGGTCGGGTGCGGGGCCGTCTGCAAGCTGCTGCTCGAGCCCTTCGGGATGGAGATCGGCTCGCACGTGGTGGAGTTGGGAGGCGTGGCCGCGAAATACCCCATGCCACTCCCCAAGCCTCTGAATGAGGCGTCGGACGCCAGTGCCGTGCGCTGCCTCGACCCGAGTGCCGAGCGGGAAATCATCGCGCGGATCGACGCGGCCAAGGCGGCGGGTGACACCCTCGGTGGCGTGGTGGAAGTGGTCGCGCTCGGCGTCCCGGTGGGTCTCGGGTCGCACGTCTCCTGGGACCGCAAGCTGGACGGCCGGCTGGCGCGGGCGCTGATGTCGATCCCCGCCGTGAAGGGTGTCGAGCTGGGGCTCGGGTTCGACGCCGCGCGCCGCAAGGGGTCCGACGTGCATGACGAGATCCTCCCCGGCCTCGAGCGCGCGACTAATCGCGCGGGCGGGACGGAGGGCGGGATGACCACCGGGGAGCCGCTCGTGGCGCGTGTCGCGATGAAACCCATTTCCACCCTGATGGCCCCACTCCGCACGGTGGATCTGAAGACCGGGGGGCCGGCGCAGGCGCAGTCGGAACGCTCCGACGTGACCGCGGTACCTGCCATGGGAGTGATCGCCGAGGCGATGGTGGCGCTCGTGCTCGCCGAGGCGATGCTCGAGAAGTTCGGTGGCGACGCCTTGAGCGAGATGACGCGCAACTTCGCGGGATATCAGGCACAGCTCTCGGCGCGACTGCCGAAGGGGGCCGCCTCGTGAAGCGCCACGTCGTGCTCATCGGCCTCCCAGGCGCTGGGAAGACCACGGTGGGGCAGCTCGTGGCGGAGCGCCTGCAGGCGGGATTCGTGGACGTCGACACGGTGCTGGTGCGCCGCGAGGGAAGGCCGGTCACTATGATCTTCGCAGAGAAGGGCGAAGGCGCGTTCCGCGAGCTCGAGCGCAAGGAGATGGAGAGCGCGCTCGCGAACCAGCCGGCGATCATCGCGCCCGGCGGTGGCTGGGCGGCACAGCCCGGCGCCATCGAGGGCGCGAAACCTCGGGCTCTGGTGATCTACCTGCGCGCCCGCGCGGACACGGCGGCGCAGCGCGCCGAGCCGCAGGGAACCCGCCCGTTGTTAATAGGAGAGGATCCGGTGGAGCGGATGCGCCAGCTGCTCAAGGAGCGGGAAGCGGCGTATCTCCAGGCGCACGAGAAGATCGACACCGATCGCAAGACCGCGCCCGAAGTCGCCGCGGAAGTCGTGAGACTTGCGCAAAGCGCCGCTGGATGGTAAAGATGCCCTCCCTGCTGTTGATGCGAGGTTGATGCGTGGCTGCTAAGAAGCGTGACGTGAATCCTCCGGCTGCACCCCCGCCCAAGCGTCGGTCTCGTGCGAAAGCGACCGCGGCGGGGGACGGCGCCGGCAAGGCAGCCCTTGTCGTGGTCGAGTCTCCGACCAAGGCGAAGACCATCGGCAAGTACCTGGGCCGCGGCTACACGGTCAAGGCGACGGTGGGGCACGTCCGTGATTTGCCGCAGCGCGAGCTCGGCGTGGATGTCGACAAGGGCTTCGCCCCGAAGTACGTGACGATCAAGGGCAAGGCGAAGACCCTCTCCGAGATCAAGAAGGCCGCGAAGACCTCCGACCGGGTGCTCATCGCCACGGACCCCGACCGCGAGGGCGAGGCGATCGCGTGGCACGTAGCCGAGCAGCTGGGGAATGGCGGCAAGGTGCGCCGGGTGCTGTTCCACGAGATCACCAAGGAAGCGGTCGCCCAGGCGCTCGCGAACCCCGTGGACATCGATCAGAAAAAGGTGGATGCCCAGCAGGCGCGGCGCATCCTCGACCGCTTGGTCGGCTACAAGGCGTCGCCGCTCCTCTGGAAGAGCCTCAAGACGGGTCTCTCGGCGGGCCGCGTGCAGACGGTGGCGCTGCGGCTGATCGTCGAGCGCGAGGAGGGGATCCGCAAGTTCGTGCCACAGGAATACTGGACGATCGAGGCCGATCTCGAGAAGGACGGTCAGGTCTTCCAGGCGCGGCTCCACAAGCTCGACGGGCACAAGCCGGAGATCAAGGACGCCGCGAGTGCGCAGGCCATCGTGGACGCGGTGGGGAAGCTCCCCTTCGTCGTCAGCGACGTCACGCGCAAAGAGCGCAAAAAGCGGCCCCCCGCCCCGTTCACGACCAGCACGCTGCAGCAGGAAGCGGCGAAACAGCTGGGGTTCTCGGCGAAGCGGACGATGCGCGCGGCGCAAGCGCTGTATGAAGGCCAGGACGTCGGCGCGGAGGGCCCGGTCGGGCTCATCACCTACATGCGGACCGATTCGACCCGTGTCGCCGACTCCGCGATCGCGCAGGCCCGGGACTTCATCAAGGCGCAGTTCGACGAGCGCTACCTCCCGGCCACGCCCAACGTGTATGGCGGGACGCGCGGACAGTCCCGCGTGCAGGACGCGCACGAGGCGATCCGGCCCACCGACGCGCAGCGGCGCCCCGAAGACCTGAAGGATGCCCTCGAGGCTGACCTGTTCAAGCTGTACCAGCTCATCTGGCGGCGCTTCGTGGCATCGCAGATGAACCCGGCCGTGTACGAGACCACCACCGTGGACTTCGACCTCGGCCGCTACCTGTTCCGGGCGACCGGCTCGCGGGTCGTGTTCGACGGGTATCACGTGCTGTA
>QHTZ01000042.1 GCA_003221005.1 Gemmatimonadota bacterium
TCGGGCGCGCAGGCGTGGTTCGCGCGTGGCCTGCGACTCGCGGAAGCGTCGGGCGAGCGGCGCTTCCTCGGCCGCTTGGAGCGGCAGCTGGGCGTGCTGGCGCGCCGGCAGGGCGACCTCGCGGCCGCGGGCGAGCATCTCCGGAAGGCGCGGGAGTGGCTCGAAGCCGCCGCCACGCCGGAGGAGATGGCCCGCGTGTTGAGCGCTCAGGGTCATCTCGAGGCTCAGCTGCGGCGTCATGCCGCCGCATCGGCGGCCTACCGGGAGGCGCTCGCCTGGGTCCAGCGCGAGCCACGAGATCCGGGACTGGAGCTGTCCATTCGTCTCAGTCTCGCCGAGCTGCAGCTCGAAACGGGCCGGCTGCTCGAGGCGGAGGAGGAAATGCGCCGCGCCGAACAGCTCGCGATCGCGAGCAATCTCACAAGCCACCTGGTGCAGGTGTACACACTGATGGGCAAGCTTCGTGGCCGGCAGCAGGACGAGACGGGGTTTGTGTTCTTCGAGCAGGCGATCGACTTGTGCCACATGCTCGAGCGGTCGCCGGCCGCGGAAGGGCAGGTATACCTCGAATACGGCCTGTTTCAGGATCGCCTGCACCACCGGGAGGAAGCGCGCGCCTACCTCGAACGCGCCCGCGAGCTGTTCGGCACGGTGGGGGAAATGGTGGCCCGCGAACGGGCGGAGGAGGCGCTGCAGAAGCTGTCGGCTTGAACCACGCAGCGCTCTCTGCTATGTTGTTGTGGCACAACGGCCAGGGCCCGCGGCAGCTGCGGCGCGGGCCTTTTCGTTTGACCGGCGACCTGAGAGAGGGACGGAGATACGCGCGCCATGCGCTCCGCAACACGCCTGGACATCCTGGGCACCGAGGATGCCTACGTCGTGCTCGACGCGGCCAAGCAGCTCGAGGCCGCGGGACACCGGGTGTTGCACCTCGAGATCGGCGAGCCGGACATGCCGACGCCGCCCCATGTGGTGGAAGCGGGCGTACGCGCCTTGCGCGAGGGTCGCACGCGCTACGCCGTCGCCGCCGGGCTCCCCGAGCTGCGCGACGCGATCGCGCAGTCGCTCGCGGCCCGCGGCGTGCGCGCGTCCGCGGAAAACGTGATCGTCACGCCCGGCGCGAAGCCGATGCTGTTCTGCGCCGCGCTCGCCGTGATCGAGCCGGGCGACGAGGTGCTCTGTCCCAACCCCGGCTTTCCCATCTATGAGTCGGTCGCGCGGTTCGCCGGCGGCCAGCCCGTCTACTACCCGCTCGCCGAGTCGCGAGCCTTCGCCCCCGACGTGGACGCGATCGCGGCGCGGGTGACGCCGCGCACCCGCGTCCTGATCGTCAATCTGCCGCACAACCCGACCGGCGGCGTCGCGAGCGCGGACGACCTGGCGCGCCTGGCTGCGCTCGCGGAGCGGCACGACCTCTGGCTCATCACCGACGAGGTCTACGGCCAGCTGCGCTACGACGGGCGCTGCGACAGCATCGCGGCACTCCCCGGGATGAGTGAGCGCACGATCATCGTGGACGGCTTTTCCAAGGCGTACTGTATGACGGGGTGGCGTCTGGGGTACGGGGTGATGCCCGCCTGGCTCAGCGAGCCGATGACCACGCTCGTCATCAACAACCTGTCCTGCACGGCGACGTTTGTGCAGCACGCCGGCGTTGCGGCCCTGACGGGGCCGCAGGACCCGGTGCACCGGTTCGTGGCGTCGCTCCGCGCGAAGCGCGACATGCTGGTCCGCGGGCTGAATGCGATCGACGGAGTGCGGTGCGCGACGCCGGCGGGCGCGTTTTACACCTTCCCCGACGTGAGCGGCGTCCTCGCGCGGACCGGGCTCGCGTGCGGGGCGCTCGCGGAGCGGCTCCTCGCGGAGGCGCACACGGCCGTCCTCGCCGGGACCGCGTTCGGCCCGGGAGGCGCGGGGCATTTGCGCCTCTCGTACGCGGGCGCCGCCCGGGACCTGGAACAGGCGCTGGAGCGCATCCGCGGCTGGGTCGGGAGCCTGGCCGCAGTGGCTTGAGCGCCGCTTGACGGGATGTGCCCCCGCACTATGTTACGGAAGACAATCGTCGTGTCGTGGTGATTTGCCGCGTATTGCCGCCACGCTAAATAAGGGCTAAAAAGCGACCGCCCGCGGCATTCACTGTCCGGGCTATTTTGTTGAGGACCCATGAGTTCGACGGCGACCCCCAGGCCCACCCTGCGGCGAGAGCTTACGGCCCGACCACTGCGTTGCCGCAACTGCGGCGCGGACCGGGCCGCAGCCCCCGTCTCGATCTGCGACCAGTGCTTGGGGCCGCTCGACCCCGTGTACGATCCCGCGCGCCCGCTTCCGGACGCGAACGCGATCGCCGCGCGCGCGCCGTCGTTGTGGCGGTACCGGGAGTGGCTGCCGTTCCAAGGGGAGCCGGTCCATTCGCTCGACAGCGGATTTACGCCCCTCGTCGCCGCGCCGGCGCTGGCGCGCCGCCTCGGTGTGGCGCGCGCCTGGGTCAAGAACGACACGGTGTGCCACCCGTCACTCTCGTTTAAGGACCGCGTGGTCGCGGCGGCGATCAATGCCGCCGCCGCCTTCGGACTCGACACGATCGGGTGTGCGTCGACCGGCAACCTCGCGAACGCGGTGGCGGCGCACGCCGCTCGGGCCGGGCTCACCGCCTGGGTCTTCATCCCGGAAGAGCTCGAGGCGGGGAAGGTGCTGGGGACGAGCGTCTATGGCCCGAAGCTGGTGCGCGTCCGCGGCACGTACGACGACGTCAACCGCCTGTGCGCTCAGGTCGCCGATCGGTTCGGCTGGGGGATCGTGAACGTCAACCTCCGGGGCTATTACGGCGAGGGGTCGAAGACCGTAGCCTACGAGATCGCCGAGCAGTTGGGCTGGCGGTTCCCCAACGCCGTGGTCGCTCCGATGGCGGGGGGCTCGCTGCTCAGCAAGCTGCGGAAGGGGTTCGCCGAATTCCTCGACGCGGGGCTCGTCCGGGGGGCATCGCCCCGGTTGTACGGAGCCCAGGCCTCGGGGTGCGCCCCGATCGTTCGCCTCGTGGAGCGGGGGGGCACCCAGATCGAGCCTGAGATCCCGCGCACGATCGCTCGGTCGCTCGCCATCGGGAACCCCGCGGATGGCGTGTTCGCGATGCGAGCCATGCGCGATTCCGGCGGTTGGGCGGCGGCGGTGAGTGACGAGGACCTGGTGGACGGAATCCGGTTCCTCGCGGAGGACGTGGGGGTGTTTGCCGAGACGGCAGGCGGCGTCACCGTGGCCGCGGCCTTGGAACTCGCGCGGGGTGGACGCCTGCGCTCAGACGACGAAGTCGTGCTGTGCATCACGGGTCACGGCCTGAAGACGCTGGAAGCGGTGACCGGCGTCCTGTCCGAGGCACCGGTCATCGCTCCCCGGCTGCGGGAAGTCGCGGCGCTCGTCGAGCGGTCCCCTTGAGGAGGTCATGAGATGTCCATCACGGTAAACCTGCCCTCGGTGCTCGCGGCACACGCCGGTGGCGCCCGGACCATCGAGGCCAACGGCCGGACCCTCGGCGAGGCCGTCGCGGACTTGGCCACGCGCTTCCCTGCGCTCGGGCCCCGACTCCGGGACAAGGACGGCAAACCGTACCCGTTCGTGGTGTTCTACGTCAACGATGAAGACGTGCGCTTCCGCGGCGGGTTCGGCGCCCCGGTCCAGGATGGCGACGAGGTCACGGTCATCCCGGCGATCGCCGGGGGGTGAGGCGTCGTCTTCCTCCGGTCGGCGACCTCCTTGGCATGCCGTCGTCAGCGCATCAGCTTCCATACAGATGAAACAATGGCTTGAAACCCGTCAGGTGCTCGACCGTCTGGCCGAGCTCCGCCGCGCGGGCACCCGCTCCGCCCTCGCGACGGTCGTCCGCGTGCGCGGGTCGGCGTACCGTCATGAAGGAGCCAAGCTCCTTGTGGCCGAAGACGGAAGCGCCACCGGGAACGTGAGCGGGGGTTGTCTCGAGCGGGACGTGCGGGATGTGGCGCTTGAGGTGATCCGCTCCGGTACGCCGCAGCGCCGCTCGTACTGCTCCGGAGCGGATGAGATCGCCGCCTGGGATCTGGGAGTGGGCTGTGAAGGGGAGGTGGAGGTATTCGTCGAGCCCGCGCCGGTGCCCATGCACCTCGAGCGCGAGCTGCTCGAGGGCCGGGAAGCCTTTGCGGTCTGTACCGCAATCCCTGGAAAGGGGGAAGAGGGAAGGGGGAAGCGTGTGGTCGTGACGAGCGCGACAGCGGAAGGTGACCTTGGCTCACCCGCGCTGACCACGGCGGGGATTGTGCGGGCCCGCGCGCTGTTGCGCGAAGAGCGCTCGGCGCTCGAGGAGATTGCGGGACACACCGTGTTCATCGATGTACTCGTCCCGCCGCCCGAGCTCGTAGTGTTCGGGGCGGGCGACGACGCCCGGCCGTTAGTACGATGCGCCGCGGACGTCGGGTTTCGGGCGATCGTCGTGGACCGCCGCCCGGGGTATCTCACCGCCGAGCGGTTCCCGGCGGCCGCGCGGCTCGTGCAAAGCGACGCGGCGCAGCTGTCGGAGCGGCTCACCCTCGATGAGTCGAGCTACGCTGTGGTCATGACGCACAACTTCGCGGACGACATGGCGTACGCTGGAGCCCTGCTCGAGACGACGGTGGCCTACATCGGCATGCTGGGGCCGCGCGAGCGCACCGAGCGCATCCTGCGCGATGTGGGCAGCGGGTCGCGCGACACCGTGCGCGTGTACGGGCCCGTTGGGCTCGACATCGGCACCGATGGGGCGGAGCAGGTGGCCCTGTCGGTGGTGGCGGAGATCCTTGCGGTGCGCTCCGGGCGACGGGCGCGATCGCTGCGCGAGCGCGGCGTTCCGATCCATGCCCCGGGCGACTGAGGGCCTCCGCGTCGGCGGCGTGGTGCTCGCCGCCGGGGCCTCGCGCCGCATGGGTCCGGGGCGGAACAAGATGCTGCTCGAGCTGGACGGCGAGCCCCTTGCGCGACGCGCCGCGCGGCGGGCGCTAGCCGCCGGACTCACGCCCGTGGTCGTCGTGCTCGGGCACGAAGCCGACCAGGTGCGGGCGGCACTCGCCGGCCTCAATTGTGACTGTGTGTTCAACCCCGCCTTCACGGGACCGACGAGCGAGTCGCTGCACCTGGGGCTGCGCCGGCTCGGCCCTGAGGCCGGCGCAGTTGTCGTGATGCTCGGTGACATGGTGCGCGTCTCAGACGACATGCTGGCTCGGCTGATCGCAGCCGGTCGTGAGAGCGAGGCGCCGCTCGTGGTGTCGCGCTACGGAGACGTGACGGCGCCTCCACTGCTGTTCCGCCGCGCGCTGTTCGACGAGCTGCTCGCCTGGACGGGAGAAGGGTGCGGCAAGGCGGTGGTGCAGCGTCACCGCGACAGCGCATACTACCTCGACTGGCCTGCGGAACGACTCGCTGACGTCGACACTCCGGAGGACTTCCAGCGGCTCACGAGCGGGGTATAATCGGCTCGCGCAACCGAAAACAGGTGCCTCATGCTACGTGTAGTCCGGTGGACCGTGACGCTCTCCCTCGGCGTGGTCGCGGGGCAAAGTCTCGCTGCCCAGGAGCTCGCCCGCATTTGCGCGTCGGCCGGCAAAGTGACTGTGGGGCAATGGGCGACGTACGCCGGAGCCGGCGGTCAGGTCGACCGTGAGGCCCTGCGCCTCGCGATCGTGGGTTCCGAGCGGCAGGGAGATAGCACGCTCTATTGGTTCGAGGTCAACCACCAGGGGGCCGGCGGCGCCGGCCGTGGCGAGATCTGGCAGCTGCTGGTGCCCGGTCTGGGACTCGGCGCCACCGAGGTGCGCGGGCTGATCGTGAAGCTGGGGACCGCCCCGGCGATGCGGGTGGATCAGATGCTGCCGCTCATGACCGGGCAGATGGGTCAGACCAATCCCGCGCTCGAATTCGCGCGGCGCTGCGCGAGCGCTCGTGCCCTGGGGTGGGAGACGGTCAACGTGCCGGGGGGCACGGTGCGCGCGCTGCACGCCCGGGACGCCGAAGGGTGGGAGGCCTGGGTGTCGGAGGACGTGCCCTTCGCCTTCGTCAAGCTGCGGACGGGGGATGGGGGCGTGCTGGTCCTGACCGGCCGCGGCACTGACGCGAAGTCGTCGATCACCGATCAGGGTCCGGGACTGCTGCTGCCACGACCCTGAGCGAGGCCGCGCCGCTTGACGCGCCCCGCTCGGGGGATACGTTCGCGCCTCGACCGAGCGAGCCCTGGAGACCGCCATGACGCCCGTAGCCCGTCGCCTGACGTATCCCCTCTGCCTGCTGACCGGCGCGCTGTTGATTATGGTCGCCGCGGCGCTGCACCCGGATCTCGAGGGCGACGGCGCGGCGCAGTTGGTGATCATCGCGCGGTCCGACGCGTGGCGCGCGATTCATTGGGCGTTCCTGTTCGGGTTCGTCCTCTCGCTCACGGGGCTGGTCGGTGTCGTGGCCAGTCATGTGGGGACGGCGGGCGAGGGGTCCGCGCGCGGCGGCGTGGCCGTCGCGGTGCTGGCTTACAGCGCGTGGATGGTGCTCGTGGCGTTCATGGTGGGGACGGGTTGGATGCTTGCCCAGAGCTACCTGGCGGCGGAGCCGGGGCTGACGGCGACACGGGCTGTATTCCTGTATGACATGACCCATCCGTTCGCCCTCGCCGCCCAGCGGACAGCGGCGTTCGCCCTCGGGATCGCGACGTACCTGCTTGGGTGGGGCGTGCTCCAGGGGCGAGCGCTACCGCGGGGGCTGGGTTGGGCGGGCGTGGGGAGCGGGCTCGTGGCGATCGTCCTGGCCCTGGGGTTCGGGGAGGGGACGAAGGCCGACCAGGCGGCCTTCGTGCTCCCCGTGCTGTGGCAGTTCGTGGTCGCCCTGACGCAGCTCGCCGGGCGGCGCGGCGCGGCGGCCTAACGGGCCCGCAGCCGCACCACCCGACCCGTCCACCCCGTAGCGCTCGAGTTATCCGGGCTCAGGACCTGCAGCGTCACGATGTCTCCGCGCCGCACCTTCGCGAGCGCCTCTCGGAATTCGGCGCGGTTCCGTGTGGGGGCGCCGTTTACCTTGACGATCACGTCTGGCCCCCCGGGATCGTCGACCGCCGCGAGGCGCTGGAATGCCGGCCCGTCCGGTGAGACGTCGGTGACGACGAGGCCGCCGCCCGCCTGCACGACTGACCGGAAGCGGGGATCCTGTTGGTCGTCGGCCGTGAGCGGCTGTACGGAGACGCCGAGGGCCTCTTCCTTGGGCGCGACCTCGCCTTTCCCGGCACCTGCCTTCGACGCCACCTCTTCGTCACCGAGCGGGGCGCGCGCCAGCCGCACCGTATAGGTCTTCCGCACGCCGCCCTGGCGTAGCACGGTGACCTCCACCGCATCGCCGGGCCGCTTGAATCCGACCGTCTGCTGGAGCTGCGGCACGTTGCTCACGGGCTGGCCGTCCAGGGCGACGATCACATCGCCCGGCTGGATCCCGGCGCGCTTCGCGGGCGAATCGTCGCCGGTGTAGCTGTTCACGACCACGCCGGAGATTTCCTTCAAGCCGACGGCGTCCGCGTCCTCGGGCTGCACTTCGCGGATCGCGACGCCCATCACGGCGCGCTCGACATGGCCCGTCTTGATGAGCTGCTCCATCACGGTATGGGCGAGATTGATGGGGATCGCGAAGCCGTACCCCGAATAGAAGCCGGTCTCGCTCGCGATGGCCGCGTTGATCCCAATGACGTCGCCGCGCACGTTGACGAGCGGTCCGCCCGAATTCCCCGGGTTGATCGCGGCGTCGGTCTGGATGAAGTCCTGGATCGCGTAGCGCGACTGCTGCAGCCCGTTCAGCAGGCGACCTTTGGCGCTCACGATGCCCGCGGTCACCGTGAAGGTGAACGCTTCGCCCAGGGGGTTGCCGATCGCGAGCACCCACTCGCCCACGCGGGTGGAGTCGGAGTTGCCGAGGCTCACGGCCGGCAAGTCGCGCGCGTCAATCTTGATGACGGCCACGTCCGTCGCCGGATCGGAGCCCACGACCTTGGCGGTGAACTCACGCTTGTCGTACAGCCGCACCATCACGCGGTCCGCGCCCGCAACCACGTGATTGTTGGTGAGGATGTAGCCGTCCGACGAGACGATGAAGCCGGAGCCGGTCCCCTGCTCCACTTGGGGGCGCCGG
This sequence comes from Gemmatimonadota bacterium, assembly GCA_003221005.1. Taxonomy (GTDB): domain Bacteria; phylum Gemmatimonadota; class Gemmatimonadetes; order Gemmatimonadales; family GWC2-71-9; genus AG25. Next base: position 8,152 of record QHTZ01000042.1, read on the forward strand.
CGGAACTGCGGAAAGAAGTCCTCAAACCCGGGCGGCAGGCGTCCCGCGTCGCTGCGGGCGCGGTGCTCCGACCGGATGAACACGACGGCGGGCCGCACGTGATCGGCCACAGCGACAAACGCGCTGCTCAAGTCCGCGACCGGTTTCGCCGCGGGCAGCGATGCCCGCGTGGGGGTCTGCAGCGCGAGGGCCGGCTCGGTGGCGTCGCTCCGTTTGGGGAGGTTGAGGGCTGAGGCGAACGCCAACCCGAACACAAAGGCAATGGCCACCAGGGCCCCGAACTTGAGCCAATCCCGCGTGCGTACCGACATGCTCGTCTCGCTTCGTTAGAGGGTTGCTGCCTGTAATCTACGCTTTCTTGTTCTTCTCGTCGTCCACGATCTCGTAGTCCGCGTCGACCACGTTGTCCTTCTTCTGGTCTGCGGCTGGCGCCTCCGCCCCTCCCCCGGTGCCCCCCCCTCCCCCTCCCGGTGCGCCGGCGCCGCGCGTGGCGGCGTACAGCGACGCCCCCGCAGCCGAATACGCCTGCTGCAGCTCCTCGAGAGCCTTGGAGATCTCGTCCGGGTTCCCGGAACGGAGGGCCTGCTTGGCACTCGCGACCGCGCCGTCGAGCCGCGACTTGAGGGACGCGTCGAGGCGGTCGACCCATTCCTTGGAGTTCTTCTCCACCTCATACACCATGGTGTCTAGGCGGTTGCGCCGCTCGATCTCGTCGCGCCGCCGCTTGTCCTCGGACGCGTGGGCATCGGCGTCCTTCACCATACGGTCGATGTCCTTGTCGGACAGACCCGACGAGGCCTCGATGCGGATCTTCTGCTCCTTGCCCGTCGCCTTGTCCTTGGCCGAAACGTGCAGGATGCCGTTCGCGTCGATGTCGAACGTCACTTCGACCTGGGGCACGCCGCGCGGCGCGGGCGGGATTCCCGTGAGCTGGAACTTGCCGATGGTGCGGTTGTCCAGGGCCATCTGGCGCTCTCCCTGGAGCACGTGGATCTCCACCGTCGTCTGATTGTCCTCGGCGGTGGAGAAGATCTCCGACTTCTTGGTCGGGATCGTCGTGTTCCGCGGAATCAGCACCGTGGTGACGCCGCCCAGGGTTTCGATCCCGAGCGACAGCGGCGTGACGTCGAGCAGCAGGATGTCCTTCACCTCGCCCGCGAGCACGCCACCCTGGATCGCGGCCCCGATGGCCACGACTTCGTCCGGGTTGACGCCCTTGTGAGGCTCCTTGCCGAAGACCTTCTGCACGATTTCCTGGACCTTGGGCATCCGCGTCTGCCCGCCCACCAGGATCACCTCGTCGATGTCGCTCGGCTTGAGGCCGGCGTCCTTCAGCGCCTGCTCCATCGGCGCCATCGTACGCTGGACCAGGTCGTCCACGAGCTGCTCCAGCTTGGCGCGCGTGAGCGTGATGTTCAGGTGCTTCGGGCCGGACTGGTCCGCCGTGATGAAGGGGAGGTTGATCTCCGTCTGCATCACCGTGGACAGCTCCATCTTCGCCTTCTCCGCGGCCTCCTTGAGGCGCTGCAGCGACATGGGGTCCTTCGACAGGTCGATGCCCTGGTCGCGCTTGAACTCCGCGATCAGCCACTCGATGATGCGCGCGTCGAAGTCGTCACCGCCCAGGTGCGTGTCGCCGTTGGTGGACTTCACTTCGAACACGCCTTCGGCGAGCTCGAGAATCGAGATGTCGTACGTGCCGCCGCCCAGGTCGTACACAGCCACCTTCTCTTCCTTCTTCTTGTCGAGACCGTAAGCGAGGGCCGAAGCCGTGGGCTCGTTGATGATCCGCACCACATCGAGCCCGGCGATCTTGCCCGCGTCCTTGGTGGCTTGCCGCTGCGAGTCGTTGAAGTAAGCGGGAACCGTGATGACCGCCTTCTCGACTTTATGGCCGAGGTAGTCTTCAGCGGTTTGCTTCATCTTCTGGAGGATCATGGCGGAAATCTCGGGCGGAGTGTAACGCTTCCCCTGGATATCCACCGACGCGAGGCCGTTCGGTCCCTCGACGACCTTGTAGGGGACGCGCTTCATCTCCTCCACCACCTCGTTCATCCGCCGCCCCATGAACCGCTTGATCGAGAAGACGGTGTTCTGCGGGTTCGTGACGGCCTGGCGCTTCGCCACCTGGCCGACCAGCCGCTCACCGTCCTTCGTGAATGCGACCACCGACGGCGTGACCCGCCCGCCCTCCGCGTTCGGGATGACGACGGGATCGCCACCCTCCATCACGGCCACCACGGAGTTCGTGGTCCCGAGGTCGATTCCAATGATCTTCTCTGCCATCAGCGTGACTCCTCAGCCAGATAGGGATTGATGCGGAGACTTGCCCGTTGGTCGCAAGCGGCAAAGACCGTGCCTGGAGAAAGCGCCAGTATGGCAGAGCGGCCGGCTCCTGTCGAGGGCGAGGCGTGGCCAACCGGGCTACATTGTCCGGCGTGTTCCCGTACAAGGACGACAATCCCACCGTGCTTGCGCCGATCGTCACGATCGGCATCATCGTGCTCAACGTGCTCGCCTGGCTCTTTCTCCAGGGCGCCGGGGCGAGCGAGCCGCTGGGGGCCTCGGTCTGCCAGCTGGGGCTGATCCCGGGCGAGCTCTTGGGAACGGTGCCGCCTGGCACCAGCGTGCCGCTCGGACCCGGGATGGCGTGCGTGATCGAGGGGCCGCACTACGCCACCGTGCTCACGTCGATGTTCATGCACGGAGGCTGGCTGCACATCATCGGCAACATGTGGTTCTTGTGGGTGTTCGGAAACAACATCGAAGACTCCATGGGGCACGCGCGGTTTCTGGTGTTCTACCTGGTGTGCGGCGTCGCGGCCGCCGCCGCTCAGGTGCTGGTGGACACGCACGCGCGGGTGCCGATGGTGGGCGCGTCCGGCGCCATCAGCGGCGTGCTCGGCGCATACGTCGTGCTCTATCCGCGCGTGCGGGTTCACACGCTGATCACGCTGGGCTTCTTCTTTACCACCGTAGCGCTGCCGGCGTACTTCATGCTGGGGTACTGGTTCGTGCTGCAGCTGCTGCTCGGCGCGGTCGGCATCGCGGGCCGTGTGCAGGGGGGCGTCGCGGTTTGGGCGCACGTCGGCGGGTTTCTCGCAGGCCTGGCGCTGATAAAGCTGTTCGTCAACCCAGCCTTGATGGCGCAGCACGTGTCGCCCGACTCGGGCGAGTGGTGGCGGCGCCAGCCGGGCTAGGCTTCCTCTGCGTGGTGCTTGATGGTCTTGCCTTCCACCAAGAACACCACGTCCTCAGCGATGTTCGTGGCGAGGTCGGCGACGCGCTCGAGATTGCGGCTCACGAGAAACAGCTCCATCGCGGCGCCGATGACGTGGGGGTCCTCCATCATGTGCGTGAGCAGGATTCGGAAGACGGAGTGATGTAACGCGTCGACCAGGTCGTCGCGGCGGCAGATCTCCCGCCCCAGCTTCGAGTCACCCTTCACGAACGCGGCCAAGGCGCCGGACAGCATGGCGCGCGCCTGGCGCGCCATCTCCAGCAGCTCCGGCTCGGGGGGGACGAGGCGCGCGGCGGCGAGACGCTCCGTGGACTGCGCGATGTTGGCGGCGTGATCGCCCACGCGCTCCAGGTCGTTCGCGATCTTCATCGCCGCCATGAGCAGGCGCAGGTCTCGCGCCATGGGTTGCTGGGTGGCGAACAGGTCGATGACCAGCTCTTCGATCTTGAGCTCGAGGGCGTCGATGGCGTGGTCGCCCGCGATGACCTGCGCGGCAAGATCGCTGTCGCGGCGCAGCAGGGCGTCCAGCGGGTCGGCCGCGAGCACGCCGTCCGCCATGGATTCGATTAGGGTGTGCGTCTCCTCCCGCTCACGCCGCAGCTCAGCGAAGCGCTGGTCGAGCTGCTGGTGCATCGCGCGGAGCGCGAGGACGTGGTCCGCGATCTCGGGGATGCGCGCGTCGGGAAATTCGGGCGCCTCGCCCGCCGCGATCGCCCGAGCAGCGGTGCCGAGCTGCACTAGAGGCCGCGCGATCGTGCCGCTCAGCGCCCACGCGAGCAGCGCGGCGACCGCGAGCGCCGCCAGCCCCGCCAACGCGACGCCGCGCTGCACGGCGTCGATCGCGGCGTCCACGGCGGCGAGCGTCGTGGAGACGCGCACGACAGCGAGGCCGGGCGGGCCGCCGCGCACCGCCACATACAGCCGGCGCTCGTTGGTGGACGCGCTGAGACGCTGGTCACGGCCCGCCCCCGTCGCGAGCGCCTGCACCACCTCGGGGCGGCCGGCGTGGTTCTCGAGCTGCGCCAGCGCGGCGCGGTCGAATTCGGTGTCGCCGCGGACCCGGCCCTTCGGATCGATGAGCGTCAATCGGTGACCGATCAGCGCACCCAGCCGCCGGGGGGCGTCGGGCCAGGCGAGCGAGTCGGGCGGCAGTAGGGTCGCCACGAGCCGCGCCTCGTGCTCGAGGCCGGTCGCGATGTCCGCTTCCAGGTGCCATCGCAGCACGTGGTCGGCTGCCACGATCAAACCGACCACGGTGGCGGCGAGCAGCAGGCTCGAGCCGACGAACAGCCGAGCCGCGAGCCTCACGGCCGCTTGCGTGTGGTCGTCGCGGGAGCCGTGCGCAGCCGGTAGCCCGCGCCGCGCACCGTTTCGATGGAGTCACCGGCCTTGCCCAGCTTGTGGCGCAGGCGCTGCACGTGCATGTCCACGGTGCGGGTCTGAATGTCGGGCTGAGCCTGCCACACGGTCTCGAGGAGCTGCGCGCGGCTCTGTACCCGGCCCTGGCGCTCCATCAGCGTTCGCAGCAGGCGGAACTCGATGGCGGTGAGCTCGACTTCCTCGCCTTGCACCGCCACCTGGTGCGCCGTGCGGTCGAGCGTGATCGGCCCCGCGCTCAACAACCCGCCGGATGCCACCGGTGGTGCTGCAAGGCGGCGCAGCACGGCCCCGACGCGCAGCACCAGCTCCTGGGGAGAGAATGGCTTGGGGAGATAGTCGTCGGCGCCGAGCGACAGCCCCTTGATCCGGTCGGGCTCCTCCTTGCGCGCCGTGAGCACGATGACGCCGATGTCCCGCGTCTCGTCCTGCCGTCGCAGCTCGGTAAGGATGTCGTACCCGGAGACGCTGGGCAGCATCAGGTCGAGCACGACCAAGTCGGGCCGCTCCTCGCGCGCGGCGCGCAGCGCATCGCGCCCATTCGAGGCGGTGCTCACGCGGTAGCCGTCCTTGGCGAGATGGTATGCGACGAGCGCCGTGATGTCGGGCTCGTCGTCCACCACGAGGACGCGCTGGCCCTGGGGGGCCGTCACAGTCGCACGTCTCCGCCAGGGTCGCGCCGCTTCAACCGCCGTACCGCCGCCGCCGCGTCGGCCTGGGCCCGCGCGGTCGCGGCGGTATCGCGCTCCAGCGTCACGACCGTACGATCGGCTCCCGCCTCGACGGTGACGACGAGCACGTCGTCGGCCCGCGTGGCGCCGGGCAGGAGCCAGCGCGGCACGTCGAGAAAGACCGTGCCGTCCACCTCCACCACGGTCAACGCTTCCTCGTGACGGTCCACGATGAACCGGTGGGTCTCCTTCATGGGTTACTCCCGCTCCCGAGCTGGGAGCGCGCGTGACACGTCCCCGCGCGCTCCGTGGTGATGGTCCAGGTCGCGTTCCGCAGCACGCGCACCGTGATGGTTCCGGCGTCCGCCGTGCAATAGGTCGGGATACCGCGTGCGGCGAGCAGGCGCAGCACGGCGGCGAACGGATGCTGGCGCCCGTTGGCGCTGATGGCCACCGCCTTGGGCTGCACGACATCGAGCAGCGCGGCACTGGTCGCGTTCGCCGACCCGTGGTGGCCGGCCTTCAGCACGTCGGCCCGCAGCAGGGCGGGATGGGCCATCATCCACCAGCCGAGCTCGGCTTGCTCGGCGTCGCCCGGGAGCAGCATGGTGAACGCGCCCCGGGTGAGCCGCACCCCGACGGAACAGTCGTTGATGGCGTCGCCGCTGGCGTTGCGCGGGAGCTGGCGGCAGGTGGGCGGCGGCGCGAGCAGCTGCAGCTCAACGGTGTCGGCGCCAGTCACGAGCGTGACGGTCCGCACTCCCGTGTCGGCCGTCACGACGGGGATGCGGCGCGCCGCGATCTCGTCGAGTAGTGCGAGGTACGTGCGCAATGTCCGCGGGGTGCCCCCGTAGATGAAGGCACGCACCGGAAACCGGTTGAGCACCACCGGGAGCCCGCCGTAGTGATCCGCGTGCGGGTGCGACAGGATGACAGCGGCCAGGGTATCCACGCCAAACCGTCGCAGGTAGGCGGCCACGGTTGCGCCATGGCCGCTCGCGTCGATCAACACGTGCCGTCCCGTGGCCCCCGCGGAGTCGGTGATCAGGATGGCGTCGCCGCCGATTCGCGCGTCGCTCACGTCCAAGACTCGGATCAGGAGGACAGCGGAATCGCCGGGTGGCGCGAGCAGCGACGCGCACAGGAGCGCGGTCAGCATCGGCCGTCAAGGTAGCGCGGCGGACGCTCGCTTGGCAATTTTCGGCGCACCATGGCACGGCTGCGCGTGTTCGTGAACGAGCGTCCCGTCGACGTGGCCCGGGGCGCTACGGTGCGCGACGCCGTGGCCGCGCTCGATCACGGTCTCGCAGACCTGCTGGCCACCGCGGCGGCGTACGTCACCGACGGCGTGGGTCGGCAGGTGGATGCCCGGGACCCGGTCGGGGAAGCGGGCGGCGTGTTCCGAGTGGTGGTGACGGCGCGGCGGGCTCCTGCCATCTCGAAGGAGGCGCTGCGCCGCTGGCCCAAGGCGGAGCTGCACGTCCATCTTGACGGCTCGCTCAGGCCCGCGACGATGCTGGAGCTGGCGCGTGAGCAGCACGTCCGCTTGCCGGCGGACACACCCGAGGGCCTCACCCTCGCCCTTTCGGTGCAGGGCGTGCACAGCCTCGAGGAGTACCTCACCAAGTACCAGCTGACTCTGGCGGTGATGCAAACCGCCGCCGCGCTCGAGCGGATCGCCTACGAGTTCGTGGTGGATCTGGCGGCTGAACAGGTGCGCTACGTGGAGGTGCGCTACTCGCCGCTGTTGCACCGTCCAGCCCTGACCCTCACACAGGCGATCGAGGCGCCGCTCCGTGGCATCGAGCGCGCGGTCCGAGAAACGGGCACCAGGGTCGGGCTGATTGTGTGCGGCATCCGGACACTCCCCCCGGCGATGTCGCTCGAGCTTGCGCAGGTGGCGGTGGGGTACCGGAGCGCGGGCGTCGTGGGCTTCGATCTCGCTGGCGCCGAGCACGGCCATCCAGCGGAGGACCACCGCGCCGCCTTCGCCCTGGCGGTGCAGCACGGCCTTGCCTGCACCTGTCACGCGGGCGAGGGCGACGGGCCGGCGTCGATCCACCAAGCGCTGCAAAGCTGCGGCGCGCAACGCATCGGTCACGGGACCCGTCTGGGCGAGGATCCGGCCCTGCTCGAGTACGTGGTCGCCCAGCGCATCCCCCTCGAGATGTGCCTCACGAGCAACCTGCACACGCACGCTGTGCCGTCGCTGACGACCCATCCCTTCCGGCGCTACCTGGAGCAGGGTGTCGTCGTCACCCTCAACACCGACGGGCGCCTGGTGGACGGCGTCACCCTCACCGACGAATATCATCTCGCGCACACGGCGCTCGGGCTCGGCAAGGACGAGCTGGTTCGCGTGGTGCTGAACGCGTGTGAGAGCGCGTTCCTTCCGGAGTTCGAGCGGGTGGCACTCGTGGCCCGCATACAGAGCGAGCTCGAGAAAATCGCATGATCGGGAAGGGGGAAACGGGAAGCGGGAAAGGTGCAGCGGACCTGGCGACCGAGGCCGTGCGGCGGGAGCTTGGCGATTTCGCTCCCCGGGTCGCGGTCGTGCTCGGCTCGGGGCTCGGCGCGCTCGCGGAGACGGTGCGTGAGGCGCGGCGCGTGCCCTACGCGCGCATCCCCGGTTTCCCAGAGCCGGGCGTCGCGGGCCACACAGGTCAGCTTGTGGCGGGCACCCTGGCCGGCGTGCCGGTGCTGGTGCAGCAAGGGCGCTTTCATTTGTATGAGGGGCATTCGGCCGCTACGGCCGCGCTTCCGGTGCGCGTATTCCACCGGTTGGGCGTCACCACGCTCGTCGTCACCAATGCAGCTGGTGGGCTGCGACCTACGTTCGAGGCGGGCTCCCTGATGCTCATCGCTGACCACATCAACCTGATGTGGCGCAATCCGCTGTTCGGCCCCGTGGAGCCCGGCGAGGGGCGGTTCCCCGACATGAGCGATCCCTACGATGCGGACCTCCGCGCCCTCGCTCGCGACGCAGCACGAGAGGCGAAGGTCCCGCTGGAGGAAGGGGTATACGCGGGGCTACTGGGGCCGTCGTATGAGACACCCGCAGAGATCCGGATGCTGCAGCGCCTCGGCGCCGATGCAGTGGGCATGTCCACCGTGCCGGAGGTCATCGCAGCTCGGGCGCGCGCCATGCGCGTGCTCGGGTTCTCCATGATCACGAACCTCGCCGCCGGACTCTCGGCCGAGAAGATCTCCCACGAGGACGTACTTGCGATGGGCAAGCGGGTAGCAGGCGATCTCGCGAAGCTGATCCAAGGAGTGCTCGTGAAGCTGTAGCACCCTTCCCCCTTTCCCCCGTCCCCCTTCCCCCAATTGTCTGACACCCCCGCTGCAACCCTGTCGTAGGGAGGACCGTCTCATAGCTAGCAACAGTCGCGCCCCCCCGTCCTGAGACTTGCATGCTCCTGGCCATCGCGCTGTGCCTGCTGTGCCCGACCGGCGATTCCCAGGCGGCCCCGGTCGGCGCACCCGCCCGCCTCGGGCCGCCAGCCGCGTTAGCCGAGGTACGGGCGTCGCGCTTGGCGCAGCCGATCGCTGTGGACGGCGTGCTCGCCGAGGTCGCGTGGCAGCAGGGGGTCCGCGTCTCCCGGTTCATTCAGCGCGACCCGATCGAGGGCGCGCAGCCCAGCGAGAGCACTGTCGTCTATGTCGCGTATGACGACGCGGCGCTCTACGTCGCCGCCCGCCTGTACGACGGGCATCCCGACTCCATCGTGGCCCGCTTGGGCCGCCGCGACGCACAGCTCGATTCCGATCGCTTCACTGTCTTTCTCGACCCCTACCACGACCGCCGCAGCGGCTTCTACTTCGGGGTGAACGCCGCTGGCACGCTGTATGACGGCACGCTGTACAACGACGACTGGGACGACAACTCCTGGGACGGCGTGTGGGAGGGGCGGGCGCGCGTCGACAGCCTGGGGTGGACCGTCGAGCTGCGCATCCCGTATTCGCAGCTCCGGTTTCGGGCGGCGGGCCGCTACGTGTGGGGCGTCAACTTCCGGCGTGAGATCACGCGGCACAACGAAACGGACTACCTCGTGGTCCGCCCCAAGAATGCGAGCGGGTTCGTGTCGCGGTTCGCGAATCTCACGGGGATCGACCGGATCGTCCCGCCGCGGCGGCTCGAGCTGCTGCCCTACGTCACGAGCAAGATCGAATATGCGCCGCTCGTAGCGGACGACCCCTTCCGCGCCGACGGTCGCTACTCCCCCGGCGCGGGCGCGGATCTCAAGGTCGGGATCGGCAGCAACCTCACGCTCAGCGGGTCGATCAACCCCGACTTCGGGCAGGTCGAGGTGGATCCCGCCGTCGTGAATCTGAGTGACGTCGAGACGTT
>QHTZ01000075.1 GCA_003221005.1 Gemmatimonadota bacterium
ACCGTGCCGGCAGCGGCGGTACGGTCGGAGAACGGGCGGGCCGTGGTGTGGGTCGTGCGCAACGACCGCGTGGAGCGGCGCGAGGTTGACGCAGGTCCCGTGAGTGGTAACTTGCGCGAGATTCGGTCGGGGCTTTCGGGCGGCGAGCTCCTGGTCGTGGGCGGACTCGAGAGTCCGCGCGACGGGCAGCGAGTCCGCGCCCGCACCCCCTGACCGTCCACCGGTCGTCCACCACTCAACTACGGCGCCATGGCACTCGTCGAGCTACGCAACGTCCACAAGTCGTTTCAGCGGGACACTCAGGTCATCGAAGTCTTCGAGAACCTCACGCTCGACGTGGCGGAGCGGAGCTTCACCGCGCTGATGGGGCCATCGGGGAGCGGCAAGTCCACGCTCTTGAACCTGATCGCCGGGCTCGACCGCCCGACGAGCGGCACGATCACGGTGGCAGGTGCGAAGGTCAACGCTATGCCGCCGACGGCGTTGGCGGCGTGGCGCGCGCGGCACATCGGCTTCGTATTCCAGTCGTATAACCTGCTGCCAGTCCTGACGGCGTTCCAGAACGTGGAGCTGCCGCTGTTGCTCGCACCCCTCTCCAGGAAGCAGCGGGATGAGCGGGTGCGGATCGCGCTCGGCGTGGTCGGGCTCGACGACCGGCTGCAGCACTACCCGCGACAGCTGTCGGGCGGTCAGGAGCAGCGCGTGGCGATCGCGCGCGCGATCGTCTCCGATCCCACGCTGATCCTGCTCGACGAGCCGACGGGGCAGCTCGACAAGCGGGCGGCGGAGGAGGTGCTCGCCCTGCTGCAGCGCCTCAACAGCGAGCTCCACAAGACGATCATCATCGTGACGCACGACGCGCACGCGGCGGAGAAAGCCAAGCAGGTGCTGCATCTCGAGAAGGGAGTCCTGGCGGCGTGAAGCTGCTGCCGCTCGTGCTCGCGAACCTGCGCCGCCACAGGCTGCGCACGCTGCTCACCACGCTGGGCGTGGCGCTCGCCACGTTCCTGTTCGCCTCGCTGCGCTCGGTCGTGACCACTCTGAACGCGGGCGCCGAGGTCGCCAGCGCCTCGCGCATGGGGGTCCAGAACGCCACGGCGATCGTGTTTCCATTGCCGCTGAGCTACCGGGAGCGCCTCGCCGCAGTGCCCGGCGTGGCAGCCGTGACCTGGGCGAACTGGTTCGGCGGCCTGTACGGCGACGGCAAGACCTTTTTCGCGCAGTTCGCGGTCGATCCGGAGACATACCTGGCGATGTACCCCGAGATCAGCGTTCCGCCTGGCCAAAAGGAGGCATTCCTGCATGAGCGGACCGCCGCCCTCGTGGGCAAAGGGTTGATGGAGAAGGTTGGCTGGCGGCTGGGGCAGGATGTCACGATACGCGGGACGATCTACCCGGGCGACTGGACGTTTACGATCCGCGCCGTCTACACGCCGACGGTGCGCGCGATGGACGACCGCTCGTTCCTGTTCCATTACGACTACCTGTATGAGCGCACAGACCATCGCGCGACGCCCGGCTGGTACGCGCTCCAGCTGAGCGACCCCTCGCACGCGGCGAGCGTGGCGCAGACGATCGACGCCATGTTCCGAAACTCGAGCGCGCCCACCAAGACGATGACCGAGAAGGCCTTCAACCAGAGCTTCGTCACGATGTGGGGGAACGTGCAGTTCCTGATGAACTCGATCGGCATGGCCGTCGTGTTTGCGATCCTGATGGTGACCGCGAACGCGATGATGATGACAGCGCGGGAGCGGACCGGTGAGGTGGCCGTGCTCAAGACCATCGGGTTCACCGACCGCACGCTGTTCGGGCTCGTGATGGCGGAAGCGAGCGTGGTCACGCTCTCGGGCGCGGTGCTCGGCCTGGGCGGCGCGAAGTTGCTCTATGCCGGGACCGGGTTCAACGGCTTCGGCTTCCTTCCCGGCTTCGACGTGACGCCGGCGACGCTCGCCCTGGGCTTCGGGATCACGCTGCTGCTCGCGGTGGCGAGCGGCATCGTGCCGGCGCTACGGGCGGCGCGGCTGTCGATCGTCCAGGCGCTGCGGCACGTCGAATGAAGATCCCCTTCGTCTACAACCTCCGCAGCATCGGCCAGCGGCCGGTTTCGACCGCGATGACGGCGCTCGGCGTGAGCCTCGTGGTCGCCGTGTTCGTGGCGATGCTGGCGCTGGCCAACGGATTCCGCGCCGCCCTCGTGAAGACGGGCTCGCCCGGCAACGTGATCGTGCTGCGCCGCGGCGCGGCGAGCGAGATGGAGAGCGGGATCTCGCGCGAGAGCGAGCGCCTCATCGCCGCGGACCCGCGTATCGCCACGGGCGCGGCCGGCCGGCCGCTCGTCAGTCCCGAGGTGTTCGTCGTCATCAACATCCCGCGCGCGGTGGGGGAGGGCGTGAACAACGTTGTGGCGCGCGGCGTGAACGACGAGGCGTTCGCGGTCCGCAACATCCACATCGTGGCCGGGCGGAAGTTCGAGTCGGGCCGGAGCGAGATCATCATCGGGAAGAAGATCGTGCCGCGCTTCGCGCATACGGCGATCGGCGACACGCTGCGCTTCGCGACCCGCGACTGGCTGGTCGTGGGTCACTTCGAGGCTGGCGGATCGGCGCTCGAATCCGAGGTGTGGGGGGAGAACGAGCAGTTCATGCCGGTGTTCCGGGGCGAGGTGTTCCAGTCGGTGATCCTGCGGCTCACGGACCCCGCGGCCTTCGACGACCTCAAGCGCGCGCTCGAGGGCGATCAGCGGCTTACGGTCCAGGCGCAGCGGGAGTCGGCGTTCTACGCCGGGCAGTCCACGGTGCTCACCCGGATTCTCACGTTCCTCGCCGTGATGATCACGAGCGTCATGGCGGTCGGGGCGGTGTTCGGCGCGGTGAACACCATGTACGCCGCTGTCTCGTCGCGCACGCCCGAGATCGCGGTGCTGCTCACCCTCGGCTTCCCGCCGCGCAGCGTGCTCGCCTCGTTCCTCGCCGAGTCCGCCGCGATCGCGTTCCTGGGCGGCGTGGCGGGCGGTCTGCTCGCCCTGCCGATCAACGGGATCGTCACCAGCACGACGAACTGGAACTCGTTCAGCGAGGTCGCGTTCGCGTTCCGCGTGACCCCGGGCCTGCTCGTGGGCGGGGTGATCTTCGCGGTGGTGATGGGTGTGGTGGGGGGATTCTTCCCCGCGTGGCGAGCGGCGCGGTTGCAGGTCGTCCAAGCGCTGCGCTAGGGCCGGGGCGTGAAGCTGACCGCGCTCGCCGCCCATACGCCCGAAGCGGTGCGCGCGGCGCTCGCGGCCCGCGGCTGGGGTGAGCAGCCGGCGTGGCTCGCGGCCACCGGAGTACAGCCTCTCCTCGTCCTCCTCGACGACGTCTCCGATGCGGAGCGCGAGGCGCTGGTGCGATGGAGCACCAAAGCCGGCGCGGACGTGCTCACCGGTGACGGCTGGGCGTTGGTGGGCGGGACGGCGAGCCGGCTCGCGCCGTTGGCGCGCGCCGACCGCGTCCCCGCGGGTCTCGAGGGCTTGAGCGGGGAGGTGGCGCGCTTCCTCGCGGGCTACGTCGAGCCGCCGCGCGTGTGGCCGATCGCGGGCGCCGAGATCGCGCTCGATCGCCCGGCGCTGATCGGCATTCTCAACCTCACCCCGGACTCCTTTTCTGACGGCGGCCGGTTCACCACCCTCGAGCGAGCGATCGCGCACGCTGAGACCCTGAAAGCTGACGGCTGTCAGTTGATCGACGTCGGAGGCGAGTCGACCCGCCCGGGCGCGGCGCCCGTATCGGTCGCGGACGAGCTGGGACGGGTGATTCCCGTAGTCGAGCAGCTGGCGCGGCGCGGGCTCGGGCCTCTCTCGGTCGACACGCGCAAGAGCGAGGTCGCTCGCGCCGCGATCGCCGCCGGGGCGGCGGTCGTGAACGACGTCTCCGCAGGGGTCTTCGACCCGGAGCTGCCGCGGGTTGCCGCGCGCGAGGGGGTGGGGATGATCCTCATGCACATGCGGGGCACCCCGGACACGATGGACGGGCTCGCGACCTATGGCCACGTGGCGGCGGAGGTGGCGGGGGAGCTCCGCATGGCGGCCGAGCGGGCGCAAGCGGCCGGCGTGGCGCGGGAGCGGATCGTCCTCGACCCCGGGTTCGGGTTCGCGAAGACGCCGGAGCAGAACTTCCGGCTGCTCGACGAACTGGCGGCGGTCGTGGGGTTGGGCTATCCTGTAGCCGTCGGACCGTCTCGCAAGCGGTTCCTGGGTCACGCCACGGGGCGTCCCGTGGATGACCGCGATCGCGCGACGGCCGTGGCCTGCGCGCTCGCGTGGGAGCGGGGCGCGCGCCTGTTCCGGGTCCACGACGTCGCCCTCGCGCGCGAGGCGCTGACCGTGGCCAGCGCGACGACGAGCCCAACGTGAGCTTCGAGTCCTACCGGTTCCTGATCCCGCGGTTGTGGCCGGACGTGGTCGAGATCCTCCTCGTCGCGTTCGTGATCTACCGTTTCCTGCTCTTTCTGGTGGGGACGCGGGCGATCCAGATCGTCGTTGGCGTGATGATCCTCTCGGTCGCCTACTTCGCGGCGCTGTTTGCCAAGTTCCAGATGATCAGCTTCCTCCTGGGCGTCGTGTTCACGTACGGAGCGTTCGCGGCGGTGGTCGTATTCCAGCCCGAGCTCCGCAACGCGCTCGCGCGGCTGGGTCAGTCGCGCTTCATGCGCCGCTTCTCGCAGAGCGACCGGCAGTCGGTGGCCGAGGAGATCGCCGAGGCCGTGGACCGCCTGTCGCGCGCAGCGACCGGCGCGATCCTCGCTGTCGAAGGCGACATCGGCCTCGAGGAGTTCATCTCCTCGGGCGTGCCGATGGAGGCAAAGGTCTCGGCCGACCTCCTCACGACGATCTTCACTCCGTACTCGCCGCTGCACGACGGTGCGGTGCTGATCCGCGGCGACCGCATCATCGGGGCCGGATGCGTGCTTCCCCTCACCCAGTTCAAAGTCACCGACAAGTCGCTCGGCACGCGCCACCGCGCGGCGCTCGGGCTCTCGGAGGAGACCGACGCGACGGTGCTCGTGGTCTCCGAGGAGACGTCCACCATCTCGGTCGCGAGCCACGGCCTGCTGCACCGCCCCCTCACGCCCCAGCAGGTCCGCGACCTGTTGTCCGGCGCGATCTCGCACCTCGAAGGCGGCGAACGGCTTATCGCCTAGGATTGTCTCGCCCGGACCCCCCGGCTAAGTTTTTTTGCTTATGGATTTTAGGGCCCTGCCCGAGCGGCTGGCCCACGTGCGCACGGAAATCGCCCGGCGTCAGCAAGCTGGGGGATGGTCGCATCCGGTGACGCTCGTGGCCGTGACCAAAGGGTTCGGGCTCGACGCGGTGGAGGCGGCGCTCGCCGCAGGCCTCACCGAGCTGGGTGAGAACCGGGTGCAGGAGGCGCTGGCGAAGATCGACACGCCCATCGGGGCGCGCGCGGCCTGGCACATGATCGGCCATCTCCAGCGCAACAAGGCGAAGCAGATCCCGGGCCGGTTCGCCCTGGTGCACTCCGTGGATTCGGGTGAGCTCGCGGTGGAGCTGGAGCGGCGCGCCGTCGAACGGGGGGTCACGGTGCGGGTGCTGATCCAGGTGAACCTGGCGGGCGAGGCGCAGAAGAGCGGCTGTCCGCCGACCGAGGCGCCGGCGCTGGCGCGTGCAGTTGCCGGCCACGCCCACTTGAAGCTCGAGGGGCTCATGACGATGGCGCCGCTGACGGTCGACGAAACGGTCCAGCGCCGCACGTTTCGCGCGCTGCGCGCGTTGCGCGACGCGCTGCAGGAGGAGGGACTATGGCTACCGGCGCTCTCGATGGGGATGTCCAGCGACTACGGCGCGGCGGTCGAGGAGGGGGCGACGATGCTGCGCCTGGGGACCGTCCTGTTCGGGACGAGGGCGGCGTGAGCGAAGACGTCTTCCACCTGACGCCGCTCGACGTCCGCAAGCAGGAGTTCCGCCGGACGCTGCGGGGCTACGAGCCGCTCGGCGTCGAGGATTTCCGGATGCGCGTCGCCGACGAGCTGGAGCGGATCCTGCGAGAGCGCTCCGTGCTCGAGGAGCGGCTCGCCGCGCTCACCGACCAGTTGCGCGCGTTCCGTGAGCGCGAGCGCGCGATGAACGAGGCGCTCGTCGCCGCGCAGCAGCTGCGCGAGGACACGCGCACGGCGGCCCAGCGCGAGGCGCAGGTGATCGTGCGGGAGGCGGAGGCAGAAGCGCGCCGCATCATTGAGGAAGCGCGCACCGCCGAAGGCGATGTGCGGCGGCAGCTGGGGGAAGCGGAGCGGCAGTTCCAGGCCTACCTGGGCGGCTTCCGCGCCCTGCTCGAGCGTCAGATGGCGGAGCTCCGGGCGCTGGACGGTCCGCGCGAGGAATGATTGCCGAGGCGGTCCACGCCGTGCAGGCGCGGACGACGCTGGTTCCCGATGTGGCGATCATTCTCGGCACTGGATTGGGCGGCCTGGCCGAGGAGATGCACGTCGCGACGCGAGTCCCCTACCAGGAGATCCCCGGGTTTCCGCTCTCGACCGTCGAGAGCCACGCGGGACAGTTGCTGCTCGGGACGCTGGCGGACCGCCGCGTCGCGGCCATGCAGGGACGGTTCCACCGCTACGAAGGCTACACGCTCCAGCAGATCGCCTTCCCCGTGCGCGTGCTGCACGCGCTCGGCGCGCGGCTCCTGGTGGTGTCGAACGCCTGCGGCGGGATGCACCCGCTGTGGCGCCCAGGCGACCTCATGCTGATCGCCGACCACATCAACCTCTTGGGCGACAACCCCCTCGTCGGCCCGAACGACGACCGGCTGGGTCCCCGCTTTCCCGACATGTCGCAGCCGTACGACGCCGAGCTGCGCGCCACGGCCCGCGCGGTGGCCCTGGAGCAGGGGATCCCGCTCCGGGAGGGCGTCTACGTCGCGGTGACGGGACCGAACCTCGAGACGCGTGCGGAGTACCGCATGCTCCGCACGCTGGGGGCTGACGTGGTGGGGATGAGCACGGTGCCCGAGGTCATCACAGCCGTGCACCTCGGGATGCGCGTGCTTGGGGTGTCGATCATCACGGACCAGTGCCTCCCCGACGCGCTCGAGCCGGCCACGGTGGAGCGGATCATCGCCGTGGCGCGGGCCGCAGAGCCCAAGCTCACGGCGCTGATTCGCGGCGTGCTGGAGCGCCACGACTGATGCCGTATCCGCGGCTCGACGCCAAGCTCACCCCGGACGCGCTGGAGAAGCAGCTGCTCGCGACCTGGAAGCACGAGCGTCTGTTCGAGCAGACCCAGAGCTCGGCGCGCTACGGGCCGCCGTTCGTGTTCTTCGAAGGCCCGCCCACCGCGAATGGCCGGCCGGGGATCCATCACGTGTTCGCGCGCACGATCAAGGACCTGGTGTGCCGCTACCAGACGATGCTGGGCCACGGCGTCACGCGCATCGCGGGATGGGACACGCACGGCCTCCCGGTCGAGATCGAGGTTGAACGGGCGCTCGGCCTGAGCGGGAAGAAGGAGATCGAGGCGTACGGCATCGAGAAGTTCAACCGCATGTGCCGCGAGAGCGTGTTCACCTACAAGACCGACTGGGAAGCGCTCTCCGAGCGCATCGCGTACTGGCTCGACTACGAGCATCCCTACGTCACCTACAGCAGCGATTACATCGAGACGGTGTGGTGGCTCCTCAAACGGCTGTACGAGAAGGCGCTCCTGTACCGGGGGCACAAGGTGCTGCCGTACTGCCCGCGCTGCGGCACGGTGCTGTCGTCTCACGAGCTCGCGCTGGGCTACGAGACGGTGCAGACGAACTCGGTGTACGTGACCTTCCCGTCCGAAGACGACGCGAAGCGCCAGTTCGTGATCTGGACCACGACGCCGTGGACGCTGCTCTCGAACGTCGCTGTCGCCGTGCATCCCGACCTCGAGTACGGCGAATACGAAGTTGGAGGGACGCGCTTCGTGGTCGCCGTGGCGCGCGCGGGGGACGTGCACGTCGCCGGCCGGCCGCTCGACAGCGCGCCACGGGTCGCCGGGTACCGCGGGCGCGACCTGGTCGGCCAGCGCTATGTGCGGCCGCTGGAGGTCGTGCCTCTCCCCCAGGAGGGCCAGCGCGCCGTGATCATCGCCGCGAACTTCGTCTCGGCCGAGAACGGGACCGGGCTCGTGCACATGGCGCCGGCGTTCGGCGCCGACGACTATCAGGCAGCGCAGCAATACGGCCTCGCCTTCGTGAACCCGGTCGCCCCCGACGGCAAGTTCCAGGACACCCGCTGGGCGGAGATGAACGGGCGGCTCGTCACCGACAAGGAAACGAACCGCCTGATCATCGAGCGGCTGAAGGACGAGGGGCGCTGGCTCGAGACGCGGCCCTACGAGCACAGCTATCCCTTCTGTTGGCGTTGCGATTCCGCCCTCATCTACTACGCGCGCAACTCCTGGTTCGTCCGCACGACAGCGCTCAAGCAGCGGCTGCTCGAGGTGAATGCGCAGGTCGCCTGGCACCCGCCCGAGGTGGGGACCGGGCGCTTCGGCGAATGGCTCGAGAACAACGTCGACTGGGCGCTGTCGCGCGACCGCTATTGGGGCACGCCGCTCAACGTGTGGGAATGCGACAGCGAGGCCGAGCACCGCGAGGTGATCGGGTCGTACGCCGAGCTGGGCCAGCGGTGGGGGCAGGCCCTGCCCGCGGACTTCGATCCGCACCGGCCCGGCATCGACGGGTATGACTGGAAGTGCGCGCAGTGCGGCGGCACCATGCGGCGCGTCACGGAAGTGATCGATGCCTGGTTCGACTCGGGCGCCATGCCGTACGCCCAATGGCACTACCCCTTCGCCCACCAGGCGGACTTCAAGGCCCACTTCCCCGCGGACTTCATCTGCGAGGGCGTGGACCAGACGCGCGGCTGGTTCTACTCCCTGCTCGCGATCGGGGTCTCCGTGCTCGACTCGATCGTCTACAAGCACGTGATCGTGAACGAGCTGGTGCTCGACGCGCAGGGGCAGAAGATGTCGAAGAGCAAAGGCAACGTGGTGAATCCCTGGCAGGTCATTGAGGAGCACGGCGCGGACGCGGTGCGCTTGTACCTGATCGGCCAGAGCCAGGTCTGGCTCCCCAAGCGGTTCGACCAGAGCCAGATCCCCAAGGTGGTCGGCGGCTTTCTCGTGACGCTGCGCAACGTGTACGAGTTCTTCGCCCAGTACGCCCAGGACTGGCAGCCGCCGGCCGAAGCGGCGGCGACGCCCTTCGAGAAGCGGGCGCTCGCCGACCGCTGGCTGCTCGCCCGCTTGGACGAGGTCGTGTCGAGCGTGCGCCAAGCGTGGTCCGACTACGACGTCACGGCCGGTGTGCGCGCCATCATGGATTTCGTGGGGGAGGACCTGTCGCGGTGGTACGTGCGCCGCAACCGGCCGCGCTTCTGGGCGCCGGACCGGGCCACGGACCCGGTCGCCCTGGAGACGCTGCACGAGACCCTCGTCGCCTCCGCCCGGATGCTGGCACCCGCCGCGCCGTTTCTCGCGGACTGGATGCACCGGGCGCTCACCGGAACCTCGGTGCATCTGGCGCCGTTTCCGGCCGACAGGGGACGGCGGGCGCCGGACCTGCTCGCGGCGATGGCCGCGGTGCGGCGCCTCGCCTCGCTGGCGCGGGCCGCCCGGGAAGCGCGCAACCTGCCGGTGCGACAGCCGGTTGCCAAGATCCAGGTCGCGGTCCCGGCGGCGGTGAAGGGCCCGGTCTTGAGGGACCTGTTAGATATCTTGGCTGCGGAAGTGAACGCCAAGGACTATGAAGTCGTGCCCTCGGATCACGATCTCGTGACCCTGAAGGGCAAGGCGAACTTCCGGAGTCTGGGGAAACGCTACGGCAAGGAGACGCCCCAGGCGGCGGCCGCCGTGTCGGGGCTCACAGCGGAGGAGCTGCAGGCGCTCGAACATGGGGAGCCCGTGCGGCGGGGAGTCTGGGAGTTCCTTCCCGAGGACGTGACCGTCACCCGCGCCGTGGCGAGCGACTGGATCGTGCAGGCGGACGGCCCGTACGTGGTCGCGCTCGACCCGCGGCTCACGGCCGATCTGGTGCAGGAAGGCCTGGCGCGCGAGGTCGTGAACCGCGTCCAGCGCCTACGCAGGGAGGCGGGGTACGACTTCACGACCCGCATCGAGCTGAGCGTGGCAGGGGCGGAGGATGTGGTGTCCGCCGCCGCGGCGTTTCAGGGCTTCATCGAGGGGGAGACGCTGGCGCGGAAGACGGTGCTGGGCAGCATCCTCGAAGAGGCGGACGTAACCCGGGAAGTGGACATCGAAGGCCGTCGCGTGACGATCGCGCTCCGGCGCCATGATGGACGAAAGGGCGGGACCCGATAATGCCGACGAAATCGAAGACCAAGAAGGGCCTGAACAAGAAACAGCTCGGCCATCTCGAGAAGCGTTTGCTCGAGGAGCGCGCCCGGGTGATGAAGGAGCTCGGCTACTACGGCGAGTCCTTCAACTCGAGCCTCCAGGCCTCGGACGGCGATTTGTCGAGTTACTCGTTCCACATGGCCGATCAGGGAACCGATGCCATGGAGCGCGAGAAGGCCTTCCTCTTCGCGTCGCAGGAGGGACGTTACCTCTGGCACGTCAACCAAGCCCTGCGCCGGCTCTACCAGGCTCCGGAGAAGTTCGGGAGGTGCGAGCAGTGCGGCGAAGAGATCAGCTTCGAGCGACTGGACGCGCTGCCGCACGCGCGCCTGTGCATCAGGTGCAAGGCGAAAGAGGAAGATGGCAAACGGCGCTGATCGCCGGCTCTTCTGGGTGACGACCGCCGTCATCGTCGCGGCCGACGTCTCCAGCAAGCTCCTGGCGGAGTCGCTGCTCTCGCGCCACCTCCCGGTGGCGGTGCTGGGTGACTATGTGCAGTTGCGGCTCGTGTACAACCAGTGCGCGGCGTTCGGCCTGTGCCTGGGTGAGTACTCGCGCTGGATCTTCTTCGGCCTGGCGCTCGCCGCGCTGGCCGTGCTCGGCTCGATGGTGCGCTCCACGCGCCTCCGCAGCTCGCTCGGCGTGGTGGACTTCGTGGACGTCGGGATCGGGCCGCTGCGCTGGCCCACCTTCAACGTCGCCGACTCGGCCATCACGGTGGGCGCGATCGCCCTCGCCCTGTCGCTCTGGCTCGAAGGCCGGGCGCAGGAGCGCGCGAAGGAGGCTCGGGCGGCCGAGCCGTGAGCGCGGGCGGGCAGGGGACGGTGATCACGTTCTGCGTCGCCGTGCCCGAGACCGAGCGCCTCGATCGCTTCCTCGCCGAGCAGCTGTCGCTCTCCCGTACCGTCGCCGCCCGCCTCATCGCCGAGAAGCGCGTCTCCGCCGCCGGTCAGCCGCTCCGCGCCTCGGCCCAATTGTCCCGCGGTACGCTCGTCTCCGTGACCTTCCCCGCCGCAGCTGAGCCGCGCCGCTACGCGCCGGCGCAGCGCGATCTCGCCTTCGTGTTCGAGGACGAGCACATCGCAGTCCTCGACAAGCCCGCCGGCCTCGTCGTCCATCCCGGGCCCGGTCACTGGGACGACTCGCTCGTCAACGTGCTGGTCGGGCGGGGCACCAAGCTCTCCGAGGGCTCCACGACAGGGCGCCCCGGCATCGTGCACCGGCTGGATCGCGACACGTCCGGGCTACTCCTGATCGCGAAGACGGACCTCGCGCACCGGCGCCTGGCCCGCGCGATCGAGCAGCGCCGCGTGGAGCGCGTGTATGCGGCGCTCGCGTGGGGGCATCTCGCCAACAGCCCGGTGACCATCGAGGCGCCGATCACGCGCCATCCCCGCGAGCGCCAGCGCATGACGGTGCTCGCCGGCGGCCGTCACGCGGTCACCCACGCCGCGGTGGTGGCGCGCTTCGCCCACGTCGATCTCCTGCGTCTGCGTCTCGGCACCGGGCGCACTCACCAGATTCGCGTCCACCTGGCGCACGTCGGTCACCCTGTGGTGGGCGACCGCGAGTACGCGTTCGGCGGCAGCCGGCGCGTGACGCCGTCACTGCGCGCGGCGGCGGAGCAGCTCGAAGCGCTCGCGCCGCGGCAGCTGCTGCACGCGGCGGAGCTGCGCCTCGAGCATCCCGTCACCGGCGCGCCGCTCGCGCTGCACTCCGAGTGGCCTGCCGATTTGCTGCCGGCGCTCGCCGAAGCGGCAGGCGACGCGAACTTGCTTGCTGAACGCAACCCCTTGCAGTATCTTCGCTTCTTCGCACCGGATGAGTGACGGCGAGGCGGTCCGGCTCCTTATATTCCGAGTGGGCAACCTTGCCTGCGCGGCGGAGGCGGCGACGGTGCGCGAGATCCTGCCGCGGTTCGAACCGACCCGGATTCCCGGCGCGCCTGCGCAAGTGGCGGGACTGGTAAACGTCCGCGGCAGCCTGGTGACGGTGGTGGACGGGTGGCGGGCGCTGGGCCAGCCGGCCCCGTCGGGCGGGCCGCGGGACGGCACCACGGTCCTGCTCGAGCTCGACGCCGGGCGCAAGGTCATCGGCTTCACGGTGGACGAAGTGATCGACCTCCTCTCGGTGGGCGGAGAGACGCTCGAGCGTCGGCAGGCGCTGCCCGGCATCGATCCCACGCTCGTGCGGGCCGTCGGCCGCCGCGCTGGGCAGCTCTTCGTGGTCCTCGATACCGACGCGCTGCTTACCCCCATTTTTGCTTCCTAGGGAGGGTGTGTGAGCCACACTGTCCTCGTCTGCGACGATGCCATCTTCATGCGGACGATGATCAGCGATATCCTCGCCCAGGCGGGGTTCGAGGTCGTGGGTGAGGCCGAGACCGGATCGCAGGCGGTGGAGCGGTACAAGCAGCTGAAGCCCGATCTCGTGACGATGGACATCGTGATGCCAGACATGGGCGGGATCGACGCGGTGCGCGAGATCGTCAAGCACGATCCGGACGCCAAGATCCTGATGTGCAGCGCGATGGGCCAACAGGCGCTGGTGGTGGAAGCGATCCAGGCGGGGGCCAAGGACTTCGTCGTCAAGCCGTTCCAGCCGTCCCGCGTGCTCGAGGCCGTGCAGCGGGTACTCGGGTAGCATGGACCTGTCGCAGTACGCCGAGCTGTTCCTGGCTGAAGCCCGGGAGCACTTAAGCGCCTGTAACCAGCTGTTGCTCGAGTGGGAGCGAAATTCCGCGGCGCGCGAGCCCGTGGGCGGCATCTTCCGCGCCGTGCACACGGTGAAGGGGATGGCCGCCACGATGGGCTACGTGCGCGTCGCGGACCTCGCCCATCGCGCGGAGAACCTGCTCGACTCCCTGCGGCGCGGCTCCGCTGCGGCGAGCGACGAGCTGTTGCAGCTCTTGTTCCGGACCGTGGACGCGCTCGAGCGGGCGGTCGAGCTGTCGGTGACGGGCCGCGAGCGCGAGCTCGACGTGGCGGCGCTCGCGGCGGAGCTCGATCGCGCCGGATCCCGCGTGGCGCCTCCCCCCAGTCACGGCCGCGGCACGCCCGCCGCGCCGCTCCCCCCGTCGCCGGCCGAGGTCCTCCCCCCGACCGCGCCCGGCCGCCTGGTCCAGGTCGCGCTCCGGCCGGAGTCGCCGCTCAAGGGCGGACGCGCGCTCGTGGCGCTCCGCAAAGCCGAAGCGCTAGGGACCGTGCACGCCGTGTCGCCGCCCGTCGCCGCGTTCGAGGCCGAGGACTTCGACGGGCGGTTCGCGTTCCGGCTCGAATCGGACGCGGACGCGGCCGCGATCGCGGCGGCGATCAAGCGCGCCGGCGACGTGGACCAGGTCACTGTCGCCGAGGACGAGAGCGCGGCGCCGCGCATGGAGAGTACGGCGGTCGAAGGCGGCCGGACGCGCCATTTGCGTGTCGACCTGCGGCGGCTCGACGCCCTGATGGACCTGATCGGCGAGCTCGTGATCGCCCGCGGTCGCCTGAACGAGCTCGCCGCCCTGCGCAGGGATCCCGCCATCGACGATATCGCGATCCACGTATCGCGCCTCTCGACCGATCTCCAGGCCGAGATCATCCAGGCGCGGATGACTCCGGTCTGGCAGGTGTTCGACCGCTTCCCGCGGCTGGTGCGGGACAGCGCGCGCCAGCTCGGCAAGCAGGTGGCCCTCCGGGTGGAGGGGAAGGAGATCGAGCTCGACCGCGCCATCCTGGACGAGCTCGGCGATCCGCTCATGCACCTGCTGCGCAACGCCGTGAGCCACGGGATCGAGCCGCCGGCGGAGCGGCGCCGGGCCGGCAAGAAGCCGGAGGGCGAGATCGTCCTGTCCGCGGTGCGCGAGCGCTCGAGCGTGATGATCACGATCGCGGACGACGGCCGCGGGATCGACCGCGACCGGGTGCTCGAGCGCGCGAAGCGCGAAGGGCTGGTCGACGCCCACGCGGAGGCGCTCTCCGACGACCAGCTCCTGCGGGTGCTCGCGCGGCCGGGGTTCACGACCGCCGAAGCGGTGACGAGCGTGTCGGGCCGCGGCGTGGGGATCGACGTGGCCATGACGCGGCTGCGGGCGGTGGGAGGCGTCGGCCACGAGCGGTACGCGCTGCCGCTGACCTACGTGTCGGAGACGGTGGAGCTCGGCGCCGCTCCGACGACCACCGTCGAGGGACGCGACGCGATCGTGTTGCGCGACCGCGTGGTGCCGCTGGTGCACCTGCGGCGGCTGCTCGCCGTGTCGGAGGACGCGGCTCCGCCGCGCTCGCCCATCATCGTGCTGGAGATGGGTGAGCGCCGCACCGGCCTCGTGGTGGATGGCATGCTGGGCCAGCAGGAGATCGTGGTCAAAGGCTTCGACGCGCCCCAGGGGACGCTGCCGCTGTTTAGCGGCGCGACCATCATGGGCGACGGGGTCCCCGCGTTGATCCTGGACGCCGGCGGGCTTCTCTAACCGCAGAGGGAGGGGGAGGCCAGATGCAGGACGTCCGAGACCTGAAGGCGCTGCAGATCGACGCCTTGCGTGAAGTGGCGAACATCGGCGCCGGCCACGCCGCCACCGCGCTGTCGCAGATGACGAACCGCCGCATCATGATCAGCGTCCCCCAGATCAACATCGCGCGGCTCGAAGAGGTCCCCGATCTGCTCGGCAGTCCGCAGGACGTGGTCGCCGCGGTGTTGATGCACATGCTCGGCGACCTCACCGGCCGCACCTTGCTCCTGTTTCCCGAGGCCGTCGGCCGGCGGCTGTGCGACATGCTGCTGCGGCGCCCGCTCGGTACGACGAGCGCGTACGACACGCTCGAGCAGTCGTGCATCAAGGAGGCCGGCAACATCCTGTCCGGCGCCTACATGAACGCGCTGTCCGATTTCATGGGGATGCTCTTGCTCCCGTCCGTGCCGAGCCTGGTGGTGGACGTGTCGGCGGCGGTGCTCACCACGACGTACCTCAACTTCGGGCACGAGCGCGACTTCGTCTTCTGCGTCGAGACCGAGTTTCACATCGACGCGGAGGAGGAGCTCCACGGCCACTTCCTGCTCCTCCCCGACCTGGCGTCCCTCAAGGCGATCTTTGACGCCATCCGCTTGACCTGAGCCGTGACGGCGCCGGCGCTCTCCGAACGCGACCTCGCCGCGCTCCGATCCTTCGCCCGCCGGATCGACCCCTCCGACGCCGGCGCGCACAACAACCTCGGCGTCCTGTACTACCGCAAAGGCCTGGTCGCGGAAGCGATCGCCGAGTTCACGCGCGCGCTCGAGCTCGATCCCAAGATGCAGGTCGCCCAGCGCAACCTCGAGATCGCCCACCACGACACTGGCTATTACGACGGGCGCGTTGCGGAATTGCAGGAACGGCTGCGGCAGGCGCCCGACGACCGCGACACGCGCTGGGAGCTGGGCCGGGCGTACGCCATCCTGGGGCGGCACGAGGAGGCGGCGGCCGAGTTCGAGGAGCTGCTCGCGCGGCGGCCCGACGACGTGGCGGCGATCATCCAGCTCGGGCTCGCCGAGAAGAGCCGCGGGCGCGTGGAGCTCGCCACCGATTGGTTCGTGCGCGCCTGCGAGCTCGAGCCCTCGAGCAGCGTGGTGCAGTTCTATCTGGGTGAGGCCTACTACAGCCGCGGCCTGAACGCCGACGCCCTGGCCGCGCTCGAACGCGCGGTGGCCCTGAATCCCGACAACGCCAACGCGCACTACCTCATGGCTTTCGTGCTGGGCGACCTGGGTCGCCACGAGGAGGCCCGCGCGGCCTCGAAGCGCGCGATCGAGCTGAACCCGCCACTCGCGCGCGCGCAGACCAACCTCTCGCTCGAGCGCTACGACAGCGAGCGGAAGGCCCGCGAGCTGCGGCAGCGCCAGGCGCCCGAGCCGACGATCGTCGAGGGCAACGCGCTGGCGCACTACAACCTTGGGCTCGCCTTCCGCCAGAAGGGCTACTACAACGAGGCGCTGCGCGAGTACCGGTTGGGGCTGGAGCGGGGCGAGGACCGCCGCCTCACGCTCCAGGCGATGGCGGAGGTGCATCTCTTGAAGCGAGGCTTCGTCGCCGCGCTGGAGTTGTACGAGGCCCTGCTGCGCGAGGTCCCGGACTCCCCCAAGTTGTGGAACGAGCGGGGGGTGGTGCTGCACCAGTCGGGCCAGAAGGCGGAGGCGCTCGCGTCCTATCGCCAGGCGGCGGAGGTGGATCCCAAGTACGCGCTCGCCTGGAACAACCTCGGCGTGCTGCTCGCGCACCAGGGCGACACGGAGGAGGCGATCGAGGGGTTCCGCACCGCGTTGCAGCTCCAGGGGACGTTCGCCCCGGCGCGCCTCAACCTCGCCCTGCTGCTGTTTCAGCTGCGGCGCTTCCAGCTGTCGCTCGAGGCCTACCGGCAGGTGCTCGCTGCCGAGCCCGCGTCGGCGGCAGCATGGAACGGCGTCGGCCTCGTGCTGATCGAGCTCAAGCGCTTCACCGACGCGCGCAACGCCTTCGTGCGCGCCGTGGAATCCGACCCCGAGCATGCGGGCGCGCACTACAACCTGAGCTTCACGCTCTCGAACCTGGGCGACTTCGACGGCGCGCTGCGCGCGACAAAGCGGGCGCTCGAGCTCGATCCCTACTACGTGGCCCAGAAGTTCGCCCTCACGATCGACCTCCAATTCGAGAAGGCAACCATCGGCGTGGCGCCCGAGATCTCGGCCGACGTCGCCGCGGAGTCGATCGGCGAGGACTTCTCGTTCGACCAGCGGCTGCTGGACAACATCTTCCGCGAGCTCGCCCCGACCCCCTCCGCCGCTCGGGAGGCGGCTCGCCTCGCGCGCGAAGATCCCCTGGCCCTCGCCCGCGATTACGTGAGCAAGGGGATGATGGAGCTGGCTGCCTCGGAAGCGGCGCGCGCGGTGCAACGCGGCGCCGACAAGGCGGACGCCGCCGTGCTGTTGGGCGACATCTTCGCCCGTCGTGGCCTGCACGGCGAGGCGCTCGAGCGGTACCGCGAAGCGCGATCCGCGAACGCCGGCCGACCGGACGCGCTGCTGGGGGAGATCAAGGCGCTATTCGGGCTCGGCCGGATGGAGGAGGCGGGCGGGCTCGCCGAACAGCTGCTCGCGCTGACGCCCGACGACGTTGAGGCGCTGGTCGCAGTGGCGCGCGGCCGCGCCGCGGCGGGCGACGCCGCTGGGGCGCTCACCGCGCTGGGGCAGGCCCAGACTCGCGCTCCCGAGCGCGCCGACCTCCGCAAGCTCCAGGGCGACGTCGCGCTCAAAGTCGGGGACCGCTCGGGTGCGCTCGCGGCCTACCGCGCCTCCCTCGAGCTCGATCCGGGCTACGTGCAGGTGTGGCTCGACCTCGGCCGGGTGCACGAAGAGAAAGAGGAGTGGGACGCCGCCGAGCGGGCGTATGAGCGCGCGCTCGAAGCCCTTCCCACGTTCTACGAGGCCGCCCTGGCGCTCGCGAACTTGCTGCGCTCGAGCGGCCGCTTGCGGCAGGCGATCACCCGCCTCGCGACGATGCTCGAGCAGGATCCCTACGACCTCAAGGCGCTGTTGCTCCTTGGGCGCGCGCTGCTCGACGACAAGCGCGACGAGGCGGCGCTCGAGGCGTTCCGCCGGGTCCTCAAATTCGACCCCGAACAGGTCGAGGCGCTGTTCCAGCTCGGCGTCGCCCTTGCCCGCCTGCACCGCTATGGCGAGGCGGTGGAGGCGTGGGAGCGGGTGACGCGGGTGGACCCGGCCGGGCAGTTCGCGCAAAGCGCGCGCATGCATGCCCGCACCGCGCTCGACCTGCGGCACATCTTCGACTCGGACGCGGCCTGAGCGATGGCGATCGAAGGCCCGCTGCGCGAGCTCGGCATCCACGATGTCTTCCAGCTTCTCGACCTGAGCCGGAAGACGGGCGTGCTGCGCGTCACGTCGGAGCTGCGGCACAACGCCGGGACGATCTACTTCCAGGACGGCACGATCATTTTCGCCGAGATCAAGAGCAACCCGCATCCGCTCGGGGCGCTGCTGCTGCGGACCGGAAAGATCACCGAGGCCGACCTGGAGCGGGCGCGCGACATGCAGACGCGCCAGAACGACCCGCGCCGGCTGGGACAGATCCTGGTCGCGATGGGCGTCCTGTCGCCGCGGGAAGTGGAGCGTCAGGTGCGCTTCCAGATCGAGGAGGTCGTCTTCGAGGTGATGAGCTGGCGGGAAGGGTTCTTCTCGTTCAGCGAGGAGCCCGTGACCGGCGTGCCGGCGGAGACGGCGGTGCGGATCTCCACCGAAGCGCTCCTGATGGAGGGCGCGCGCCGCATCGACGAGTGGTCCCGGATCGAGAAACACGTGCCCCACCTGGGCGTCGTGCCGCAGCTCGCCCCCGCTCCAGAGCGCGGCGAAGGCGCGCTCGACCTGCTGCCGCCCGAGTGGGAGGTGCTCGCCCTGATCGACGGCACGCGGGACGTGCGCGCCGTCGCGCAGGAGCTGGGGCGCTCGGAGTTCGAGGTCGCGAAAACGCTCTTCGGACTGGAGAGCGCAGGCGTGGTGGTGCTCGTGGACCCGGGCACCCGGCGCGAGCGCGTCACGACGGCGGCGGAGCTCGCCGAGCTCGCCGGCCGGGCCGAGGACGCGCTCGCCCGCCGTGACCTGGAGCAGGCGCGCGCGACCGCGGAGCAGGCGGTCGCGCTCTATCCTCACGATGCGACGGTGCATCTCCTGCTCGGCCGGATCCACCTCGCGGCGGTGCGGCCGCCGGAGGCGGTGGAGGAGCTGCGGCGCGCGCTGCGGCTCGACCCGCTGCTCGCGGCGGCGCACCGGTTGCTCGGGCACGCGCTCGCAGCGGCGGGACGCTTCGGAGAAGCCGTGGACCAGTGGGAGCAGTGGGAGCGGCTCGCGTCGCGCTCGGAGCAAGAGTCCGCGCGGCTCGAGGAGGTGCAACGCGCCAAGGCCGCGGCGCAGACGCTCGCCAAGGCGGGGACGGTGAGCCATGGCTGACGATGTGAAAGCGCTCTCCGCCCAGCTGGCGCAGGATCCGGCGAGCCTCGTCTTCCTGCGCCTCGGGGAGCTGCTACGCCAGCGCGGCCAGCTCGACGCCGCGCACCGCGTCGCGCTGGGCGGACTGGAGCGGCATCCCCATCTCGCGGACGCGCACGACCTGTACGCGCGGGTCCTCGCCGACAAGCGGGACTACGAGCGGGCGTTCGACGAGTGGGACATGGCGCTGCGGATCGCGCCGGCCCACGTAGGGGCGCTCAAGGGGCTCGCGTTCCTGTACTTCAAGGTGGGGGACGTCGCGCAAGCGGTGTCGCACCTCGAGGCGGCCCAGCGCGCGGCGCCGGACGACCCGGGCATCATCCAGGCGGTGGCGATGGTGCGAGGCGGTCAGGCGAGCGCCGCCGCGAGCGGGCTCGGCATCGAGCGCGCGCCGGAGCCCGCCGCCCGCGGCGCGGCCCCGCTCGAGGAAGCGCGGGTGTTCGCCGGTCTCGAGGGCGCGCAGGAGGGGTTGCTGCTGCTCGACGCCTCCGGTCGGGTGCTCGGTGGCGCGCTGCGCGACCCCAGCGGTCGCGACGTGAGCGAGCCCGTGGCCGCGTATCTTGCGGGCGTTTCGCAGGAAGCGGCGCGGAGCGCCAAGCTCCTCGGGCTGGGCACATGGACCGGCCTCTCGGCGGAAGGGCGGCAGGGGCACGTGCACCTGGCGCAGCCGACGTCCGAGGCGCTGCTCTTGGTCGTGCGGGACCGCAGCGTCCCGATGGGGCGGCTCGCCATCATCGCGCAGCGCGCCGCGCAGGCGGCGCAGCGCTGGCTGGAGCAGCAGGGATGACGGCCGCCGGGTTCGGTCGCGCGCTCGACCTCGTGACGCGGGTGCGCGGCGTGCGGGGCGCGATGCTCGTGTCGGCTGCCGACGGGCTCGTCGTCGCCGATCAGCTGATGGAGGGGATCAAGGGACCGGCGGTCGCGGCCCTCGCCGGCAGCCTCGCGAGCCGGCTGGGGCGGGCGATGACCGCCGCAGGCGTGGGGGAGAGCGTGTTCTGGCACCTCCAGGGCTCGGGGGGAGCGCTGCTGGTGGTGCCCGCGGCCTCGGGCATCCTGGTGGTGGCAGTGGCGGAGCCCGAGGTGAACGTGGGCCTGGTGCGCCTGGAGCTGCTGCGGGCAGCGGAGGCGGTCGCATGAGCACGCGCGCCGTCGAAGCCTGGACCCTCGAACCGCTGAAGCGGTTCGTGAGCGAAGCCGCCGCTCGGCTCGTCCTGTTGATGACTCCGGCGGGTCAGGTGATGGCCCAGCACGGCTTCTCCCGAGCCGTGGACGTGATGTCCGCCGCCGCGCTCAGCACGGCGATCATGGCGTCGACGACCGAGATCGCCAAGCAGATGCACCAGCCGCCGTTCGCGGCGCTGACTCACCAGGGAGAGCGCCACGGGATCTTCCTTGCCGGCCTGTCCACCAACCGGGGCACGATCGTCGCGCTGGTCGTTTACGACGTCGACGTTTCGTCGGTCGGTCTGGTGCAGTTATTCTATGAGCAACTTGCGGCCGACCTTCAGGCCGCGAGCCCCAAGGAAGGCGTTCCCAAGCAGGTGCTGGCGGCGGATTTCGAGCGGCAATTGAGCGAGAGCCTGAACACGCTGTTCGGGAGATAGCGCCTTGTCCCTGGTCAACTTCACGACGCGCGAGATCACCTGCAAGATCGTCTACTACGGGCCGGGGCGCTCCGGCAAAACGACGAACCTGCACTATGTGTACGGCCGGGTGCCGGAGGCGCGACGCGGGCGCATGGTGTCGCTCGCGACGCAGACGGACCGCACGCTGTTCTTCGACTTCCTCCCCATCGATCTGGGAGAGATCTCCGGCTTCGCGACGCGGTTCCAGCTGTACACGGTCCCCGGCCAGGTTTACTACAATGCGACGCGGCGCCTCGTGCTCCAGGGAGCGGACGGCGTCGTATTCGTCGCCGACAGCCAGGCTCGACAGCTGGATGAGAATCTCGAGAGCCTCCAGAACCTCCAGAGCAACCTGCTCGAGCTGGGCATCGACATCCGCACGCTGCCGTTCGTGCTGCAATACAACAAGCAGGACCTCCCGCGCGAGCTGATCCTTCAGGCCGCGGACCTGGACGACGCGCTCAATTTCCGCGGCGTACCGAGTTTCCCCGGCGACGCGCTGCACGGGCGCGGCGTGTTCGAGACGCTGAAGGCGATCTCGGAACTCGTGCTGAAGCGCCTCTCGGCCGGGAGCACGGCATGACCGCCGCGCTCAACCCGAAGTTCTCGTTCGAGACCTTTGTCGTCGGCGCCGCCAACCGCCTCGCGGTGACAGCGGGCCGGGCGGTCGCGGAGAACCCCGGCACGGCCTACAACCCGCTCTTCATCTACAGCGGGTCGGGGCTCGGCAAGACGCACCTGCTGATGGCCCTGGGCCAGGGTGCGAAGAAGCTGCTTCCGCATCTCAACATCGAATACCTCACCCTGGACGAGTACGTGGAGGCGTTTCACGCGGCGGTCGCCGCGGGGCAGGGCGACGCGTTCCGCCGCCGCTTCCAGAACGTGGACATGCTGCTGGTCGACGACGTGCAGTTCCTCACCAACCGCAAGGAGATGCAGGCCGAGCTGCTGCGGCTGACCGAAGCGCTCCAGACGGCGGGGCACCAGATCGTGCTGACGAGCGACCGGCCACCGGCGGAGATTGCGGACCTGGACGAGCGGCTGATCTCGCGGTTCTCGGGCGGCTTGGTCGTGGACATCGGCGCGCCCGACTACGAGACCCGCGTCGCGATCCTGCGACGCAAGGCCGAGGAGCGGCGAGCCAAGTTCCAGCCGGGTGTCCTGGAGACGGTGGCGGCGGCTGAGTTCCAGAACGTGCGCGAGCTGATGGGCGCGCTGAACCGGCTGGTGGCCTACCAGGCCGTGAACGACGTGCCGCTCAACGCCGAAGGGGCGAAGCAGCTGCTGGGGCTGTCCGCGACTGCACGCGCTGGCGGCCCCGCTGCGACGGCGGCGCCATCGGGCGACGAGTTCGGGGCGTTCCTGCACGACGTCACGGTCACGGTGGGGAAGGCGGTCGAGGCATGGCGGGCGCGCGTGGCGGAGGCGGTGCTGCGGTGGGAGGGGGAGGGCTACCGCACTCAACGGCTCGAGGCGCTGCTCGAGCAGGAGGCTCCCGCCGGCGTGGACGACGTGATCGCCGGGTTCGCCCGCGATGCCGAGCGTCTCAAGGCGCTCGAAGCCGAAGTGGCGGCGCTCGATCCGGGCGCGGCGGGCCAGAGTCTGTTCCGCGATCCCGATCGGCTGGCGGACGCGGAGGCGGCGGCGGAGCGGGTGCGCGCCGGAGCCGCCCCGCCGCCCGGCCCATCGGGCGCGTTCCCCCTGGCGGCGTACGCCGTGGGGCGTTCCAACGAAGTGGCGGTGAGCGCGGCGCGTGCGGTGATCGAACACCCCGGCAAGCGCTACAACCCGCTCGTGCTCACCGGGAAGAGCGGGCTCGGTAAGACGCACCTCCTGAACGCCATCGGGCTCGAGCTGGCCAAGGCGCCGGGCGCGATCGTGGCGTGTCTTTCGACCCAGGCGTTCATCGACGAGCTGATCGCCGCCATCGACGGCAACCGCATGGACTGGTGGCACGCCCGCTACCGGCAGGCGACGGCGCTGCTGCTCGACGACGTCCATCTCATGGCGGGCAAGGACCGCACGCAGGAGGAGTTGTTCAACCTGTTCAACCTGTTTCAGGACGACGAGCGGCAGCTCGTCTTCACCGCGCCGCAGCACCCCAACAAGGTCACCGGGCTGGAGCCGCGCATCACGTCGCGGCTCGAAGGCGGATTGGTTGCGGAGCTCGCAGAGCCGGACCGCGCGGTGCGTCGCACCGTGCTCGAGCGACTGCTCGCGCAGCAACAGATCGCTCCTGATGCGGCGCTCCTCGACTACGTCGCCGACCGGCCGGTGGACTCGGTGCGCGCTCTGGTCGGCGTGGTGCAGCGCGTCATCGGCGCCGCGGCGGCGCAGGATCAGCCGGTGACGGCGGGATTGGCGCGTGAAGTGCTCGAGGGCCAGCCTGCGGAGCAGGGCCGCCGGACGGGGGGGTTTCGCACCAGCGGGCTCGTCGTGTCGAGCCTGGGGGGCATCCGCAGCCGCGAGAAGATGGCGTGGGACTGGCCCGACCCCGTGGATCGCATCGTCGAGGAGCTGCGCTGATGGCCATCAAAGGCTCGCTCAAGGAAGCGTCGCTCCCCGATGTGCTCCAGCTGCTGGCCATGGGGCAGAAGACCGGCTGCCTCTCGATCGCCGACCGCTCGAACTTCGGCTACATCTACTTCGAGAAGGGGCGGATCTCCTACGCCTCCATCGTCAACCGCCGGGACCGCCTGGGCGACATCTTGGTGAAGCACGGCAAGATCACCGAAGAGCAGCTCGACGCGGCGATCCACAGGCAGGGCAAGGAGCGCGACAAGAAGCTCGGCCAGATCCTCGTAAGCCAGCAAGTGATCACGCAGGAGGACCTGGAGCGCTACATGCGCGTGCAGATCGAGGAGTCCGTCTACTACCTGTTCACCTGGACGCAGGGGACGTTCAACTTCGAGGCCGAGGTCCGTCCCGAACAGCAGGACTTCCTCGTGTCGATCAACCCTGAGTCGCTGCTGCTCGAGGGCGCGCGGCGCGTGGACGAATGGAGCCTCATTGAGAAGAAGATCCCCTCGTTCGACTTGATCTTCGTCCTGGACAAAGACCGGCTGGCCATCTCGGAGGCGAAGCTCACGGACGCGCAGCAGCGCCTGCTGCCGCTGCTCGACGGCTCGCGCGACGTGAACCAGGTGATCGAAGACTCCGGGCTCGGCGAGTTCGAGATCGGGAAGGGGCTGTACGGTCTGATCACCGCCGGCTTCCTGCACCGGGCCGGCCGCACGACCTCGCCGGCGGACGTGCAGGCGACCGACGCGCGGGTGGAGGAGCACCGCAACCTCGGCATCGCCTTTTACAGGACCGGGATGCTGGACGAGGCGGCGCGCGAGTTCCGGCGCGTGGCGGAGCTGCGGGCCAGCGACCCGAGCGCGCACTTCTTCCTCGGCCTGGTGGCGCTGCGGCAGGCGCGCTGGCGCGAGGCGATGGAAGCGCTGCGGCTCGCGGCGGAGCGGGGCGGCAGCCGCCCCGCTGTGCTGCACAACCTCGGCCTCGCCTACGAGCAGCTCGGCCGGCTCAGCGAGGCGGAGGCTGCGTACGCCGAAGCGGCCGCGCGCGCGCGCACCGACGCGCGCATCTATCTGGGGTGGGGCATCGTCGCCCTCAAGCAGGGCGACTTTGCGAGCGCCGCCGGCCGGCTCGACCGGGCCAAGGAGCTGTTCGGCGAGGTCCAACCGGCGACGTGGTTCTGGGCGCGCACGCTCGCCGCTGCCTCGGCGGGGGAGTTCGAGCTGGCCGAGGAACTGGCCGAGCAGGGCGCCGAAGCGTACCCCTCGCACGCCGTGCTCCAGAACAACCTCGCCGTGCTGAAAGAGCTGGCGGGTGAGCTCCAACTGGCCGAGGCGCTGATCCGCGGCGCTCGCAAGAACGAGCCGTCGCTGCCTCAGCTGTCGAAGAACCTCGGCGACCTGGCGTACCGCGCCTCGCGCTACGACGAGGCGTGGGAGGCGTATCACCGGGCGGTCGAGCTGGCACCGGAGCTGGGCGACGATGTCTACTTCAAGCTCGGCAACATCGCCTACAAGCGGAACGAGCGGGAGCTCGCGGTCCAGCTGTGGCGCCGCGCTCTGGAGCTCAACCCCAAGCACGAGCTGGTCAAGGCCAATCTGGACACGTTGAGCGCCCTGTCGTGACGGCGGAGCAGGACGAGCGGGCGTTCCGCGCCCTCACGCAGAAGGTCTCGGCGGCACGGGGGCTGCGCTGCGAGGCCTACAAGGAAAAGTGCCTGCGACGGCGCCTCGCGGTGCGGATGCGCGCCCGGGGCGTGCACACCTTCGAAGCCTACAGCCGGCTGCTCGACGAGGATACGAGCGAGTACGACCGGCTGCTCGATGCGCTCACCATCAACGTCACGAAGTTCTGGCGCAACGCCGCGACCTGGCAGGCGCTGACGGACCCCTATCTGCGGGAGCTGTGGCGCGCGCGCCGGGGCGGCGTCCGGGCGTGGTCCGCGGGGTGCGCGTCGGGGGAGGAGCCCTACACGGTGGCGGTGGCGCTCGCCGAAGTAGCGCGCGCGCTGGGCGAGGAGGCCGTGTTCGCAACGGCGGAAGCGCGCATTGACGCGACCGACGTGGACCGGGAGAGCCTGGAGCGCACTGCGGCGGCCCAGTTTCCCGACAGCGCCTTCGCCGAGATGCCCGCTGACCTCGCGCGCCGCTATTTCACGGCCGTGGCGCCGCGCCGTCCGCTGCCCGTGCTCCAGCGCCTGGTGCGCGTGCGCCGCCATGACCTCACCCGCGAGCCGCCTCCCGAGCCTCCGTACGATCTCATCGTGTGTCGCAACGTGGTCATCTATTTCGACCGGCCGATGCAGGAGCGCCTGTTCTCGGCGTTCGCCGACGCGCTGGTGCCCGGGGGGATCCTGTTGCTCGGCAAGGTCGAGACGCTGTTCGGGCCGGCGCGCGAGCGCCTGACCCTGGAAGACCCGCGGGAGCGGATCTATCGCAGGCCCGCGTGAACCAGGCGGCGGCGCGGGAGTCCATCGTCAAGGTGGCGGACTGGGCCGCCGAGCGGGGCGGGGGCGTGCTCGTGACGCTCGGGCTGGGATCGTGCGTCGCGATCATGCTGCACGATCCGGGAGCGGGGGCAGGGGCGATGGCCCACGTGCTGCTGCCGTCCCGGAGTCTGTCCCGCGACACGAGCAACCCCGCCAAGTTCCCCGAGACCGCCGTCCCGTTTCTGATCGAGCGCCTGAGTGCCCTCGGCGCCGATCCGCGCCGCCTGGTTGCCAAGCTCGCGGGCGGCGCGAGCATGTTCGCGCAGCTCATGACGCCGGGTTCGCTGCAGATGGGCGAGCGGAACATCGTCGCCGCCCGCGGCGTGCTGCGCGCGGCGGGGATCCCGATCGCCGCCGAGGCCGTGGGCGGCGGGAGCGGCCGCTCGCTGCGGTTCTACGTCGCCGACGGCCGGGTCGAGGTCCGATCGGTGGGAACCGATGCCTGCGTCATCTGAACGGCGGCCGCGCGTCCTGGTCGCCGACGACAGCGCGCTGATGCGGCGCGTGCTGCAAGACCTGCTCGACGGCACTGGGCAGTTCCAAGTCGTCGCGACCG
Organism: Gemmatimonadota bacterium; assembly: GCA_003221005.1. Classification (GTDB taxonomy): domain Bacteria; phylum Gemmatimonadota; class Gemmatimonadetes; order Gemmatimonadales; family GWC2-71-9; genus AG25. Next base: position 26,553 of record QHTZ01000075.1, read on the forward strand.
CGCGCGACGGCCTCGACGCCGTCCGCAAAGTGCATCAGCACGCTCCCGACGTGATCACCATGGACCTCGAGATGCCGGAGCTCGATGGTCTCGCGGCGATCGGCTACATCATGTCGGAGGCTCCGCGGCCGATCGTGGTGGTCAGCGCACACGCGGGCCCCGGCACCGCGGCCGCCATCCGCGCGCTCGAGCTGGGCGCGGTGGAAATCGTCGCCAAGCCGGCGGACGCGACTCGCGCAGCGCTCGAGCGACTCGGGCCGGAGCTGGTGGCGGCGGTGCGACGCGCCCTCGCCGCCGACGTGTCCCACGTCTCCGTCATGGCGCGGCCCCCGGCGCCTGTGCGTCACCCGCCCGAGACGTCGCTCCGTCCGCGCGCCCGGCTCGCGGTCGCGGTGGCCGCGTCGACGGGCGGGCCGCGCGCGCTCGCCGAGCTGCTGCCTCGCCTGCCGAGCGGCCACGGCGCCGCTGTGCTGGTCGCGCAGCACATGCCTCCCAAGTTCACGCGCAGCCTCGCCGAGCGGCTCGACTCCATGAGCCCGCTGCGCGTCGTCGAAGCGGATGACGGCACGCCGGTCGTGGTGGATACGGCGTACGTCGCGCCGGGCGATTATCATATGCGAGTGACGGCCGCACCCGACGGTCCCGAGATCGCGCTCGACCAGGGGCCGCTCATCTGGGGCGTGCGCCCCGCGGCGGACCCGCTGTTCCGGTCGGTAGCCGAGGTGTTCGGCCCCGACGGCGTGGGCGTCGTGCTCACCGGGATGGGACGCGACGGCGCGGCCGGGCTGCGCGCCATCCACGACGCCGGCGGCACCGGCCTCGCGCAGGACCGCGAGTCCGCGGTGATCGCGGGGATGCCGCTCGCCGCGGTCCAGGCCGGAGGTGTGGACGCGGTGTTGCCGCTGGGCCAGATTGCCGACCGCGTGGTGGCGGAGCTGGCGCGCCGGCGGGCGCGCGCGTCGCGCCCGTGACGATCACTCACGTGCTTCCGCACTGCGTCGTGCCGAGCCCACGCGTCAGCGTGGGAGACGCGAAATGAGCCGCGGATATCTGCTGGTGCGGGCCGAGGGCCGGCTCTATGGGCTGCCGCTCGGTCACGTGCTCGAAGTGGACGACCTGGGCGAGGTGCTGGACGTCCCGCGGGTGCTCGCCGCGATGCGCGGTCTCACCCCGCGGCGCGGGCGCCTGGTGCCGCTCGTGCACCTGGGCGCGCTGCTCGGCGACCGCTCGCCGCCGGCCGAGCGGGGGCGCACCACGGTGCTGGTCGCGCTGGGCGGCCAAGAGGCAAAGGGACAGGTAGAGGAGGGTGGGAGGGCGCGCCTGGTCGCGTTCGAGGTAGACGACGCGGACGAGGTCGTGCGTGAGGCTGTGCTGCCCGTGCCGCCGGGCGAGTCCCTGCTGTGGGCGGGCGGCGTGGCGCGGCGCCAGGGGACGCTCGTGCCGATCCTCGACCTGGCGGTGTTGGAGGACCGCATCCGATGAGCACCGCTGGCGGGGACGATGTCCAGCTCGTCGCCTTCAAGGTCGCGGGGCAGGATTTCGCCTTCAACATCTTCCAGGTGGAGCGCATCCTCCGCTATGAGGCCCCCGCGCCGCTCCCCAAGGCGCCGGACTTCCTCGAGGGCGTCCTCCAGTACCGGGGGTCCGCGGTTCCGCTGGTCGACCTGCGCAAGCGGTTCAACGTGGCGGCGCCGCGCAAGGAGGATACCCGCACCGTGATCCTCGAATGGGAGGGCGGGAAGATCGGCGTGGTGGTGGACGCGGTCACGGAGGTGCTCCAGGTGGCCGCGACCGACATTACGGCGCCACCCAAGATCGTCAAGGGGCTTGCGGCCGAGTACATCACTGGCCTCGTGGTCAAGGATGGCCGGACGATCATCGTGCTCAACACCGGTCAACTGCTCACCGCGCAGGAGCGGCTCGCGCTCGAGGCGACGACGCAGGCGCAGGCGAAGGTCTCGTGACGGAGTCTCCAGTCCCGGCCCTGCGCGCCCAATACGAAGCCATCGCCCGGAAGCTCGACGCGGCGGGGGGCGGTGCCGAGCGCGAAGCCCTGAAGCGCGAGATCATTAACTACTTCAAGCAGGTGGACGGGCTCATCACCGAGCTGTCGGATCTGAAGGAGCAGATCCGCGCGCTGGTCGACCGCTACAAGCAGGTCGCGGCGTCGACGGCGGAAGCGTCGGCTCCGGAATTCACTGGCGCCCGTCCCGCCGTGCACGCCGACCACATCGGGGCGTCCACGTTCATCGAGAAGGGCTGGAGCCTCATTTCACTCGGCGATCACGCCGGCGCGATCCAGGCGCTCCAGAAAGCGCTATCGCTGTCGCCGGGCGAGACCCAGGCGGAGTCGCTGCTCGGATGGGCCCAGATGCTCCACGAAGACTACGACGACGCGCTCCAAACCTTCCAGAAGGTCCTGATGAAGGAGCCGGCCAACTCGCTCGCGCGCATCAACGTGGGCTACATCTGCCTCAAGAAGCGCATCTTCGGCGAGGCGATCGAACACCTCTCGAAGGCGATTCGCCTGGACAACGACAAGAAGGCCACGCTGTATGCGCACTTCTACCTCGGCCTCGTCTATCTCCAGCGCGAGATGTATGAAGACGCGCAGAACTTCTTCGAGAAGACGCTGAAGCTTGGCCCGAACCTGATCGAGGCGTATTACGAGCTGGGGCGCGCCTACTGGTTCCTCGGGGACCGGGAGGGGGCGCAGCGGACGTGGGACAACGGCTTCAAGGGGAACAAGTTCAATCCGTGGGGCAAGAAGTGTAAGGACACGCTCGACCTCGTGCTCCAGGGGCAGGAGCCGCCGCGCACCTAGTTCTGCTGCTCGCGCGGCTGCTCCAGAGCCCCGGCCCCGGCGCGGTGACCGTCGGTCGCGTCACGGCGGTGGCGTGGCCCGGGCAGGAGCCGCTCGCCGTAGCGCTCGCCGACGCTGCCGACCGCACGCCGCCGTTCCCGGGGATCGGCCCGTTGCCCGCGCGACCGATCCGGCTGATCCTGGCGCCCACGCGCGCGACCTTCGACTCGCTCACCCGGGGCCGCCTGCCGGCGTGGAGCGAGGGCGCCGCGTTCCCGGAGAGCGGCACGATCGTCTTGCTGTCCGACCGTCCGAGCGTCCGCCTGTCCGACGCCTTGCGCCACGAGCTCGGTCACTTGGCGCTGCACTGGCAGCTCGGCGCGCGCCGCCCTCCCCTGTGGTTCGACGAAGGGTACGCCGCCTTCGCCGCCGCGGAATGGGACCGGCTCGAGGCGCTCAAGCTCAACTGGCAGATCGCTCGCGGCGTGCGCATGGGCCTCGATGAAGTGGATCAAGCGCTCCGCTCCGACCGGGCCGATGCGCAAACGGCGTACGCGCTCGCCACCACCGCGGTCCTGCTGCTCGACCGCTGGGGCGGCAGCCGCGGGCTGCAGCCGCTGATCGCTCAGCTCGCCGTGCAGCCGACGTTCGACGAGGCGCTGCGCGCCACGTACCACGTCACGGAGGGGGACTTCGAGACGCGCTGGGAGCGTGACGTGGGTACGCGCTACGGGCTGCTGTCGTGGGCGGAGGCGGTGGGGCTCTTCTGGGCGGTGCTGGCGGTGCTGCTCGTCTGGCTGGTGCGACAGCGGCGCCGCCGCGACGCCGCACGCCGGGCGCGGCTCGATGAGGGGTGGACGCTGCCCGAGGACGAGGGCCCAAGTGCTTGACGAGCTTTCGATTGCGGGATAGACTCCGCGCCTATGCCAGAACCGGGTGTCGCGCATTCGCGGCTGCACTTCGGCCGGAAGAACTTCATCGCGCTCGGCGCGGCTGCGCTGTCACTCGCTCTGGGGTACTGGCTCTTGTCGCGAGGCTCCACCACCGTGGCGCCGATTTTGCTCGTGCTGGGCTACTGCGTTTTCTTTCCGGTCGGCTTGGCCCTTTAGTCGACCTGCCGCGCGACGGGCGAATAGCTCAGCTGGTCCAGAGCGCCTGCCTTACACGCAGGAAGTCGGGGGTTCGAATCCCTCTTCGCCCACTGGGGTAACAGCCCGCCACATGAAGACGAACGCCGTCAGAATCCTTCGCCTGGTCGCCGCGCTCTCCGCCGGGGGCGCCGCGGCGACGCCCGCGCAGCTCGCGATCACCCAACCCACCACCAAGCTTCTGATCCTGCCGCTCGTTGTGAAGTCCCCGGCGGACTCTGCGGTGAGCATCGCCGCCATGGACGTGGCTCGCGAACGGTTGGCCACGATGGCGCGCTACAAGGTGGCGGTCATCCCCAAGGCGAAGCTGTGCGATGCGCTGAAGGCGTCCGACTTCAGCTGCGACGTGCTGCTCGATGACGCGCAGGCGCGCTTGCTCGCGCGGTTCCTCAATGTGGACGCGTACACGACGGGCGCGCTCGAGCGAACTGGAGCGACGCTCACCGCGCGCGTGCGCGTGGTGGACATCGGATCCTCGGGCTACGCTTTCGCGTTCACGATGACGAACGGAAACCCTGGCACGCCCGCGGCGCTGGGGGAAACGATCGCCGTGCGACTCAACACCATCGTGCGGGCGGGGGAGAACGCGCGGGAGTGCAACGATAAGCGGCAGAAGGGCCAGCTCAACTCGGCGCTGGACGCGGCGCGTAAGGCGCTCTCCATCGAGCCCAACCTCACCGCGGCCCACCTGTGCGTCGCCACCGTGTACGAGGCGGAGCGAATGCCGCCCGACAGCATGATCGCCGCGGCCCTGCGGGCCACGCGGGGAGACTCGATCAACCCGACCGCCTGGGAGACACTCGCCCGGAACTACCAGGTCAAAGGTGACACGCTCAAGGCGATCGATGCGTTCGCCCGCGAGCTCGCCGGCGAGCCGCAAAACGTCCAGCTGCGGCTGGGCGTGGTGGAGTTGCTGCGACAGCAGAAGCAGTACCAGCGCGCTGTCGCCGTGCTCGAAGACGGTCTCGCGCACAACCCTGCGGATCAGAAGCTGCTCGAGGTCAAGGCGCGCGTGTGTATCGAGGGGCAGCTGTGGCGCTGCACGCTCGACGGCTTCGTCGCGCGGGCGATGAACGACACCACGAAGCTCGCTGACTCGACGTTCCTGAAGGCCGCCATCGGGGCTGCCCAGCAGCTGGCGGACGGGAAGCAGCTGCTGTTCTTTGCGCGGGCCGGCATCCGGCGCTTCCCGAAGTCGCTGGACTTCTGGAAGGTGTTGGGCAACGGGTATGAGCTGATGGGGCAGCGCGACTCCGCGCTGTCGGCCGAGAAGCAAGCTCTGGCGCTCGATCCCGGGAACGTGAACACTGCGCTGCTCGTGGCGAAGACCGTGGTGGATGCCACGGCGTACGACACCGCGGCAGCCAACCGCCTCAAGGGCGACACGGCTCAGCTCCGCGTGTTGCGCGGGATGTTCGCCGATCGGCTGGATTCGGCGCGGACGTTCCTCGCGCGCGCGGTGAGCTCGCCCGACTCGGGGCAACAGCTTTCCGCGGCCGTGATTCTGCTCACGGGGGGGTCGAAACTGGCGCAGGCCGGCGCGTACTCCCGCGCGTACGACTGGCTCGATCAGGCGCTCCAGCTCGTGGCGCCGCGCTCGCCCGCGGACACGACCGGGCCGCGTCAGCAGGTGCGTGTGCAGGCGAGCTTCTGGTTCGGCATCGCATCGGTCGCTTCGCTCGCGACCCCGTATTCCGAGATGGTGAAGTCGAAGCGCTGCACCGACGCGAAAGCGATCAATGACCGGATCGCCCGGACCAAGGACGCGCTGCAGCTCGGGGCCCGGGTGCAGCCGAGCTTCGTGAACACGATGCTCCAGAACCTCGGGAAGTTCGAAGCGGTCATGCCGCAGGTGAAGAAGCAGTTTCATTGCAAGAACTTCTGAGCTATATTGCAAGCCTCCGTCGCAGGGGGCTGTAGCTCAGCTGGTTAGAGTGCCGGTCTGTCACACCGGAGGTCGCGGGTTCGAGCCCCGTCAGCCCCGCCTGAACCCGCGTCGCGGGACTACACACCCGGCCCCGTCTGCCACGGCAGGCGGGGCTTTCGGTTTTACCGGGAGCGCTCGAACGTCGACATATCATGTCCCGGTGCTCGCGGACGCCGTGCGGGCGTGGGCCGCGGGGAGTCAACGCGCAGTGGACGCCACCGCGGGCGGCGGTGGTCACGCCGCGCTGCTGTGCGCCGCCGGAGCCGCCGTGCTCGCCGTGGACCGCGACCCGGAGGCGATCGCGGCCGCCCGCGCGGCGCTGGGCGACGGCGCGGTCCGCTACTCGACCGGTCCATTCGGCTCAGCCAAGGTGCTCGGCACCATCCAGACCTTCCGCCCCGACCGCATCCTCCTCGACCTCGGCGTCTCTTCCCATCAGCTCGATGCGCCGGAGCGGGGGTTCACGTTCCGGCCGGGCGCGCCCCTGGACATGCGGATGGGCGGCGAGGGCGTCACGGCGGCCGACGTGTTGAACACCTGGCCGCTCGAGCGGCTGGCCGCCTGCTTTGTCGAGCTGGCGGACGAGCGGCCCGCGGCGGCGCGGCGCCTGGGGCGGGCGATCGTGCGGCGGCGCGGCCGCGGGCCCTTCGCGACGAGCGACGACTTCGTCAACGCCATCCGCGAGGCGCTCGGCCCTCGCTCCGGCCCCGCCGATTTCGCCCGGCTGTTCCAGGCAGTGCGCCTGATCGTGAATCAGGAGCTCGAGCAGCTCGAGCTCGCCCTGCCGGCGCTGCGGGCCGCGCTCGTGCCCGGCGGGCGGCTTGGGGTGATCAGCTATCACTCGGGTGAGGATCGCATCGTCAAACACGCGTTCCGCGAGTGGGCGCGCGACTGCGTGTGCCCGCCGCGGCAGCCGGTGTGCACGTGCCGTGGCCGGCCCCTCGGGCGCGTGCTCACCAAAAAGGCGGTCCGCCCGGGCGCGGGAGAAGTCGCGGCGAACCCCCGCGCGCGCTCCGCACGGTTTCGTGCATTCCAGCTGAGCGATGGCGCTTAGAGGACGTCACTGGGCGGCGCTCTGGCTGCTCGTCTTCCTCGCGGCGGCGTGGCTGGTGATCGCGCGCCAGACCGCCGCCATTCGCGCGGCACGCGACCTCGGCGCGCTGCGGGAGGAGCGCGCCAACCTCGAGGGCCATCGTGCCGACCTCGAGCGCCGGGTCCGCGCTGCCGAGAGCCGCGCCGTGCTGCTGCGCCGCGCGCGCATCTGGCTGGGGCTGCGACTCCCGGGTGACACTGAGATCATCCTGCTTCCCGCGCCCGGCGGCGGGCCGCGCTGAGCGATGGCCAAACTCGCGGTCCGCCTCCAGGTGATCCAGGCCGCGATGTTCGTCGGCCTGGTGGCCCTGATCGGACGGGCGGCTCAGGTGCAGCTGGTCCAGGGGAGGCGCTGGGCCAGCGAGGCGCAGATACAGCGCACGGAGCACATCGTGCTGTCCGCGCGCCGCGGCGCGCTTCTCGACCGCTACGGCACGCCGCTCGCCCTCACGCAAGAGACCTACCACGTCGGCGTCGCTCCCAATGAGCTGCGCGATCCCGAGCGGGATGGCGCTACCCTCGCCCGGCAGCTGCACCTCGCGCTCCCGGACGTGCGGCAGACGCTGTCCAGACGCTACGCCTATTTCGCCGGTCCGTTCAGCGCAATCCAGGTCCAGCCGCTCCGGGCCATGCGCGGCGTCCATCTCGAGGCGGTGGTGAACCGCTTCTATCCGCGCCCGGAGCTGGCGCACGCGGTCATCGGGCGCGTCGGGGACGACGGACGCGGGGCCTCGGGGCTCGAGCTGGTGCTGGACAGCGTGCTCACCGGCAGACCGGGGGCGGCCGTGGTGTTGAAGGATCGCGCCGGCCGCGAGTACGAGTCGCCGGCGCGCGTGATCGCGCCACCGGTCGCCGGGAGCGACGTCGTGCTCACACTCGACGCGGAGCTGCAGGACATCGCACAGCGCGCGCTCGACGACGCCATGCGGCGCACCAAGGCCGACGGCGGAGACGTGGTGATGCTCGATCCCGCCACGGGAGAAGTGTTGGCCGTGGCCTCGCGGCGCCGCGACGGCGCGGTGCGTGCGAGCGCCTTCACCGACACCTTCGAGCCCGGGTCCATCGCGAAGATCTTCGCCGCGGGCGCGCTGCTCGCCCGGGGGCTCGTGGCGCCTGATGAACGCGTTTCCGGCGAAGGCGGCCGTTACCGCCTGGCCAAGCGCACCATCGTGGACGAGGAGCCGCTTCCCGAACTCACGCTCGCGGATGCGATCCGGGTTTCGAGCAACATCGCGATCGTCAAGCTCGCCGCCCGCCTGACACCCGCCGCGCAGTACACCACGCTGCGCGATTTCGGGTTCGGCGCGCCCACCGGAATCGAGTTTCCTACCGAGGCCGCAGGTCGCCTGCGCCCGCCGGTGGAGTGGTCGCGCCTCAGCGCGGCGAGCCTCGCGATGGGCTACGAGCTCTCCGTGACCACGATCCAGGTGGCCGCGGCGTACGGGGCGCTCGCGAACGACGGCATCTTGCTCCAGCCGACCCTGATCCGGCAGATCCGGGGGGCCGAGGGCGATGTGGTCTACCGCCACCGTCCGGAGCCGGTGCGCCGCGCCGTAACCGCCGACGTGGCGCGGGCGCTGCGCGAGCTGCTCCGGGGCGTCGTCGAGCACGGCACCGGCACGGAAGCGGCTCTGGCGACGTTCCCCGTGGCCGCGAAGACCGGCACCGCCCGGCGCGTGGTGCGCGGCCGCTATGCGCCGGGCCAGTACACGGCCTCGTTCGCAGCGCTGTTCCCCGCGGACCATCCCCAGATCGTGCTCGTCGTCAAGATCGACAACCCGCGGAGCGGGAGCTACTTCGCGTCCGAGACGGCGGCACCGGTCACGCGCTCGATGCTCGAGCAGGCGCTGGCGGCGCGCGACGTGGCGCTCGACCGAGCGCGCCTCTCCACGGCGGCGCCACGCTCGCCCGCCGCGGGCCCCGAAGAGTACGGTGGCGTGGTGCCGTACGTCGTGACCTGGCCTTATCAACCGGATACCGCCGTGCCCCTCTTCCCGCCCCTCGCTCGTCCCCGGCGGCCGGTACCGGATGTCGCGGGCCGCAACCTGCGCGAGGCGGTGCACGTGCTGCATCGGCAGGGGTTCCGCGTCGTGCTGCGGGGGTGGGGCGTCGCCCGGCGCACCTCGCCCGTCGCCGGGGATTCTGCCGCCCCGGGGTCGGCCGTCACGCTGTTCGCGGGCCCCGCTCCTACGCCCCGCGCCGCCCCCGCCCCCGCCCCCGCTCCCGTCCCCGTCCCTCCGACACCGTGACGCGGCTGGGCGCGATCGTGACGGCGCTGGATCGCGCCGGTCTCCTGGTGCAGGCGTCCCCCTCGGCGGACCCCGCGACGTGGCCCGAGATCACCGGGCTGACGACCGACAGCCGCCGGGTCGAGCGCGGCATGCTGTTCTGCGCCGTGCACGGCGCCGTGCAGGACGGTCACCGCTTCGTGCCCGCCGCCGCAGCGGCGGGGGCCGTCGCCGCGCTCGTGGAGCAACGGCAGCCCGCGCCGCTGCTCGAGATTCTGGTGCGGGACGGGCGCCGGGCCGCCGCGGTGGCCGCGGAGACGTGGTTCGACCGGCCTGGCGCCCGGCTCCACTTGATCGGCGTCACGGGCACCAACGGGAAGACGACATCCGTCGTGCTCGCGCGCCACGTCCTGTCGGCGCTCGAGCCCATGGGCTCGATCGGCACGCTCGGCGCCTTCGATCCCGCAGGGCAGGCAGTGCCGAGCGAGGCCGGCAACCTCACGACCCCGGGTCCGATCGACCTCCAGGCCACGCTCGCCGGGCTCGTGGTCCGCGGGGCGCGCGGCGCTGCGATGGAGGTCTCCTCTCACAGCCTCGACCAGGGGCGCGTGGATGGGCTCGCCTTCCGAGCGGCGATCTTCACGAACTTGACGCGGGACCACCTGGACTACCACAAGACGGTGGAACAGTACTTTCGCGCCAAAGCGAAGCTGCTCGACTACCTCGCACCCGACGGGCTTGAGGTGGTGAATGCCGACGACCCGGCCTGGCGCAGGTTGCGCCGGGGGACGGGGCGGCGCCGCGTCACCTTCGGTGAGAACGCCGCCGACGTCACCGCGCGTCGCGTCGAGATGGATGCTAGCGGCTCCCGCTTCGAGCTCGTGACGCCGACCGGTACCGCACCCGTCCGGCTGCCCCTCCTCGGGCGCTTCAACGTGAGTAACGCGCTCGGCGTCGCGGCCTGCGCCTTCGGCCTGGGCGTACCCGTGGATGCGGTGGCCGAGCGCCTGAGCAGCGCACCACAGGTTCCCGGCCGCATGGAGCGCATCGCCAGCCGGCCCTGCACCGTGCTGCGCGACTATGCACACACTCCGGACGCGCTCGAGCGCGCGCTCGAGGCGGTACGTCCGCTCACGACGGGCACGGTGCTCGTGGTGTTCGGGGCGGGGGGCGATCGCGACCCTGGCAAGCGCGCGCCGATGGGCGCGGCCGCCGCCCGGCTTGCCGACGTCGCCATCGCCACCTCCGACAATCCGCGGGGTGAGGACCCGGAGCGCATCCTCGATGAGGTCGAGGCCGGTATGGGAACGACGCCGCATCACCGCATCGCCGATCGCCGCGCCGCAATCGCGCTCGCGCTGAAGCTCGCGCGCCGCGACGACACCCTGCTCCTGGCCGGTAAGGGGCACGAGACCTATCAGGTGATCGGCACCGAGAAGCGTCCGTTCGACGAGCGGGTGGTGGTGCGCGAGCTGGGAGCGAGCTAGTGACCGTCTGGGACTCGGAGTCCGTTGCCGCCGCGCTCAGTGTGCCGGGGCCCCGCGGGTTGCGCTTCACCGGGGTGAGCACCGACACCCGGGCGCTGGCACCCGGCGCCCTCTTCGTCGCGCTCAAGGGAGAGCGCTTCGATGCCCACCACTTCCTCGCCGACGCGAAGGCGCGAGGCGCCGCTGGGGCCGTGGTGCGCCGGGGTACGCCGGCGGTCGACGGTCTCCCCTTCTTCGAGGTGGCCGACACGCTGCAAGCGCTCGGGATGCTCGCGCGGGCGCGACGCCGGCTGCTCCCGTCCGACAGCCCCGTGATCGCCGTAACGGGGTCGAGCGGGAAGACCAGCACGAAGGAAATGATCCGCGCTGCGCTGGTAACGAAATGGCGCGTGCACGCGACCGCCAGGAACCTCAACAACCTCGTGGGAGTCCCGCTCACTCTGCTTGAGGCCCCGGACGACGCGCAGGCGCTGGTGGTGGAAGCAGGGGCGAGCGTCCCGGGAGAGATCGCCCGGCTCCGCGGGATCATCGAGCCGACGGTCGCGGTGGTCACGAACGTCTCCTACGCTCACGTCGCAGGCTTCGGCTCGCTCGAGGGGGTCATGCGCGAGAAGCTCGCGCTCGTGGAGGGCACACCCGTCGCCGTTGTGGGCACCGAGCCGCCGACCCTCGGCGCCGCAGCGCGGCAGCTCGCGCGGACGATCGTCGCCGGCAGCGACCCGGCCGCGGACGTGCACCCCGCGAGCGCCGAGCTGGACGACGCGGGGCGGCCGCGCATCCGCTGGGCCGGGGCGGAGGTGACCCTTCCGGTGGTGGGATTCCACCAGGTGGAGAACGCCATGCTCGCGGCCGCGGTCGCCCGCGAGGCAGGGGCCGATCCGGCGCGGGCGCTCGCGGCGCTCCGGGACGTCCGCCTGCCACCGGGGCGGGGGAGCGTGCTCAGCGTGCGGGGACTCACCATCATCGACGACACCTACAACGCCAACCCGAGCTCGCTGCGCTGGGCGGTCAGGTTCGCGCACTGGCTCGCCGCACGGCGAGGCCGGCCGCTGGCGGTCGTCGTGGGCACGATGTTGGAATTGGGGGCCGAGAGTGCCAGATTGCACGCGGCGGCGGCGGCGGAGATCGTCGCGCTCCGACCGACGCTGATCGGCGCGGTGGGAGAGTTCGCAGCCGCGTTCGCGGCGTTGCAGCCGCGGATGGACGCCCACTTGGTCACGGCTCCTGATGCTGCTACGCTCGGACCGCGGCTGCGCGCGGCGCTGCGGGGAGATGAGGTGGTGCTGCTCAAGGCCTCGCGGGGCGTGGCGCTCGAGCGGGTGCTGGCGGACCTGAACTGACAGCCGGGGGACGGGGGACGCACGAGTGCTCTACCACCTGCTCGCGCCGCTCGCGAAGCAGCACATCGTCTTCAATCTGTTCAACTACATCACGTTCCGCGCCGCGGGCGCGACGGTGACGGCGCTGCTCGTCGCGTTCGTGTTCGGGCCGTCGGTCATCGAGCGCTTGCGGCGGCGCAACGTCGGGCAGGTGATCCGCGCCGAAGGGCCGGCGAGCCATCAGGGGAAGCGTGGCACGCCGACGATGGGCGGGCTCATCATCATCCTGGCGACCGTGGTGCCGACCCTGCTGTGGGCGCGGCTCGACACGCGCTACGTGCTGGTAGCCGTGATCGCCACGCTGTGGATGGGCGCCATCGGCTTCCTGGACGACTACCTGAAGATTGTGCGCGGCAAGCCGCAGGGTCTTGTGGCGCGGTGGAAGCTCATCGGACAGACCTCATTTGGCCTCGCCCTCGGGCTGGCGCTGCTCGCGTGGCCGCTCGCGGCCCCGCTCCCCGCCGCGTCAACGCAGCTGCCGCTCTTCAAGTACATCCTGGTGCTGTTCTGGCCGCCTGCATACGTGCTGTTCGTGACCGTCGTGGTGACCGGCAGCTCGAACGCGGTCAACCTCACCGACGGGCTCGACGGGCTGGCGAGCGGGCTCACGGCCATCGCCGCGGGGGCGTTCGCCGTCTTCGCGTATGTGTTCGGCCGCGTGGACTGGTCGCGACACCTCGGCGTGTATTTCCTTCCGGGCGCGGGGGAGCTGACGGTGTTCTGTGGCGCGCTCGCGGGCGCGGCGCTCGGGTTTCTGTGGTTCAACGCCCACCCCGCCCAGGTCTTCATGGGCGACACCGGCGCGCTCGCGATTGGGGGGGCGCTCGGGACGGTGGCGATCATGCTGAAGGCCGAATTTCTGCTGCTGATCGCGGGCGGTGTGTTCGCGGCCGAGGCGGTCTCCGTGCTGGTCCAGACGGGCGCGTATCGCTGGCGCAAGAAACGGCACGGGAAGGAGTACGCGGACGCCCATCGGGTTTTCCGCATGGCCCCGCTGCATCATCACTTCGAGAAGCTCGGGTGGGCGGAGCCCCAGGTCGTGATGCGCTTCTATATCCTCGGCGTGCTGTGCGCGGCGATCGCGCTCGCCACGCTCAAGGTGCGATGATCCCGGAGGCGTGGCGCCGCCGGGGGAGCGAGGTGGCCGTCGTGGGGCTGGGGCGCAGCGGGATCGCGGCGACGCGCCTGCTCGCGAGCGCAGGGGTGCGCGTGTATGCGAGCGACGCCGCCGAACGGCCCCAGCACGCGAGCGGGCTCCGGGAGCTCGGCTCCTTGCCGGGCGTGCAGGTGGACCTCGGGCGCCACGACCTGGAGCGGATCCGCCGGGCGGGGGCCGTGATCGTCTCGCCAGGCGTGCCGCCCGACGCCCCACCCCTCGCCACGGCGCGGGCCGCGGCAGTGCCGATCGTGTCGGAGCTCGATCTCGGATTCGCAGCGCTGCGCGGCACCGGCTGCATCGCGGTGACGGGCACGAACGGCAAGACGACGACCACCGCGCTCGCGGCGCACCTGCTGGACGCGGGTGGGGTGCGCGCCGCGGCCGCGGGCAACATCGGACGCCCGCTCGCAGACATCGCCCTGGCGGGAGAGCGCTACGCGTGGCTCGCCGTCGAGGCGTCGTCGTTCCAGTTGCACGACAGCCCGCACTTCGCGCCCGACATCGGGGTGCTCACGAACCTCGCGCCCGATCACCTCGACCGCTATCCGTCAGTGGCGGACTACTACGCCGACAAGCGACTGCTATTCCGCAACGCGACGGAACGGGCGGTGTGGGTGCTCAACGCCGACGATCCGGCCGTGCTCGAGCTGGCGCGGGGAGTGCAGGGCCGTCACCTGCTGTTCTCGCTCAGGGGGCGGGCGGACGGGTGGTATGACGTGGCGAGCCACGCGCTGCGTCTCGGAGACGTAGAACTCTTGCCTCGCCACGACCTCAGGCTGCTGGGCGACCACAACGTGGCGAACGCCCTCGCGGCGACGCTCGCGGTGCACGCGGTTGGCGTCGCGCCGGCGCACCTCGCCGCCGGGCTGCGATCGTTCCACGCGCTCCCCCACCGCCTCGAGCCGGTGCGCGAGGTGCAGGGCGTGTTGTGGATCAACGATTCCAAGGCGACCAATATCGCATCGACGATGGTGGCGGTGGCGGCGATGGACCGGCCCTTCGTCCTCCTGCTCGGCGGCCGGCACAAGGGCGAGCCGTACACGCGCCTCGCGCCGCTGCTCAAGGAGCGCTGCCGGCTAGTCGTCGCCTACGGCGAGGCTGGTCCACTGGTAGAGCGCGACCTCGGGAACGCGGTGCCGCTCGAGCGCGGCACCACGTTCGCGGACGTCGTGGCCCGCGCCCGGCGCGCCGCGCGTCCCGGGGACACGGTGCTCCTGTCTCCCGCGTGCTCGAGCTTCGATATGTTCACGGACTACGAGGAGCGGGGAGCGACGTTTCGCGCCTTGGTGGAGCGAATGTGACGCTGTGCGCGAGTAAACTCGCGACTCGGCGACTACGGCTAAAGCCGCTTCAGCGGCAGACGCCGAGCCGCGGCTTCAGCCGCGTCAACGGATGATCGAGCGCCGCTGGGAGACCCGGCTGCTCGCGCTCCTCGCCGCGGTGCTCGTCGTGTTCGGCCTGGTGGCGGTGTACGGCGCCTCGAGCCTGGTGACGACGCCGGCGGGCGACGTCGGCGCGGGATTCGCGCTGCGGCAGCTGTTCGGCGCGATTGCGGGCGGCATCGTCGCGACCGTCGTCGCCCGCTCGGACTACCACCGGTGGCAACGCGCCGCGTGGCCGCTCCTCGCCGCCACGGCGCTGCTGCTCCTCATTCCGCTGCTGCCGTTCACGCGCTCCATCGCGCCGGCGATCAATGGCGCGCGGCGCTGGGTCAGCTTCGGGTTCGTGACCGTGCAACCGTCGGAGCTCGCCAAGTTTACCGTCGTCGTGTGGTGCGCGATGCTCGCCGCGAAGAAGGGCGAGCAAATCCGCACATTTCGACTCGGCGTGTTGCCGTTTCTGACGGTGCTCATGCCGCTGCTCGCGCTGATCTTCTTCGAGCCGAATCTCTCGATGGCCCTGCTCGTCGCGGTCCTCGCGGGCGTGGTGCTGTTCACCGCGGGGGCGCGGATCGGCCACTTCCTGGTGCTCGCCGTGGGGAGCGCGCCGCTGCTGTTCAGCGCGGTGGCGAGCGCCCAGTATCGCCTCGCCCGCGTGCTCACCTTCCTCAACCCCGGCAGCGCCCCCGCGGAGGCGACGTGGCAGGTGCACCAGTCGCTCGTCGGGATCGGCGCCGGCAAGCTGCTCGGCGTCGGATTGGGGCAAGGGCAACAGAAACTCGGCTATCTCCCGTATGCCTATTCAGACTTCATCTTTTCGACCATCGGCGAGGAGTGGGGGTTCGTCGGGGTGAGCGTGATGCTGCTGCTGCTCGGCACCTTCGTGTGGCTCGGTTTCCGCATCGCTCGCTCCGCCGACAGTCGCTTCGGGCAGCTGCTCGCGGTGGGACTCACCGGTTCGATCGGGATCTCCGCCATCCTCCACGTGGGCGTGACACTGGCCCTGCTCCCGACGACCGGCGTCACGCTCCCGTTCATCTCCTACGGGCGCTCGAGCTTGTTCATGTCCCTGCTCGTGACCGGGGTGCTGGTGAGTGTGGGGGAGGGGCGGGGCGGTGTAGGGCGGTGAAGGTTCTCATCGCCGGCGGCGGCACCGGCGGGCATCTCATGCCGGCGCTGGCTCTGGCGCAAGCGTTCCACGCCGCGCGCCCGGACCTCGCGCTGCTGCTCGTCGGCGCAGAGCGAGGGATCGAAGCGCAAGTGCTGCCCCGCTCCCCGTATCCGTTCCGGCTGCTCCCGCTCGAGCCGCTGTACCGCCGCTCGTGGTGGCGCAACCTGCGCTGGCCGATCGTGGGCTGGCGCGTGTGGCGCGCCGTGGATCGGCTGCTGACCACGGAGCGGCCCGACGTGGTCGTCGGCACCGGCGGATACGCTGCCGGTCCCGTCGTCTGGCGCGCGCAGCGCCGGGGGATCCCCACCGTGTTGCAGGAGCAGAACGCTTTCCCAGGCCTCGCGACCCGGTGGCTGGCGCGGCGGGCGCGCCAGGTGCACCTCGGTTTTCCGGAGGCGCGGTCGCGCCTCGCCCCGGGAACCGACACGCGCGTGTTCACCTTCGGCAACCCGATCCGGCCTCCGGAGCTGGACGGAGGGCGGAGCGATCGCGCCGCCGCGCTGCGCGACCTGGGGCTCGACCCTGCGCGCCCCTGCGTGCTCGTGTTCGGCGGGAGCCAAGGGGCGCGCGCGCTCAACGACGCGCTGGCAGGCGCACTCGATCGCGAGCTGCTCGGCGCGGTGAGCGTACTGTGGGGAACGGGAACGGCGCACGCGGCGGCGCTCGCGCGCTACGCGGCGCCGGGACGCGTCGTGGCGCGTGGGTTCTTCGATCCCATGACGCCGGCATACCGCGCGGCCGATCTCGTGGTGTGCCGCGCGGGAGCGATGACGGTGGCGGAGCTGTGCGCTTGGGGCAAGCCGAGCGTGCTGGTGCCGCTGCCGTCGGCCGCAGCGGATCACCAGACCTACAACGCGCGCGCGCTGGTCGAAGCAGGGGCCGCTGTGCTGCTCGCCGAGCGCGGCCTCACGCCGGACTCCCTGGCCAAGGTCGTGACCGACCTGGCTCGCGATGGAGCCCGACTCGAGTCGCTCGGTAGGCGAGCGCGGCAACGGGGGCACCCCGACGCTGCCCGGGAGATCGTGTCAACGATCTTGACAGTCCCACGGCGGTGAGCCGTGGCCTCTTTCGCAAGTTCCGTAGATTCGATATATTAGGCCCCCACTAATGACCTTGTTTGGAATGGGTGATCCCCGCCCGATTCACTTCATGGGCATCGGGGGGGCGGGGATGAGCGGCTTGGCGTTGCTGGCCAAGCGCCAAGGTCTCGCGGTCACCGGATGTGACAACGACCCATCGGGTGCCGCCGATTTGGCAGCTCTTGGGGTGGAAATATGGCGGGGACACGACCCGCAGCACGTGGCGGGGGCCCGTGCGGTCGTGGTAACCGCTGCGGTAGCCGGGCAGCACCCGGAGCTCGAGCGAGCGCGCGCCCAGGGGATCCCCGTGGTGCGGCGGGCCGAAGCCCTCGGCCAAGCCGTCGCCGGCGGGACCGTGGTGGCGGTGGCCGGGACTCACGGCAAGACGACCACCACGGTGATGGTTACGGAGGCGCTAGCGGCCGCCGGGCGAAATCCTACGGGACTCGCCGGCGGCCGCGTCGCTCCCTGGGGTGGCAATGCGCGCGTCGGCGGGCGCGAGCTGTTCGTGGTGGAAGCGGATGAGTTCGACCGCGCGTTTCTGGCGCTCGCGCCCACCGTGGCCGTGGTGAACAACGTCGAGGCAGACCATCTCGAGTGCTATGGCACCTTGGCGGCGCTCGAGTCGGCGTTTGCGGAGTTCGCCGGACGCGCGCGGCAGGTGATCGTGGGCGGGGACGACGTAGGCGCGCAGCGGGTCGCCGCCTCGCTCGGCGTGCCGGTGTGGCGCGTCGGTTTCGGCGAGGACGCGGATGTACGGATCCTCGGGGTGACGCTCGGGGCGGAGGGCTCGGAGGCACGCGTGCGGTTGCCCGACGGTGCGGAGGTGAGCCTGCGGCTTCGGGTCCCTGGGATCCACAACGTGCGCAACGCGAGCATGGCGCTCGCCGTCGCGCACGCGTTGCACGCCGATCACACGCGCGTGCTGGGTGCGCTCCAGCAGTTCAGGGGCGTGGCGCGGCGGTTCGAGCGGATCGGGGAGGCGGGAGGCGTCACGGTGGTGGACGACTACGCGCATCACCCGACCGAGGTCGCGGCGACCCTCGCCGCCGCGCGGCAAGTGTTTCCGCAGCGACGCGTCGTGGCGGTATTTCAGCCGCATCTATTCTCGCGCACGGCGCTGCACGGAGATGCGTTGGGACGGGCGCTCGCGGCGGCGGATGTGGTCGTCGTCGCACCGATCTATGCAGCGCGGGAGCAACCGATGCCCGGTGTGACGGCGGACCTGGTGGCGCGTGGCGCCGCGCGTGCGGGAGCGGTGACGGCGGCGGTGCGTGACCGCGCGGCCGTGCCGGACCGGGTCGCGCGGTTGCTGCGCGCCGGCGACGTCGTGTTCACGCTCGGTGCGGGAGACATCACGCTCGTCGCCCGGGAGTTGCTCGAGCGCCTAGGGACGGGGGACGTGGGACGGGGGAAGCGGTCGTGAGGAGGCGGCGGCGCAGCCGGGCGAAGCGGCGGGCCGCCGCGGTCGGGGTCGTCTTCGCAGCGGCGGCCTGCGTGGGGTGGGTGGGTGCGCCGCGCGCGCTCGAGCGGCTGTCCTGGTTCCGGTTGCGGCAGGTCGAGCTGGTTGGCGTGAAGAACCTCGCGCCGGATGCGGTCATCGCAGCATTGCGGCTTTCGCCGGGGGCGAGCGTGTTCACGGACACGCGGCTCCTCGCCGACCGGCTCAAGGGACTGAACGGGGTCGCCGATGCGGCGATCGCGCGGCGGCTGCCGGGCACGCTCGAGGTGACGGTGAGCGAGGTCGAGCCGGCCGCGCTCGTGCCCGGCACGCGCGGCGGCAGTCTGGTGGCGGTGGACGGGAGGGGACACCCGCTGCCGTTCGATCCCGAACGCACCGGGCTCGACCTCCCGGTCGCGGCAACGGCGGACGCCGGCGCCGCCGGCGTCCTGGCGCTCGTGCAGTCGGTGGATCCCACGTTGTTTCAGGCGATCACCGGCGCCAAAAGCCTGGCACGCGGCGACGTGCGTCTCGAGCTGGGGCCACATCGTGTGTTATTGCGCCGCGATGCCGGCCCGGAGGACATTCGCGCGGTGACGCTCGTGGCGCAGGACCTGGCAGCGAGGGGGCGCGCCTACGGCGAGCTCGATGCGCGCTATGCCGGGCAAGTCGTGGTGCGGCGCCAGGCGCATGCGTCCGAGGCAGGTCGCCGCGGCGGGCTCGGGGAGCGGAAGGGACGGCGGGCACGGGGGGCACGGGGGGGACGGGGGAGGCCGTGACGCGGGACCGCCGGCTCGTGGCCGGCCTCGACCTGGGGAGCACCAAGACGTGCGCCGTGATCGCTGAGGTCGTGGGCGATCTGCCGCGGCAGCCGGTCGCGAAGGTGCTGGGCGTGGGGCTGGCGAAGAACGGCGGCGTGCGCCGCGGCATGGTGCGCGACATCGACGAGACCGCGCGCTCCGTGGCCGCCGCGATGCGGGACGCCGAGCGGATGGCAGGCGCCAAAGTTGCCGCGCTGACGTGCGGCATCGCGGGGGAGCACGTCTCGGCGCGATCGTCTCCCGGCGTGGTCGCGGTGAGCGGCGACGAAATCACCGCGACGGACGTCGCCCGGGTGAACGAGGTCGCCCGCGCGGTCTCGCTCGGCAAAGACAACGAGCTCCTGCACGACATTCCGCAGGAGTACGTGGTCGACCAGCAGCGCGGCATCTCGGACCCCGTGGGGATGACGGGGACGCGGCTCGAGGTCGAGATGTACCTCGTGACGGTGCAGGCCACGGCCGCCCAGAACCTGCGCAAGAGCGTGCAGCGGGCGGGATACCGCGCGGCGGACCTGGTGCTCGAGCCCCTGGCCGCGTCGTACGCGGTACTGACGGACGACGAGCGGGAGCTGGGCGTGGCGTTGGTCGAGGTCGGCGGCGGCTCGACCGGGGTCGCCGTCTTCCACGAGGGGAAGATCCGGCACCTCGCGTCGCTGCGGTTCGCCGGGGCGTACCTGACGACCGACGTGGTCCAGGTGCTCGGCGTGACGCAGGCCGACGCCGAGCGGCTCAAGGAGCGGCACGGCGTCGCGTACAAGCCGCTCGTCGATCCGTCGGAGATGATCACGCTGCCCTCCACGCCGGGCCAGGGGGCACGGCAGGCGGCGCGCGAGATGCTGTCGGAGATCATCCACCAGCGCCTGGAAGAGATCTTCCATATGGTGGACCGCGAGTTCGAGAAGGCGGGCTATGGGAGCGGCCGGCTCCCCGCCGGGGTGGTGCTGACGGGGGGCACGACGCACCTGCCGGGGATGGTGGAGCTCGCACGCGACGTGTTCGGCGTGCCGGTGCGCGCTGGCGCGCCCGAGCACGGGATCTCCGGGCTGGTGGACAGCGTACAGGCGCCGCGCTACGCGGTGCCGGCAGGGCTGGTGCTGTACGCGGCGCGGCGGGTGGCGCAGGGAGCCGCTGCCGGTGGGGGCAGGGGAGGGAGCGGGGTGGGGGGGGGCGCGCGGGCGCAGGGCGCCGGGGTGGACAGGCTGTTCGGACCGCTCAAGCGATGGTTGCAGGACTTCTTCTGATCGGGGACCCGAGGGAGCCATGATCTTCGAGCTCGAAGAGACCGTATCGCAGAACGCGCGGATGAAAGTCGTCGGCGTAGGCGGGGGCGGCGGCAACGCGCTCAACCGCATGGTCGACGAAGGTCTGCCCGGGGTGGAGTTCATCTCCGTCAACACGGACGCCCAGGCCCTCCTCAACAACAAGGCCGACGTCAAGGTCCAGATCGGGAAGAAGCTGACCCGCGGGCTGGGTGCGGGGGCGCGTCCCGAGATCGGCCGCCAGGCGATCGAAGAGAACCGCGACGAAGTGCTGCACTCCCTTCACGGGGCGGACCTTGTGTTCGTGACCTGCGGCATGGGCGGCGGCACCGGGACGGGCGCGTCGCCCAACATCGCGCAGATGGCGCGCGACCTCGGCGCCCTCACCATCGGCATCGTGACGAAGCCGTTCCTGTTCGAGGGACGGAAGCGGATGCGCCAGGCGGAAATGGGGATCGCCGAAATGAAGAAGCACGTCGACACCATGGTCGTGGTGCCGAACGAACGCCTGCTCGCGGTCGTGGGCAAGGGCATCCCGTTCCAGGACGCGCTCAAAAAGGCGGACGAGGTGCTGCTGCACGCCACGCAGGGGATCGCCACCCTGATCTCCGTCACGGGCATCGTGAACGTCGACTTCGCGGACGTGCGCACGGTGATGCAGAACGGTGGGTCCGCCATCATGGGGACGGGGACGGGGCGAGGCGAGAACCGGGCAATGGAGGCGGTGCAGCAGGCCATCTCGAGCCCGCTGCTCGACAACATCTCCATTACGGGCGCCACCGGCGTGCTCATCAACATCACCGGGGGCGAAGACCTCACCCTGGGCGAGGTCACGCAGATCTCGGACGTCGTCAAGGACGCCGCGGGCGAGGATGCCGAGATCATCTTCGGCACGGTGAACGACCCCGCCATGCACGGCGAGATCCGCGTCACGGTCATCGCCACGGGCTTCGAGAAGCAGACAGCGACGGCCGACGTCACCAGTCGCGCCGCTCCGGGCGTGCTGCCGTTCCGCGAGCGTGTGCCGCGGCCCACGCCCGTTCCCCCGCCCGGCTACGTGAGGCCCGGGGAGGTGGCCGTCAAGCGGCCGCTCGCGGCGCCGCCCGTCGCCGACGTGAACGAGCTCGAGATTCCCACCTTCATCCGGCGTCAGATGGACTGATGGCCTGGCGCGCGAGTCACTACGCGGCGGCCGGCGCGCTCGCGCTCGGGGCGCTCGGGTGGGCCGCGCGCGAAGCGTGGTCCGGGCGCCGTCCCATCACCGCGCCGCCGATTCGCGTCGACCGGGCGTACGTCGGCTACGTCGAGGCCCTGGGGCGCCGCGAGACTCTGGCCGACCCGCTGGCGCGCGCCGGGATCGTGGGACGTGACTACAGCGCCTTGCTCGCGGCTGCGACCCACCTGCCCGTGCGGCGGCTGCGCGCGGGACTGGTCTTCCAGTTCCGTCGGCTCGCCACCGACAGCGTCGCCGACCGGGTCGCCGTGCGGCTCTCGCCCGAGCGGCTCGTGCGGCTCGAGCGCGCGGAGTCCGGAGGGGAGTGGCGCGAGACGACGGAGACGATTCCCTGGGCGATTTCCCGCCTGCGCGTGACGGGCGTGATCGAGACGTCGTTGTACGACGCCCTCGACAAGGCGATGCCCGACAGCTTCCTCCCCGTCGCGGAGCGCCGCGCCCTCGCGTGGGCGCTGGCGGACGTGTACGACTGGGAGGTGGACTTCACGCGCGACGTCCATCCCGGGGACCGGTTTCGCGTGGTGCTCGAGCGGCTCGAGTCCCCCGAGGGCGAGCGGCGCTTCGGCCGCATCCTCGCGGCGGCGGTCGACGTGGGACGCACCCCAAGCTATGCATACTTGTTCGTCCCCGATTCCGCGCCGCAACGGGCCGGCTACTACGACGAGCAGGGCCGCTCACTGAAGCGGGCATTCCTGCGCGCGCCGCTCCAGTTCAGGCGCGTCTCGAGCCGATTCGGCGCGCGCTACCACCCGATCCTCCACGCGTGGCGCCAGCACGAAGGCGTCGATTTCTCCGCAGCCTACGGGACGCCGGTGCGGGCGACCGCGGACGGCATCGTGACCGAAGTGGGGCGCGAGGAGGAGGGCTACGGCAACCTGATCGAGCTGCGGCACGGGAACGGGATCCACACCCGCTACGGCCACCTCTCCGCGTTCGCACGCGGGCTACACGTCGGGGAGAGGGTAGAGCAGGGAGAGACGATCGGCTACGTGGGATCGACCGGCCTCTCGACCGGCCCGCACCTGCACTACGAGTTCCTCGTGAACGGCCGCGCGACTAATCCGCAGCGCCTGAACATGGGGGCCGGTACTCCGGTCCCGAAGAGCCTCCGAGCGGCGTACGATTCGGTGCGCGTCCGGCTGCAGGCGGAGCTCGAGCCCGCCACCCATCACGCCACGGTCGCCGCGCGCGTCGATTAGCTTCTTCCACAACGTGGACCTCTATCCCGCCGTCGACGTCCAGGGCGGGCGCGTGGTGCGTTTGCGCCAGGGCGCGCCGGACCGAGCCACGGCCTTCAGCGACGACCCCGTGGGCGTGGCCCAGGGGTTCGCGGAGGACGGCGCCCGCTGGGTGCACTTCGTGGACCTGGACCGCGCCTTCGGGCGGGGCGACAACCGTGTGCTCGCCCGCCGGTTCCTGGCCGCGGTCACCGTGCCCGTGCAGGTGGGCGGTGGCCTGCGAACCGAGGCCGCGATCGACGAGATGCTCGAGTGGGGCGCGACCCGCGTCGTCGTCGGCACGAAAGCCGCAACCGATCCGGCGCTGGTGGAGCGCCTGCTCGCTCGGCACGGCGCCGGGCGCCTCGCCGTGGGCATCGACGCGAAGGATGGGCACGTCGCGGTGCGCGGCTGGACGGAGCTGTTCGACCTGACCGCCCTCCAGCTCGCCGAGCGGGTGCGCAGTCAGGGGGCGCGCACGGTGATCTACACCGACGTCGCGCGCGACGGCATGCTCACGGGCCCCGACGTCGCCGGCGCCCGCGCGATCGCCGCACTCGGCTTGGAGGTGATCGCCTCAGGTGGCGTGGCCTCGCTCGACGACCTGCGGAGCGTGCGCGCGGCGGGACTCGCCGGCGCGATCGTCGGCCGCGCGCTGTACGAGGGCCGCTTCACCCTACCCGAAGCATTGCGATGCATCGCCGCCTGACCCCGGGCCTGGCGCTGCTCCGGGCCACGGGCCTCGCCGCCCTACTCATCCTCATCTGGAACCCGATCGCAATGCGGCGCCTGCCCGGCGCGGCGCCGCCGCTCGTGCTGCTGGACGCGTCGCTCAGTATGACCGGCCACGGGGGGCGCTGGCGCGAGGCGCTGGACAGCGCGCGCGCCCTCGGATCGGGGGGTGGCGTCATCTGGCGGTTCGGCGACGCGGTCGCCGCGTTCGATTCGACGCCCCCGGCTTACGGCGCGAGTCGGCTCGAGCCCGCGCTCGCGGCGGCGGCAGCCCGCGGCGGGCCGGTCGCTGTCGTCACGGACGGAGAGCTCGCGGACGTGGCAAGCCTGGCGCCGGACCTGCGCCGCGCGCCGCGGGTCGTGGTGCTCCCCCGCCCACCGTTTTGGGACGCTTTCGTCGCGGCGGTCGACGGGCCGCGGCGCGTCGCGCAGACGGATACGATCCGGTTGACGGTGTCGTACGGAACGGCCGGGAACCGGGAAACGGGAAACGGGAAACGTGCCGCGACGATTGCTGTAGTCGACCAAGGGCGGCGGCTGGCGGCGCGTGACGTGTCGCTACCTGATAGCGGGATCGTGTCGACAGAACTTGCGTTTCCCGTCTCCCGTTTCCCGTCTCCCGGTTGGTCGACACTCGAAGTGCGGTTGGAGGGTGTGCGGGACTCCGAGCCCCGCGACGACGCGCGGCGGCTTGTGGTCGAGGTCAGCTCCGCGCCGGCAGTCGTAGTGCTGGCGGCGCCCCCCGACTGGGACCTGCGATTCCTGGCGCGCACCCTGGCCGACGTGGCGCGCGTCCCGCTCAAGATGTTCGTGGCGCCCGAAGCGGTGTCCGGCGGCGGGTCGCGCTGGCGGGACGCCACTACGCTCGCGCCCGTCGGGTCGGACATCGTGCGGCGCGCGGTCTCCGGTGCCCGGCTCGTCGTGGAGGGTGGCGACCCCGCGGCGCTGGGCCGGCTCTCCGGGCCAAGCGCCGTGCTGCGGTGGCATACCGCTGCCGGGCAGGAGGGGGACTGGTACGTCGATGCCCCGCCAGCGTCGCCGCTCAGCGCCGCGCTCGCCGGCGTCGCGTGGGACTCGCTTCCCCCGGTGGCGGCGCTCGCGGTTCCGTCCCCGGCGCCGGACAGCGCGACGGTGGTCGCGCTCACCGCGCGGCTCGCGCGCCGCGGCAGGGCGCGGCCGGTCCTCGTCCTCTCCGAGGGGGGCGGGGGCGGGGCGCGCCGTGCCGACATCGCTGCGGGGGGATTGTACCGCTGGGCGTTCCGTGGCGGCGCGAGCACCGAGGCGTACCGGGCGGTGGTCGCGGCGCTGGCCGACTGGTTGCTCGAAGGGGAAGGGGGAAGGGGGAAGGGGGAAAGGGCGGTGCCGGAAGCACGCGTCGTCGCGAATGGATTCCCCGTGGTTTGGCGCTGGACCGGTTCGGGTGCACCGCGTGATCTGGTCGCGACACTCGCCGCGGGGAACGTCGCGCGACGGGACACGCTGCGTTTCGACGCCTCCGGCCGGAGCGAGCTGCGACTGCCGCCCGGCGTATACCGCTACGCGCTGGCGGGGGGCGCAGAGCGGGGGATCGTAGCCGTGGAGACATATTCGGACGAGTGGCGCCCGGCCCCCCCCCAGCTGCATGCGCAGACCGGCGCTCCCGCGGGACGGCTCGAGACCGTGGGCGCGCGCGACCGCTGGTGGCTGTTCGCGCTCGTGGTCGCAGCGCTCACCGCCGAGTGGGCGTGGCGCCGCCGGCAGGGGTTGCCCTGAGATCGAAGGTATGACGCTCCAGCTGACCACCTCCGTGAAGTATCTCAAGGGTGTAGGCCCGCGGCGCGCGGAGGCGCTCGCGCGACTCGGTATCCGCACCGTCGGCGACCTCCTGTATCACGCCCCGCACCGCTATCTCGACGCGACCACCCTCACGCCGCTGGCGCGCGCCGACGTGGGGCGCGAGGTGTCGTGCGTCGGACGGGTGGTGAGCACGGGGATCATCCCCACGCGCCGCGGCCTGCGCGTGTTCCGCGCCGTGCTGCGGGATGCGAGCGGCGTGCTCGAATGCGCCTGGCCGGGCCAGCCGTTCCTCGAGCGCCAGATCAAGCAGGGACAGCTGCTCCTCGTCACCGGCCCGGTGCGCTACTATCACGGCCGCCAACTCGTCCCTCGTGAATTCATCGTGCTCTCGGAGGAGGGAGAGGAGCCGGATCGCGGCCTGGTGCTGCCGGTGTACCCGGCCACCGAGGGGCTCACCCATCGTCAGATCCGCGGCCTGCTGCACCAGCACCTGGACGCGCTGCTCGCGCTCGTCGTCGATCCCCATCCGGCGGCGTTGCGCGCGGCGCTCGAGCTCCCGGAGCTGCGGACTGCGCTGGCCGCGGTGCACCGTCCCGCGAGCGTGGCGGACGCTGAGCGTGGGCGGCGCCGGCTCGCCTTCGACGAGCTATTCGACCAGCAGCTCGTGCAGGCGCGCGCGCGGCTGCTCGCGAAGCGCGCGCGCGCCGGGATTCGCTTCGCCGTGAAGAAAGAGCTCACCACGCGGCTCAAGGAGCACCTGCCCTTCGAGCTCACCGCCGACCAGCGGCGGGCGGTACGCGAGATCACCGAGGACATGACGGCGCCGCTCCGCATGCACCGCCTGCTGATGGGCGACGTGGGGACCGGGAAGACGGTAGTCGCGCTGTTCGCCATGCTTCTCGCCCTGGAGAACGACTACCAGGCGGTCATCATGGCGCCGACCGAGCTGCTGGCGGAGCAGCACCACGCGACGCTCGGCCGGCTGCTTGTGCCGCTGGCGCTCGTGCCTGAGCTGCTGATCGGTCGGCTCACGGCGGCCGAGAAAGCCGCGACGCGCCGGCGCATCGCGGGCGGGGCCTCGCGCCTCGTGGTCGGCACACACGCGCTGATTCAGGAGTCCGTGAGCTTTCAGCGCCTCGGTCTCGCGGTGATCGACGAGCAGCACCGCTTCGGCGTCGAGCAACGCGCGGCGCTGGTCGAGAAAGGTGACGCGCCCGACGTGCTGCTCTTGACGGCGACACCCATCCCCCGCTCGCTCGCGCTCACCCTGTACGGCGATCTCGACGTCACGCAGGTGCGCGAGCGGCCGCCGGGGCGGGGGACGGTGAAGACGGCCCTCCGCGGCGAGGCGGCGCGGCCCAAGATCTACGAGTTCATCCGCAGCGAGGCTGCGGCGGGTCGGCAGGCCTATGTCGTGTATCCCGTGATCGAAACATCGGAGCGGGCCGACCTCAAGGCCGCGACGACCATGGCCGCGCGTCTGAAGAAGGTCTTCCCCGAGCTGAGGGTCGGTCTCGTGCACGGCCGTTTGGCCACCGACGAGCGCGACGCGGTGATGCGCGCGTTCCGGGACGGAGACGTTCACGTGCTCGTCGCCACCACGGTGATCGAAGTCGGAATCGACGTGCCCAACGCCACCGTCATGTTGATCGAGCACGCGGAGCGGTTCGGGCTGGCGCAGCTCCACCAGCTGCGGGGCCGCGTGGGTCGCGGCGCCGCCGCGAGCCATTGCATCCTGCTGTCGGACGCGGCCGAAGCCGCGCCACGCTTGCAGGCGTTCGCGGACACGACCG